>NZ_QUJT01000012.1:704-110784 GCF_003480955.1 Clostridium sp. AM27-28
TGTACGGCGGCTTCTTTCTTTCCCAGCCCATACAGGGCGGCGGCAAAATCAATCACATCCCCATCCGCACCGCAGCCGAAGCAGTGGTAACGCCGATCCAGCTTCATGCTTGGGGTTTTATCGTTATGGAACGGGCAGCAAGCCATCCCGTTCCGACCTACATGGATTCCATAATGCTCCGCAGCCTGTCTTGTTGTGACGGACTGCTTCACAGCTTCAAATACATTCAAATCTATCCCTCCTTGAAAAAAAGAAAAGCACCTGACATTCTCAATCTGAAAATGGCAAGTGCCTGTTAAAGTTCCATATCCTGTTGTTTGTGTTTTGTCTGCACCGGGGCAGTTCTTTGTGCTTTTTTCTCGTCCGCCTTATCCTGCAAGACTTCTTTGAGGGGCTGCTTCTTGGGCGGCTCTTTGCTTTCTTCTGTGCCGGGGGTGGCTTTCCGTACCCAGTAGCGGATGTCCCGCAGCTTCTTCAAATCCTCCTGTACCTCTGTCAGCGGTACTTTCAGCTCTGCGATTTCGCTGAGAAGTTTTTCCTGCTCCTGTTGCAGTTCCTTTTGGGTGCTGTCCTTATCGTCCGGGTGCTTGGCAAGGTAGGCGGTGGCTTTCGCATACCGGGCGACCTCCGGGTGTTCCTGTTTGAATTTCTCCTTTGTTTTCTTGAAAAATATCTTCTGGTACTTCTCATAGACAGGCTTACATTCCTTGCAGTCTGTCCGGCTGGCAAGAATCCCGTCAATCACTTTGCTGCGGGCTTCCTTTGGCTTCATCTGACTGCGGTAATCTGCGGCTGATTTCCCGGAAGATTCCAGAAATACTTCTAAGTCCTCCACAGTAGAAATCCCCTTTTGACGGAGATAGGACAGGGCTTCGCTGACTGCCTTTAAGTCCTGTGAAGTCCCCCGGTTCTGTCCAGCCCTTGTCCAGTCCTTCCGTTCTTCCTTTCGTATCTCCATATACTTCATCAGCAGATTGGGAAGAAGTGTCGCTTCCTCCGCCGCTTTTTGTGCAAGCAGTTCTTTTCGTTTTTCTCCCAGCTCGGTAATCCAGCCTTTGAGGTTTTGAATGAGCTGCCGGATAGACTTCATCAGGCGGTTGGCGGCTCTGATTTCCCGGTTCAGGTTGCCGATGTTCGTCTGGATACCCCGCTTTTCCATCTGCCGGACAGCAGCTCCCTCATGGACAGTAGGGATAATATCAAGCCCCTGTCTGGCATAAGAACGCAAGTCCACACGCTCTGGGCGGTCATTGGCTTCCAGATAGCGGTTCTGGATGACCTCCCATTCATGCCGCCAGATTTCGCAATACTTCTGGTCGTTCCAATCCACCGTATCCTCCTTGTGGCTTTTCCATCTGCCGGACGGAAGTTTGATCCGTTCCCCGTTTTCGTCAAGGTCATAAACCTTGCGGCTCTTGGGAAGCCATTTTCCATGTTCGTACATTGAACTCATAGTGAGCATGACATGGGCGTGGGGATTGTGTCCCGGCGGATGGGGGTCATGGATTGCAAAATCAGCAATCATGCCTTTGGAAACAAACTGCTGCTCACAAAACTCCCGGACAAGGACAGCATACTGGTCGGGTGGTATCTCTCTTGGGATGGTAAGCACCCACCGCCTTGCAAGCTGGGAGTTCCATTGCTTTTCCACCGCTTCGGCGGCGTTCCATAAGGTATTGCGGTCTGCATACGACCGTGGGGCGTTTGCCGGGAGCAGAATTTCATTGTGGACGATACCACGCTTTTCCGGGTAGTGCTTCACTTGCTGGTCGTATTCACAGAACAGCTTTTCGCCGCTTTGGTAAGCAGCGGCGGCAACAGCAGACTGTCGCTGGCTGCGCTGAACAATCGTGATTTCGTTGTGCGGACAGGGCATTTCGTATCACTCCTTTCGGTAATCGGTGGATGGGGTGGCGTTTTGCCACCCCATTTTGGGCAGAAAAAAAGCAGGAGACCTTTTTCAGATTTCCTGCTCGGTGTGCCGCTGTGTGGGCGGCGGGTATTTAGTTGTAAAAGTTCGGGACAAGTTGACCCGATGTGTGGGTGGCAAACTGGAATTAATCAGTTTCTTGTAACCTTTCGAATAGTTGGCTATCAATTTTATAAATTCCTTGATAAGGCTGTTCAATATAGTATTTACCACTATCCTCATACGCAAAGATAGTACTTGTTCCTGTCTCAAACTGGAAGTCAATTTTGATATAACTTTCCACTTGTGGACAGTCTTGAACACTTTCCTTCTTAGTCGGTTCAGAACTGGAAATATCGGCGATTATTTCACTTATCCAAGTTTTGTCTGAATGACTTACTGTATTTTCCCCAAAAGTTATATCAATAGATGTAATCTCGTCGGTTTGAGGTAACGTAATAGGAGCTACCTTTTTTCCACACGCAACTAAAGTCAGTACACAAGTAAGACACAAAAACAAAGAAAGAAATTTTTTCATAAGCATATTACCTCCAAATTCCGATTAGTCGTTGACTTCATTATACTTTATTCGACCGTCAAAGTATAGAGAGATTTTGTAAAACTTGTCGGCTGGGAACAGCTTGCAACGCAAGGTGTCCCCAGATGGCAAGTTCACAAAAGGGTAGCTGGCGGCAGCCAGCGCAGGGGAAGCGTAGCGTCCCCTGTATGATTTGGAGCAGACCATGACTGCGGAAAATCACAGCCCTCCGGCGAGGAGCCTTCGGAGAACGCAATGCACCAACCTCTGGGTGGTGTATAATTGCGCCCTTAGTAAACTAAGGGGGTTCCGGCATCTCCCGTTCCAGCAGTTTTTTCAATAGTTCCTGCGTGTCCTGTCTGTGAAAAATGAGTTTCAACAACAGCATGACATCATCATCTGTCAGGCGTTCCGGTTCTTGCAGAAAACTTTCCAGCATACCGCCACGTGTACAGAGCCGGTGCGTTCGTTCTTTTCGGGTAAGCTGCTTCAGCTGATGCTGCAATGCCTTTTCATCATTGATGGCTTTCCGCAGTTTCTTTTCGCTTTTTTCCAACTCCCGATTGAGTTTTTCCAGCTTTGATGTATCAGGCAAGGGCAGCGTCCTCCTTTCCCGGTATCAGCACATAAATCCTGTTTGGTTCTCCAATGCCCTGACGCACCCGCATGATAAGTCCGGCAGTTTCCAGTTCATTCAGAGAACGCTTGACCGTCATGGAGCTGCGGGACAGGACTGCGGCAATGGCTGTGACAGGGAAGCAGACAAAGAGGATTCCGTTCTCGTCCTCCTGCCCTTTGGAGAGCATAGCGTCCAGCATCCGGCAGTACATGACCTTTGCGGTGCTGCTGACTGGAAATCCTGTCAACGCTCTGGGAAAAGGCATACAGGGCGGCAATGGTGTGTCTATCGTCATAAATTCAAAATTCATTCTGTGTGTTCCTCCTTTTTCTTTGCTCGTTTGGATAAATAACAGGGGCAGTCAATCACAACCGCCCGGAAGCTCTGCTTGCACCCATGCTGGCATTTCCGGCATAATTCGTTGTAAGTGACACGCCCCCGGTCATTGAGGTAAAAGGAAAGCTCATACTTCCTCTTTTTGCTCATTCTCGGCATATTGCGCTTCCTCCCGTTTTAGTGTATGGTTTCGGGGCGATTTTCGGTAAAATTACAGCCATAGAGCCGCTTAAAATCTCCCGAAGTATCAGCGATAGGGTAGACTGTCCCCCTATCAGATTGTTGTGTTTCGGTATCATTTCGGTGTCAGTTCGCCAGTTCTCCCCGGTGTCGTTCCTCCCCTGAATCTCACAGCGGCGTATCGCTCCCTTTGGTACGCTCGTTTCGGTCAGGGTTCCTCCACATCCCTGCCAAAAGTCATGGCGCTACATCGCCGGGGAAGCATATCCCACACAGGCTGGTCATTCGATTGGAATAATCCATCGATGAACTACCTGTATCATAGAACATTTTTGTGCCCTGTGCCGTATGTCCACAAAGTAGGAATTCGGGGTAAAAATCAGAAATTTCCACGATTGCGGAATTGATATGGTATAATCAATTCAACGGTTATAAATGTCGTTAGAAAGGGGGAACTGCTTCAATGAACGGAGCTACTACAATACAGGAACGGCTAAAAGATTTACGATTAAACAAAGGATTAAAACTGGAAGAACTGGCTGAGCAAACGGGTATTTCAAAATCGGCTCTTGGCAGTTATGAAAAAGACGACTATAAGGAAATCAATCATGGCAACCTTATCCTGCTGGCAGATTTTTATGGGGTGTCCCTCGATTATCTCTTTTGCCGGACAGAGAACCGGGCGGAGATCAACACGCCATTAAGGGAGCTGCATTTGAGTGATGAGATGGTAGCACTTCTGAAAAGCGGTCGGATTAACAACCGTCTGCTGTGCGAACTTGCCACCCATAAGGACTTTATCAAGTTTCTTGCGGACATTGAGATTTATGTGGATGGGATTGCCACCATGCAGATTCAAAACCTCAACGCCCTTGTCGATACCGTCCGGCATGAAATCATTGAACGGTATCGCCCCGGCGAAGATGACCCCCATTTGAAAGTGTTGCAAGCCGCCCATATCAGTGATGATGAATATTTCAGTCACATGGTACGGGATGACCTCAACCTGATTATCCGGGATATTCGGGAAGCCCATAAAAAGGACAGCGAGAGTGCACCTCAGACCACCGTTGCCGATGAACTGAAAGAAAATCTGGAAGCGGTTGAAAATTTCAAGGGCAGCCGTGATGAAAAGCTGGTTGTCCTTTACTGTAAGCAGCTTGGTATCAACTATAAAAATCTGTCAGATGAAGAATTTCGCTGGCTGATTCGGATTCTCAAAAAATCAAAGAAAATGGGAACGCCTATCAGCCAGAGGAAAAAACGATAAAGAAAAACCGCTGTTGCATGGTTTGTTGGCTTCCATGTAGCAGCGGTTTTTGCTGGGATTATTCAGTTGAATTTTTAGCACGACAAACTGGAATTTGTCAAAGAGGATTATTCCAATATTCCACAGTATTTCTATTTACATCATAAAAAGTAATATTACCCGCATTTATAGGCAAGACAATCGCAAAAGGTTTATTGCGGTCAATATCAACCACTTGAATTGTGTTGCCATCATCTATTTCAAGTTGTTGCACCTGCTGTTGATTCATAGAAATAAATGCTCGTTCATTATATCCCTCTACAGTAAACTCCACAATTCCTCTTTGAATCCCCGAAAGAGTTCCACCTCCACGGAAAAAATATCCGAAGGAAAGTCCTGGACGATTGACATAGACGGAAAAAGAATGGTCACTCAAATCCTGAGGGTAAGAAATATATGCAGCCATCGTGCTGGAAACGCTTCCATCGACCGTCCAATCATCCTTAATCTTCTGCGACGAACGAATATCTGCCTCCAGCTTAGATGAAGTCACGCCGATCTCATTGTTCGTATAAAGAAAACAAACAAATAAAATACAAGCAAGAACAACCCCTATCACAATTTTAAGAAATATTTTTTTCCTTTATTATTTTTCATTTTTTTAAACTATTTAATACTAATGTCTTTTATAATAGCTTTTCATATATTATATAATCAATCTTTATAAGTCCTTTTATAAATTTCTTTTCTACCATTTTCGATAAATTCCTGTTTAATATTTTTAATTCCATAAACAATAGTTTCAATAGGATAATATTCTTCAACTATATCTTGATATTCTTTTGCTTTCTCAATATCTATATTTCCATACATTCTTAATATATCTTCTCCAAAATTTGTTCCTATTTCTTCTTCACTATCTTCAAGTAAGTATATAAAATCACAATATTCATCTATAATTCCAGAATCTCCAAAATCAATTATTCCAGTTAATCTATTATTGCCATCTAACAATAGATGATTACAACTAAAATCATTATGGCATAAACACTTTTTACCCTCAAAAACTGTTGTTGCATTTAGTCTTTCCATAAAACTTTCTATATAATCTTTTTCTATATCAGTTAAATCATTATAAATAGTTTCACGCAACAATATATACTCTTCTAATACATTTTGTTTATTATCAATAGTACATTCACTAATATCTGTATAATCTAAACCGTGCATTTGTCTTAAAAAACTGGCAATATCTCGTTTTAACAAATTTTGTTCTTCTTCTGACATAGTAGAATAAATTTCTGGTGTTAAAAAAGTTCCTTTAATTTCTTTATAACCTAGTATAGATAATTCATCACTAATATACGAATATTCAATATTAGGAATTTTTACATTAGTTTCTAAATTTGTATTTAAAAAATTATATATTGCTTTTTCTTTTGCATAACCTTTTTTCTTATTAGTACTAAATTTTGTTTTAAAAATGTATTCATTATTAACTAAATATGCCACACTATCATAACCACTACCGATTATTTCAATACTATCTACTTTGAAATTATCAAAGTAATGCTCAATTAAATATTTCATTGCCTTAACATTTGTGGCATTATCATCATATCTATATTCCATTAAATAACAATCTTCTTTTTTGCCCTCGTGTAATTCATGTTCTGGCAAATCTTCAATAATTCTAAAACCAGATTTTTGGTATGCCCTTATTGCTCTTGGATTATTTTTATGAGGGTCTAAAATAACTGCATTAGCATTTCTTTCTTTTTTCAAAAATTCAAAAATCAATTTAATATATCTTGTACCAATTCCTTTACTCCAATAATTTGGCTCTCCTATAAATTGATCCATACCATAGACTATCTCATCAGTTTTTGGATAATGATAATCAGTATATAACTCATCATACATTTTATATATTTGTCCATATCCAATAGGAACATTGTTATATTCAATAATTACTCTAAAAACTTCATCTTCCCAAGGCTCTGTATAATGTTTTTTTAATGATTCTAATGTATATTTTTTATCTCTACCACCATAAAATTCTAATACTCTTTCATCAGTTAACCATTTTAACATCAAAGGAAAATCATCATCTATTAAAGTTCTTATACATATTTCATTTTCAACTATATTCATTTATTTATCACCTTTTTCATAATCATATACATATACTATTTCATCTTTATAATCATTTTTACCACCTAATTTTTCATATACATGGCAAGCTCTAGGATTACCTTTATCAGTTATTAAAAACATTTCAGAACAACCAATCTCTTTAGAATATTCCTTAATAAAAGATAATAATTTTGAACCATAACCTTTGTCTTGATAGTTAGGTAACATTCCTATTGAGTGTAAATAAAACATTGTTTTTCCATCAGGTCTTAAAAGTGTATAGCAATATGCAAATCCTATAATTTTATTATTTTCTTTAGCTATAAACCCAAATGAACTGGTATCATTAAGAAATCCTTTTAAATTATCAATATCAAAAACCATATTATCATCAATTAAAACTTCTTCCATAAACTTTTTCACGCTATCAAAACTCCTTGTCAACTTTCGATTTGTCATAATCATTCTACCATACCGTTATGAATAAATCATCTCTTGCAAAATAATTTCTTCTGCCCGGTTGTGAATGTTATTGCAACGCTGCACCCATTCCATTTGATGGGTACGCTTCAATTCCTCGGTCACACCATCGGCAGCCTTCATCTGCTCCATGATGGTGTCTAACCGTTCCTGTGCCTGTTCGTTCAGGTCTGCAAGATATGTCCATAACTCCCCGGTCAGTGTCAATGTGTTCAATCTGGCTGGGTGGGCTTCTCTTAAATATTCCCGGTGCATCCGTCCGTACTTTCCGATAGGGCGGTGTTCCTCCGGCAGCTTCAAAACTGGGATATAGTAATCTCCGACAAGGATATAATCAATTCCGTTTTCCGTTATTCTTGGTTTCAATTCGCTCATGTTCCTTACCTCCTGTGGAAGCAGGCTCGTCTGGTACTAACTCAATCACATCGGTAATCTCACAATTCAGCGTTTCGCAGATACGGGCCAATGTATCCATGCTGATGTGCTTTCCCTCTTTGCTCATGTTGGCAATCATATTCGTTGTCATACCGGCGGCAAGCCTTAAATCTTCTTTTCTCATATCACGCTCTAACAGTGTATGCCAGAGTGGTTTATAGCTGATGTGCATATTGTTTTCCTGCCTTTTTATCCATACCACCGGGGCGGCTGCCCCGGCAGGAACTTTTCTCTTATTATAACACCAATCTTGTGTAATCACAATTTATTCTTGTATCCTGCCGCTGATACCGTCTGGATTGTGCTTTTCCTTTCTTTTTGTTCCCTTTAATTAGCCATAAACTGGCTGAAATCGAACTCCGAGCTTCCTCTTGTAAACGGCTCTTCCGCCGCCGCAAAGAGGATCTCGATATCCCGGTGCGGGATTCCTGCCTCCTGCACGGCACGGATGCCTTCTAAGATGGCGATTACCCCGGTCAGATCGTCCGCGCCAAGCACGGTGGTTCCATCCGAAGTGATGGTTCCGTCCTCATGAAAAACCGGCTTCTTTCCGATTCCCGGCGCGACCGTGTCCATATGCCCGGACAGCAGGATCGGCGTGCCCGGCAGCCCGCCCTTTAACGTTCCAAACAGATTTCCCGCATTGCCTCCTATTTTCTCGGCTGTGTCATCTTCCTTTGCCTGGATTCCCAGCTCTGTGAGCTTTTCCTTCAGGCGATCCGCCAGCTCGCGTTCCCCGAAACTTTCCGAGTCGATCCGCGCCAACTCGCCGAATTCGGCGCGGATGCGGGCTTCGTTTATCTCAATCTGTGCCATGATGACTTCCTCCTGTTTTCCATTCTTTTTTCTATCTATTTTTTACTCTCCCGCTAATTCCTACTATTTTTCTCTGTTTTGTGTATTATACACCGGAACATGATTGTAAGCAACGCGGAAATTTTTAAATGTACTTTCATATTCTTTTTTATATTCGCTGAAAAATCTGTTATACTAAAAATACAAAAAATTTTAATTTCAAGTCGAACGTCCGTGAGACAAATTTGCTATTACTCACCACCTGAAGAGGTGGGAGTCTTCTCGACTGAGATAAAAAGGAGAGACCATATATGTGTACAGCCGCAACTTACAAAACCGCCGATTTCTACTTCGGCAGAACCTTAGATTATGAATTTTCTTACGGGGACGAAGTAACCGTCACACCTCGCAACTATCCACTTACTTTCCGCCACGCAAGCGCGGTTTCTACCCACTATGCCATCATCGGCATGGCACATGTGGCGGGGGATTATCCGCTTTATTATGATGCTTTTAATGAGAAGGGGCTTTGCATGGCGGGACTGAATTTCGTCGGCAATGCTTCCTACCAGAAGCCGCAGGAGGATCATGACAACATCGCACAGTTTGAGTTCATCCCCTGGATTCTCAGCCAGTGCGCGTCCGTGAAAGAGGCTCGCATCCGCCTCTCCCAGATGCTACTGACCGACACCCCATTCAACGAGCAGTTTGCCCCGGCGCAGCTTCACTGGATTCTTGCCGATAAAAATGAATGCATCGTCATCGAGCCGATGGCGGACGGGCTGCATATCTACGACAATCCGGTGGGTGTCCTGACAAACAATCCGCCGTTCCCGCAGCAGCTGTTCTCCCTCAACAATTACATGAACTTGTCCCCGAAGCAGCCGCAGAATACATTTTCTGCCGATCTGCCGCTTACAACCTACAGCCGCGGCATGGGCGCTCTCGGACTTCCGGGAGACCTCTCCTCCGCTTCCCGGTTTGCACGGGTCGCTTTTACAAAATCAAATGCCCGCTCCGGCGCATCCGAGCTAGAAAGTGTCAGCCAGTTTTTCCATATCCTAGGTTCGGTTGACCAGCAGCGCGGATGCTGCGAGGTCTCCGATGGAAAATATGAAATCACACTCTACACCTCCTGCTGCAACGCGGATAAGGGGATTTACTACTACACGACATATGAAAACCATCAGATCACGGCAGTGGATATGAACCGGGAGAACCTGGACGGGGAGACTCTTTCAAGATTTCCGCTGGTACAGGGGGAACAGATACGGTGGGAGAATTAGGACGAAGCATTTTCTTCTATCCTCTTCTTCACGCATGGCAGGCAGCCCACCGTATGAAGACTCCGGACACACGTTCCTATAAAGCAAAAAGCAGGGAGAGGAAATATTCCGCAAACATTTCCTCTCCCTGTTCAAGCCGAACGGCCGACATCAATAAACCGGATATACGTATTCATCCTCTGCCGCCTCTGCTTTTTCTACCTTCAAGACCTGAATCTCCATTCCTTTCTCTTCATCATAATGATAGGTTCCTGTGACTGTCACCCATTCATCCTGTGAAAGAGTTTCCGCCTGATCCCAGATACACAGCGGTCCGCAGGGCTGCAGATCTGCCACACAGCAGCTCATCAGCATACGGATCAAGCCAAACTGCCCCACTGTGAGTGTATCATCCCGGTAAACAGTTCCATGCATCTGGATTTCATATCCTTCGTACATCTCCGGATAATAGCTGAGCTGCACCAGCCACGGATAAAAACTGGCATCATCCACGACAATCCGCCTGTTTTCTGTATCCAGCCCAGGAGGCGTTTCGATCCTTTCTGAATCTTCCTGTGCTCCTGCTGTTTCATCTATATTACCGCCCTGTGTTTCTTCTAGGGATTCTGTCCCGTCATCAGACGAGCCGGTATACATATCCGCTGCCTGTGTCACTGCCGCTTCACTCTCGCCAGACACAGCCTGCTTATCCGTCTTCTCATTCTGTCCGCTTTCTTCTCTCGGACGCCCCGCCTGTACCAGTCCCTGGCTGGAATAGGACATATTCCCCGATGCCCCCAGCGCCTGATATGGCAGCTGCAGCGCCATGAGTGGGATTAGAAGAACCAGCGTCCGGTTCAGATGCTGCCGGTATTCCGGTATCCCGATCCAGGCAAAGCAGGAAAATGCCCAGACTGCCATTACCAGCGCCGCAAAATACAGATACCCTTTCATCCTGGGAGTCACAAAGAGAAGATACTGGCCTGTATACGCCATCCAGAAGAGTTTCAGTCCAAAGAGGAGGCTTATCACTGCCTCAATGAGTGCCCCCGGATTGATATAATGCCTTCTCATCCTGCCATTCCTCCTCCCAGAAGTCCTGCTGTAAGCACCACTCCAAAGCAGACTGCAAATACCGTAAGCGCCAGCCTGACAATAAACGATGCTTTAAAATATCCTCGCAGCATCATCACGTTTTTGATATCCATCATGGGTCCAAATACGAGAAATCCAAGAAGCGGAACCGTTGAAAAAGTTCCCGCCATGCTTCTCGCCACCACTGCATCCGAGGACGAGCACAGAGAAAGCAGAAATGCCAGCAGAATCGCCGCAAACAACGCCACCGGAAGGCAGGAAGCCCCCCATTCTTTTAAAACTCCCAGATTCACCGCCTGAAACAGGGTGGATACCGCAATTCCCACAACCAGATACCTGGCAACCGAGTAAAATTCCATGCGGGCATGCCACAAAAATTGTTCTGCCCTGCCCAGCCTTCCGCTTCTGCTCTCCCGATAGCAGCCACAGGTACAAAATGAAGTGTTTCCAGCTTCTCCTTTCAAATAATCCGTCGGTTTCCGGATGAAAAAGCTGGTGCCAATCAAAAAGGAACAGAGGATTCCCAGACCGGTCCGGTAAAAAACTGCCCGAAAACTCCCATTAAAAGCATAATACGTTGAAAGAAGTACAACGGGATTTACAATTGGTGCTGCCGTCATAAAACAGATGGCAGCCGGAAGCGGAACCCCTTTTTTCAGTAATCCTTGGAAAACAGGGATCGACGCACAGTCACACACCGGCAAAAAAAATCCGGCTCCAATTCCCATTCCCATCGCAAAGACCGGATTAGACGGAAATATCCGCTCCAGAACCCCTACCGGAATGAAGACCTGAATGGCCGAGGAAATCAGGACACCCAAGAGTAAAAATGGAACCGCCTGCAAAAACACTCCCATAAAAATAGTAAAATAGCGGATCAACGGCACGCCTCGCTGTTCTGCCAGTGCCACTACCATCAGTAAAAAACAGGCAAGCAGCGCAAAAGCGAGCCATTCTAACAGCGGGCTTCCCTTCTGTTTTCCCAATTCATCCAACAGGGCTTCTTTTGAATATTCCCAGACTTCTGTCGATGGCGCCAGTGCTTTGCACATATGCTCCAACTGCTTTACCGCGTTTTCATCTTCCGTATTTCTCAAGTAAATCACATCACTAGAAGCTACCTGTGAAATCGGACCTTCCCCGGTCTGTCCAAGCATCATTCCCGCCATTTCCACATCTGCCAGATACATTACCCTTTCGATATGAATCCTTCGTCGGAGCGCATTGGACAGGAGAAGCTTCTCCAGTGTTCCAAAACGTTCCATTCCGTTCCACTCCACCCAGATCTCTTCATAGCGGTGGATTTCAAGCTCCACCTCCACTCTGTCTGCTACCTCTTCCAGATGTGTCTCCAGCTCATCCCGATCCCAGCTCCGGATTTTCCAACTGCACCTCTCTGCCTCCTTTGTATCCAGTACCTCTTCTCCTTCTTCAAACTGAAAAATCAGTACATTCCGGCAATGTCTGAGACGAAGACTATTTTCTATCAGTTTCGTCTTTCCGCTGCCCAGAAACCCTTCTACGATATAAACCGGTGTTGTCATCGTCCCATCTCCTTTCCTTTGATTCCAAGAGCTGCCACAAAGCACGCGACTTCCAGAAGTACAATTGTACCACCCGGTTTTGTTCCCCAATAGTACGAGATAAACAATCCAAGAATCGTTGTCCCGACCGCTGCCAAAACAGACCACAGAACCGTCATCCGATAACTGTTTCCCATCTGCATTCCAAACGCTACCGGAACCACCAGCATCGAAGAAATAATTAAGGTTCCCACGGTTCTTGATGCGATCGATACGGTACATGCTGTTAAAACAGTAAATAGAAAATTCACCTTACGCACCGGAACTCCCGAGATTCTGGCTGCATTTTCATCAAATCCTATATAAAAAAGTTCCTTCCGAAATAAAATAAGAAGCAGCAGTACCGCTGCGCTGACAGCACATACCCCCAAAAGTTCCGCTGTGCTGATTGACACGATACTTCCAAACAAAAAGCTGTTAAAGTTAGCACTGTTTTTAACAAATCCGGACAATACTCCGGCAAGACCTATTCCAGCAGACATAACGATCGCAATCGCATTTTCTGAATACCGGGGAAGACGACGCCGAATCGCCTCAATTGCCAGCGCTGCCACCACACAGATACCGCCTGCTCCGGCTACCGGGTTGATTCCAAACAGCATTCCGATCGCTACCCCTGCTAAAGAAGCATGGGCCAGTGCATCTCCCACCATCGACATCCGTTTAAGTACTACCGTCATGCCAATCAGCGGCGTAATAACAGCCAGCAAAATTCCTACTAAAAATGCCCTCTGCATAAATCCATACTCGAAAATACTCATTTTTCCTCTACCCCTCCTTCTTCCATCTTAAAAAAGCGATTTGCTCCGGAAAATACAGCTTGATTTCCGTGGGTAATCAAAAAAATTGTCATCGCCTCTTCTTGATTTCTGCGTTTTAATACCGCTGCCAACTGCCGAAGGGACTCCTGATCCACTCCGACAGCCGGTTCGTCCAGAAGGAGAAGCTGAGGTTTGGAAATCAACACACGTGCTAACATAACCCGTTGCTGCTGGCCACCGGAAAGTTCCCCTATCCGCCGGTTTAACGCATCTTTCATTCCCATTTCTTCCAATGTCCGGCATATTCTTTCCTTTTTATCTTTAACAGCCCACTTTTTCCAGAATGGATGATACATTCCGGTTTCCATGATTTCCTCCACCGTTGCCGGGAAAAATGCGTTGCGGCTGGTTCCATTTTGCGGCATATAGCCGATGCGGATTCGATGAAGCGCTGCTGTCAAAGAATCACTTCCTGCTATCACAACCCTTCCTTTTGCCGACTCCAACTCTCCCGACAATACTTTCATCAATGTGCTTTTACCGCTTCCATTTTCCCCTGTCAGCACTGCATAATCGCCCTGCCGGATTGAAAAATTTAAATTATGTAACACTCTGCGGTTCCCATATTCAAATGAAAGATGATCTACATCCACTATCTTCATGCCCGCTCCCTTTTCTTTACTGATTCAGTGCTTCCACCAATGTCTCAAGATTTGATTCCATTACAGAAAAATAATCCGCCCCTGCTTTTAATTCCTCATCACTAAGCCCTTCTAATGGATTTAACATCTTTGTCTGCGCTCCGATTTCTTTTGCAATCGTTTCCGATATCTTCGGACTTACCAGCTCCTCAAAGAAGATGGTCTTAACCTGATGTTTTTTTGCAAAATCCACAATCTCCTTCATCCGGGCTGCATCCGGTTCTGAATCTGCGGATAATCCTTCGATTCCGCTCTGGTTTAAACCGTATGCCTGGCACAGATACCCAAATGCCTGATGTGCAGCTATCACATCCCGTGTTTTCACATCCGATAATTTTTCCTGATACTCTGCATCCAGATCATCCAGCTTCTTCGCATAGGTCTGGTAGTTTTTCTCATAATACTCCTGATGATCTGGATCCGCTGATACAAGTGCATCTTTTATATTTTCCATTTCCTTCTTCGCATTTTCCGGCGCTAACCACACATGGGGGTCATAGGTAATCTCTTCTGCATGCTCATCCTTCTCTCCGTTTTCTTCCTCCTCATGCTCTGAGCCTTCCAGCAGATCAATTCCCGTAGATGCTTCCACCGCAATCAGGTTTTTATTGTCCAGCGACGTAAGCACATCGGCAGCCCAGTGCTCCATTCCGGCTCCGTTGTATATAAAAATATCTGCCTCTTCCAACTTCTTGATGTCAGAAGCTGCCGGTTCCCAGTCATGAGGTTCCGTTCCCGCCGGCACCATATTCGTCACCTCCACCCGATCGCCGCCTATCTTTTGGGCAAAATCATACATCGGATAAAAGCTCGCCATGACCTTTAACTTGTCTCCATCGATGCTTATTACATCCGTCTCTGTTTCCCCGCTTCCGTCTTTCTCCTCCTGTTCGGTCTCTATATCGGACGATTCCACCGCCCTTCCGGCACAGCCCGTCATCCACACGAGTGCAGAGATTGCTATCATTCCCATAAACACACTTTTCTTTTTCATTCTGTCTGCTCCTTTCAGCTGTAGGTTATCGCATAGTATTTGCAGAAGCACCTGCCTGTCAACAGCAGGCTTTGTGTCTTCTGCTCTACACATTAATAAATGCAAGTAATTTGCGTTTATTAATATAGCACCCTTTTTTTACATCGTCAAGATTAATTTGCAAATGAGTTGCATTTTATTCTTATGCGGCTTGACGCTTCCTCCCTTCACCGCTAAAATAGGAGCTAACAGACAAAGGAGATATTGCCGTATGACTTCGATCCGAAAACCATATACAACCAAAACAAGGACTGAGATTCTCGAATACCTGAAAGAGCACGCTTCCAGCACGGTAAGCGTTGCCGATATACAAAATTATCTGAAAGAAAAACGGGCAGAAACCAATACTACCACCATTTACCGATTTTTAGACAAACTGTGCCGAGAGCACATCGTTATCAAATATCCAGATGCTGAAAATGACAAAGCCGTTTACCAATATGCCGGAGAAGGTGCCCACTGTATGGAGCATCTTCATCTTAAATGTACCCGCTGCGGACGCCTGTTTCACCTTGACTGCGATTTCATGGATGAACTCCGTCAGCATCTCCTAGAAGAGCATGGCTTTCTGCTCCAATGCAGCGGTGATCTGCTGCATGGCCTCTGCCAGGAATGCGCCGCCAAAGAAGGTTCTGAAAAAGAGCTTTAATGTTCCTGCATTTTTTAGTATACTGGTAGCATATGCACACGAATTTACCGGAAAACGGCCGTTTGAGGCGGATTTTCCCATTACCGCATATCAATATCTTTTGGAGGATTTTATCATGTCTGAAATCACAGGACGCAATGTCGGCAAAACCTGCCGCACTCATTACAAAGGAACCTTTAATGACGGAACACAGTTTGATTCTTCCTACGATCGTGGCGAACCCCTTGAGTTTGTCTGCGGTGCCGGTCAGATGATCAAAGGCTTCGATGCCGCTGTCGCTGATATGGAAGTAGGCGAGATGAAAGAGATTCACCTGATGCCGGAGGAAGCTTACGGCATGCCGGATCCGAACGCCATTCTGGAACTGGAGATCGCTAAACTGCCAGGTTCCGAGGAACTGGAAGTTGGACAGCAGGTATACTTAACCAACCAGATGGGACAGCCGTTCCCGGTCAAGGTTATCGCAAAGAATGAGGTAAATATCACGTTTGATGCCAATCATGAGATGGCTGGTAAGGAGCTTAACTTTAAGATTGAGCTGGTTGAAGTAAAATAACCGTAACACAACTGCCCTTACATTATAACAACACGCGCCGTCAGCGCCCATCCCGGGAGCTGGCGGTATTTTTTCTTGACAAATTCTCACTCCTCCACTATAATTACCCACGGTAATTATCACAAGTAACTATTTGATAAGGAGACTTTCCATATGACCATCGAAACAATCAAGCGGATGTTGGACGCCTGTTATCAGGGCAAACGAATCCGGGATATGCTTCCGCCGCTGCCGAAGGGAGTCACTTCCTCCTATATTCAATATCTGGATGTCATCCAGTCGCTGGAGCGAAACGGCATCCATGTAAAAATATCGGACATCAGCGATGCGCTGAACCTGCCTCGCCCAGGCGTGACCCGGACTGTCAAGGAGATGGAAGCGGGCGGTTATCTCCAAAAGAAAACCTCGCAGAACGACGGGCGTGTTACCTACATTTCCATCACCGAAGCGGGCAGGACGCTCTCACAGACGTACGACACCGAATACTTCAGCGCGCTCGCCCCGTCTTTAGACACCATTACTGAGGAGGACGCCCGCCAGATGATTCAGACGATGGAGACATTTTATCAGATTATGTGCAAACGGAGGGATTCCCATGAATAATGATAAAGCTGATTTTACACAGGGCAGTATCCTGAAAAAACTGATCGCTTTCATGATTCCGGTGCTCGGTGCACTGATTCTGCAGGCGGCATACGGCGCGGTCGATCTGCTGGTGGTTGGACGGTTCGGTTCGACCTCCGGTCTTTCCGCCGTTTCGACGGGCAGCCAGGTCTTAAACCTCGTCACCTTCGTCGTAATTCAGTTCGCTATGGGTATCACCGTTTTGATCGCCCGCTATCTCGGTGAAAAGAAACCGCAGCAGATCGGCGCAGTTGTCGGCGGAGCTTCGATTGTATTTACGATCATTTCCGCCGTTTTATTCGTCGTCATGGTCTTTTTTGCCCGCCCGATCGCCATTCTCATGCAGGCACCCGAGGCGGCGGTGGATCAGACCGCCAGCTACATCCGCATCTGCGGAGGCGGCATTTTCTTCATCGTCGCCTACAACCTGCTGTCCTCCATCTTCCGCGGGCTCGGTGACAGCCAGTCACCGCTTCTCTTTGTCCTGGTTGCCTGCATCGTCAATGTGATCGGCGACCTCGCACTGGTAGCTGGTCTTCATATGGACGCCGCCGGTGCCGCCATCGCGACCGTCTCCGCGCAGGCGCTCAGCGTTATTTTCGCGATTATTCTTTTAATTAAGAAAACTCTGCCATTTACGATCACCCGGCACGATTTCCGCTTCAACACCCAGTGTCCGAAATTTCTTTCCATCGGACTGCCGCTGGCGCTTCAGGAATTTTTAACCCAGCTTTCCTTCTTAGCCCTGTGCGCCTTTGTCAATCGACTGGGACTGGAAGCGTCCTCCGGTTACGGTGTAGCATGCAAAATCGTCAATTTCGCCATGCTTGTCCCGAGCGCCCTGATGCAGTCGATGGCTTCCTTCGTCTCCCAAAACGTGGGGGCAGGGAAAGTCAAACGTGCCAGGCACACCCTTTTTACGGGAATCGGCGTCGGTCTGTGCGTCGGCTGTATCGTCTTTACCCTGGTTCTCCTAAAAGGCGATGTCCTGTCCGGCTTCTTCTCGACGGATGCGGCGGTCATCCAGAACAGCTATGATTACCTGAAAGGATTCGCACTCGAGTCCATCGTGACCGCGGTTCTGTTCAGCATGATCGGATATTTCAACGGAAATAACCAGACACTTTGGGTTATGACACAGGGACTCATCCAGACACTTCTGGTGCGTCTCCCGCTAGCGTATTTCATGAGTATCCAGCCGGATGCCAGCCTGACCAAGATCGGTCTCGCAGCCCCCGTTTCTACGATCGTCGGCATTGTACTAAATATCGGATATTATATCTACTGGACCCGGAAACAGCAGCACCCGCCAGTGGAAGAAATCATATAAAAACACAGGAACTGCTCCGTAACAGGCAGGCACTTTCAGAGCGAAGGTGTCTGCCTGTTATCGTCACGGCACTTTCGGTTTCAAAAGTGCCTATCCTTGAATAATTGCGCTGTTCACAAATTCTTCACAAAAAAATTAGCACTCACCTCTTGACAGTGCTAATTATGTGTGTTATATTACAGCTAGAACAAAGGAGAGGAACAAGGAAATGAGAACAAGCTTGTTGCCGCCGATGTTTTCACATAGATGTTAAGATGTTACTGGGCATGTATGCGTGAACAGTAACGTTAAGATAATACGAAAAGGAGAGATGACTTATGTATATGCCGAGTATTTTTAATAATAGTGTATTTGATAACTTTGATAACTGGATGGATTTTTCCTTCCCAAGCTTTAACCAGAGACTGTATGGTGCTTCCTCTTCCCAGCTGATGAAGACGGATGTCAAGGAAACCGATAAGGATTATGAAGTTTCCATCGACCTGCCGGGCTTTAAGAAAGAAGAGCTCCAGATTGAACTAAAAGATGGTTATCTGACCGTCAGCGGTTCGAAGGAAGTTTCTTCCATGGAAGAGCCGAAGGAAAATCAGAAGGATGCCAAAACCACAGAGTCGGATGCTTCCAAGAAAGATGATAAAGCCGAGCAGAAGCCGGTTAAATACATCCGTCAGGAACGTTACAGCGGAAACGTAAGCAGAAGCTTCTACGTCGGCGAGAACCTAGAGGAAAAGGATATCCATGCCAAATTTGAAAATGGCACTCTGACCCTGACCTTCCCGAAAGAGCTGGAAAAGAAAGCGGTTGAAGAGAAGCATTTCGTTTCCATCGAAGGTTAATAATCAGATAGGCAGCTGCGGCTCACACATTGTGTTGCCAGCAGCCAGATAGCTTCAGGAGCTGTCGCAGGAATGCGGCAGCTTCTATCATACCCAATCTTTTATCATAACCTAAATAATTGAAACTTAAATCACTGCATCTACGGAGGTGATAATCAATGGCAGAGAAAAGAGACTATTATGACATACTGGGGATAAAGCGGGACGCCAGTGCGGAGACGATCAAAAAGGCATTCCGGAAACTTGCCAAAAAGTATCACCCGGATTCCAATGCCGGTAATCCCCAGGCAGAGCAGATGTTTAAGGATGTCAACGAAGCCTATTCGATCTTAAGTGATCCAGAAAAAAAGAAACTCTACGATCGCTTCGGTCACGCCGCATTTGACCCGAACAGCGCCGCATACGGCGGAGCTGGCGGTGCCGGCGCTTCTGGAAATGGTCCATTTGGCTCCGGCTTTGGCGGTACCGATCAGGGCGGTTCCTGGCACTATCAGAGCGGTCCGGGCGGTTATGCAGAATACCATTTTACCGGGGATGACATGGACGATATGGGTGACATTTTTGGAGATATGTTTGGCGGCATGTTCCACGGCAAGAGTTCGGGCGGCAGTTCCCGCAGCCGACATTTCACGGGCGGTTCCGGGTTTGGCAGCTCTGGGACTCATTTTACCGGTGGCTCCAGTTTTGGCGGTTCTAGCGCTCATTTTGGCGGCGGGTCTGGCTTTGGCGGCTTCGGCGGCAGTCAGGGCTTTCACAGCGCCGATTTCCGTGAGAAAGGTTCTGACCTCACGTCCGATGTAACCATAAGCTTTGATGAAGCCGTATCCGGCTGCGAGAAGCTCATCACTCTGCAGAACCCACAGACCGGCAAGCGCCAGTCTTTACAGGTTCACATCCCAGCGGGCATCGATACCGGTAAATCTATCCGTCTGAAAGGAAAAGGCATGCCGGGAACGGGCGGCGGCGAGGCGGGCGATCTTCTTTTAAATATTACCGTCACCGCAAAACCGGGATGGGAGCGCAAGGAGATGGACGTTTACTCGACCGTCCGCATTCCGTTTACCACCGCAGTCTTCGGCGGTGAGGCGCTGGTTTCCACCCTGTACGGCAATGTCCTGTGCAAGATCGCAGCCGGGACGCAGTCGGGAACCAAGATTAAATTAAAGGGAAAAGGCGTTGTTTCCATGAAGAATCCGTCCATCCATGGTGATCAGTACGTGACAGTTCAGATCGATGTTCCGAACCATCTGACCCCTGAGGCAGAACAGAAACTTCGCGAATTTGAACACGCCTGTGGACTGGATAAAAATGGTCACGGCGGACATAACGGCAGGAGCGCAGCTTGATGGCTCCTGCCTTTTTTATTTTCTCAATTTGCAGGCACACCTATTCCAAGCTGCACCCGCGTTTCCCGCCTGGACATTTCATCAGTCAAAAAACATTTTCACTTTTATGATTTTTAATTTAATTTTTTATATGCAAATGAACTTCTATTTTTCTATTATGAAATCATTTCATTTTTCTACTTTTCCGTTTTTTCTTCTTTTTCTCCCTCCCTGCCTCTGTTTTCTTGTCTATTTTTTCTGTTTTTCTCACTATGAATTGTATCTTTTTAGATAATTTATCATAACCCTTGTATCTAATCTCTTATTTATGTTATACTAAAACCAATATTTTATCGAAAATATATCGTTTATTTTTTCACACTTATGAAAGGAGTTACACACCCTATGAGCAGACTCGTCATTCCAACCAACAGCGAGGCTCAGAATGTCGTAGAGGGACTTTATAAGGATCTGGAGCGGCGCATCATCGCCAGCCCGCCAGGTCTTTGTCCTGTCGACCTGACCGCTGCATTTTTAAAAATGTGCCATGCACAGACCTGCGGCAAATGCGTTCCCTGCCGAATCGGTCTCGCGCAGCTCTCCAATCTTCTGGAAGACATCCTGAACGGAAAAGGAACCATGAAGCATTTAACCATGCTGGAGGAAACAGCCCGTGTCATCGAAAGCACGGCTGACTGTGCCATCGGCTATACCGCTGCCCAGATGGTTTTAAAAGGACTGGACGGCTTCAAAGAGGATTTTATGGAACATATCTTACACAACCGCTGCCGCAGTAATCTTGATCAGCCGGTTCCCTGCGTAGCTCTGTGCCCGGCCGGAGTTGATATTCCGGGTTACATCGCCCTGACCGGCGAAGGACGCTATGCCGATGCAGTCCGCCTGATCCGCAAGGACAACCCATTCCCAACCGCCTGTGCGCTGGTATGCGAGCACCCATGCGAGTCCCGCTGCCGCCGCAACATGCTGGATAATTCTATCAATATCCGCGGTATCAAACGTGTAGCTGTGGATATGGCAGGATATGTACCGGCACCGGTCTGTCCAACCTCCACCGGTAAGCGCATCGCGATCATCGGCGGCGGCCCCAGCGGCCTGAGCGCTGCTTATTATCTGCAGCTGATGGGACATCAGACCACTGTATTTGAAAAACGCAAGAAACTCGGCGGCATGCTGCTGTACGGAATTCCAAGCTACCGCCTGCCACGAGAGCGCCTGCAGGATGATATCAATGTCATTCTGGAAACCGGTGTGGAAGTCCGTCTTGAAACTTCGGTCGGAAACGATCCAGGACAGCTGTCTCTGGATGAACTCCGCAAAGAATATGATGCTATCTACATCGCCATCGGTGCTCATAGTGATAAAAAGATTGGTATCGAAGGAGAAGATGCCGACGGTGTTATCTCAGCCGTTGAATTCTTACGTGCCATCGGTGACGGCAAATATCCGGATCTTACCGGCAAGAAGGTCTGTGTCATCGGCGGCGGCAACGTAGCCATGGACGTAGCCCGTTCTTCTGTCCGCCTGGGTGCAGACAAGGTGGCAGTTGCCTACAGACGCCGCAAAGCTGATATGACAGCTCTTCCGGAAGAGGTTGAAAGTGCCATGGCTGAAGGCGTAGAGATCATGGAACTTTACGCACCGGAGCGGATTGAAGCAGACGAGGACGGCCAGGTAAAAGCTCTCTGGGTAAGCCAGCAGATGCCGGGAGAAATCCGCGGCGGACGTCCTTCACCGAAGGCTATCGGCACCGACTCTATCCCGGTTGAATGTGATATCGTCATCGCAGCTGTGGGGCAGGGCATCGAAAGCCGTTACTTCGTAGAACAGGGTATCGACGCAAAATGGGGCATCATCCAGGCAACCGGATGGACCTCCATTCAGAATATGCCGGGTATTTTCGCCGGAGGCGACTGTGCAACCGGACCGGCAACCGTGATCCGTGCAATCGCTGCCGGCAAGGTAGCCGCAGCCAACATCGACCAGTATCTCGGCTACAACCACGAGATTACCTGCGATGTGAAGATTCCGGAACCGGATCTCTCCGACCGTACTCCTTGCGGGCGTGTCAACCTGACAGAGCGACCTGCCGGAGAACGCAAATGTGACTTTACACTTACCGAATGCGGCATGAGCCTCAAGGAGGCTGGCCAGGAAGCCAGACGCTGCCTGCGCTGTGATCACTTCGGTTATGGAAACTTCAAAGGAGGGCGGACCACATCATGGTAAATACGAATCTTGTATCCATCAAAATTAATAATATACCACTGCAGGTTCCTGCCGGAACCCGGATTCTGGACGCCTGCCGCGACAACGGTTTTCACGTTCCTTATCTTTGCTATCTGAAAGATATCAATGAGATCGGTGCCTGCCGTGTCTGCGTTGTAGAAGTGAAGGGAATCCACCATCTCGTTACCTCCTGCAACAACCAGGTGCAGGAAGGCATGGAGATTCTCACAAACTCCCCGCGGGTCCGCGAAGCCCGCAAAATCAACGTGGAACTGCTTCTTTCCCAGCATCACACCAACTGTCCCACCTGTGTGCGCAGTTCCAACTGTGAATTAAAACAGGTGGCAAGTGATCTGAACCTGACCGTTGACCGTTATAAAAACGAATATCCGGAAATGATCTGGACTTCTACTTTCCCACTGATTCGCGATGCTGGAAAATGCATCAAATGTATGCGCTGCGTCCAGATCTGTGATAAGATCCAGACCTTAAATATATGGGATGTATCCGGAACCGGTTCCCATACCACGGTCGATGTTTCCCACAATCTGGAAATCAAAGAATCCGACTGTTCTCTCTGCGGACAGTGTGTAACCCACTGCCCCACTGCCGCTCTGCAGGAGAGAGATGATGTGGAATCCATCAACGGTATTCACGGCGAACTGGCAAACGAGGAGAAGGTAACCGTTGCAGTGGTAGCTCCGGCCGTCCGGGCCGCATGGGGTGAAGAATTTGGTCTTTCGCCGGAATTTGCTACTGACAGACGTTTCGTATCCACCTTAAAATCCGTTGGATTTGACTATGTATTCGATGTTGACTTTGCAGCCGACCTGACCATTATGGAGGAAAGCAACGAGCTTTTAGCCCGCTTACAGCAGCCGGATAAATACAGCTGGCCTATGTTCACCTCCTGCTGCCCTGGCTGGGTCAGCTTTGCAAAGAGCCAGTATCCGGAGCTTCTGCCGCAGCTTTCCACTGCCAAGTCCCCGCAGCAGATGTTCGGTGCTGTCATCAAAACTTATTTTGCACAGAAAAAAGGCATTGCACCGGAAAATATCACCTGTGTTTCCATCATGCCGTGTATGTCCAAGAAGCGCGAACTGACTCTTCCGGGCATGGACAGCGCCGGAACCGGACAAGATATTGATTATGTTCTGACCACCCGTGAGATATGCCGTCTCATCAAGGCCGATCATATCGATGTATCCAGACTTCCGGAGTGCGATTTTGACGATCCTCTCGGTGAAGCAACCGGAGCCGGTGTGATCTTCGGTGCCAGCGGCGGCGTACTGGAAGCAGCGCTTCGTACCGCTTACCACACCGTAACCGGTGAAAATCCGGAGATCGACGAGCAGAGTCCGCTGAAGGTTCTGCGCCAGATCGGTTCCTTTAAGGAACTGGAAATCGATATCAAGGGTGTGAAACTGCACTGTGCAGCACTCAGCAGCCTAGGAGAGGCCAGACGCCTCATTCAGGCGATGAAACGCGGCGAATGCCACTATGATTTCGTTGAAGTCATGGCATGTCCGGGCGGCTGTATCAACGGCGGCGGTCAGCCGATCCGCCCATCCTTCCAGAATAAGCCGAAGGACTGCGCAGACCGCGACCAGTGCCTGCGTGCTTATGATGTAAACAGCGCAATCCGCTTCAGCCATGAAAACAAGGCCGTTCAGACACTGTATGACGAGTATCTTGAAGCTCCTCTATCCGATCGTGCACATCATCTGCTGCATGTGGAGGAATATTAATATATCCAAACGGTCACACAACAAAACCCCAGAGAGTTGCCGCTCTCTGGGGTTTTGTGTCATTCACAGATGACCAATCTGAGGCTAGTTACCAACTACTTACTCTATCTTCTCTTCTAACCTCTCAGCCTCTCTTCAATCTCCTCCATCTCCGGAATTGCCGAGATTCCGCCGCGGCGTTCGACGCACAGGCTTGCCACTGCGTTGCCGACCCTGCCAAACTGAATCATCTGCGCCCGGGTCAGGTGTTCCGGCGAGGTTTCTTCCTGCAGATAGGAGGCGAGAAAACCGCCCCAGAAGGAATCACCAGCGCCGGTTGTATCGACCGCATGGGAGGAAAAGCCCTCCGCTTTTACGATTCCATTTTCATTGCCGATCAGTGCGCCATCTCTTCCGAGCGTCACTGCCACCAGGTGCACGCCCTGACGGAGCAGATACTGAATCGCTTCCTCCGGGTCCTGATACGGGGTCAGAAGCGAGGATTCTTCATCCGAAATCTTCATCATATCTACATAGGGAATCAGCGACTGCATCCGAAGCTGTGCGGTCTCCGGATCACTCCAGAGCGCCGCCCGGTAGTTCGGATCGTAGGAAATCACCGCACCGCTGTTTCTAGCAATATTGATCGCCTCATAGGTTGCCGTCCGGGATGGATCATCGGTCAGCGACAGGGAACCGACATGAAATACTCTCGTATTTTCCAGGAGCTCCGGATCGATCTCTTTCATGCACAGATTCGTATCTGCCCCCGGCTTTCTCGCAAAGGCAAATTCGCGCTCCCCGTTTTCTTTCAGGCTTACAAATGCAAGCGTGGTAAAATACTTCTCATCCTGAATCAGGTTGTCCGTATTGATACCTGCCCGGATCAGGGTTTCCTTCAGGAAATCACCGTGCATATCCTTACCCACCTTGCCAATAAATGCTGTCTTCCTTCCAAATTTCGCAGCCGCCGCCAGCAGATTGGCCGGCGCACCTCCCGGATTCTGCTCAAACAGACGCATTCCCTGCTGTGAAACGCCTGCTGGAGTAAAATCAATCAGAAGCTCTCCCAGCGCTGTGATGTCTGTTTTTATTCTCATACGAATCATCCTCCGTATTACAAGTTATATCAATGGTGCCGCCATCCAGCCCTCTCACAGGCGGACAGCCACATCCGTTCGTCTCTCACAAGGAATTTTACTTCCGAATCGCCATATTTGCAAATTCTACTTTCGCGTCCTGCGCCAGCAGACCGAGCTCGTACTCCGGTTTCCGGAAAATACGATAGGTAAACGCCACCTGCTCGCCCACAAATACCTCTACCATGTCATGATCCACCGAAATCTTGACGTCGATTGCCGCGCCATTTTCAATCGCGAAGGTTTTCTCTGCCACGCGCACGCCATCCGGTCCCGGTTCCGTTGCTTTCGGAACCGCCTGGCAGGACTGCTCCCAGAACGGGTCAACTCCCATCGGCAGGGACAGAAGGGACACTCGCTGCATCGCCACATCAAACTCTAAGAACAGGCAGCCGCTTGCCTCCCAGTCGGATTTCAACAGGATTCCGAAGGAATCATTCGCTTCTTTCGGGATCACCGTGCCGGTAAACAGGAACTTTTCTTCCGGCTGCTCCAGGAAACCATACGAGGTTGTCCCGCATCCATCCAGCTCAACCGTTGTATCTCCATACAGCTTGTATTCTCCCATGACCGGAAGGTATTTCCAGTCAACTTTCTCTTTAAAGCAGTTTACATATTCTTCCGGAAGCTTCACGTCCAGCTGTCCGTCTGCCGTTGCAACGACCTCATGCGGAATACAGAACGTGCCGCCCCAGTACCACTCGCCGCGGTCGCTGTTTTCTGCACGGTCATGCGCCCAGGCAAAATAGAAACGGCGCCCGTTGTCATCCTGCATGGATTTAGCTGCATAGAAGCGGCGTCCGCCGATGCCGTCTTTCTTCGGCTTTTTCCACGGTCCAAACGGAGATTTGGAAGTGCGGTAAATCGTGTTGACAAACTCGGAAAAGCGGGAATAGGAAAGATACCAGGTATCGCCTATCTTGTACATCTCGCTGCATTCCGGACAATTCGTATTGCCTGCCGAATACAACGGACCATAATACTCCCAGTTTACCAGATCTTTCGAGCGGTACAGGACGATACAGCCGCGTCTTGTCACCGGCATATCCAGCCGTCTCGCCGAGATCAGAATCCAGTAGCATTTATCTTCCTCATTATAAAATACATACGGATCACGCCAGTCCAGCTTTTCATATAACTCTATCATCGGCGTGATAACCGGGTTTGCCGCGTCCTTCGTCCAGGTGATACCATCCTCGCTCGTCGCATGGCAGATCGTCTGCTGATATTCTGCCGTCAGGCAGTAACCCGTATAGAATGCGTGATATTTTCCTTCGCCGTAGATAACCGATCCCGTCCACACGCCGGACGCATCCGGCTCATCGCCCTCGCCCGGATACAGTGCTGTCGGCAGCTCCTCCCAGTGCACCAGATCCTCCGAAACAGAGTGGCTCCATGTAGTACGCAGTCTCGCCGGATATACCGTGGTTCCTGGCGGGGATGTCAGTGAAAAAATATGATATTTACCTTCATGATAAAACGGAATCGCGTCACCGGTCGAATCCGCAAATGACATTTTTCTGAAAAAGTCCATTCTTCTCTCCTTGCCTTTCTAAATGTGCTCTTGGAATCATTTCTTTTTTCTGAGGAGTGCCAGATTGCCCTTCTGGGAATCCAGTACAACCGCGCAGGCAATGATCAGACCCTTTACAATCAGCTGCCAGTAGGAGCTGACACCGATCAGATTCAGACCATTGGAAATAATACCGATTACCATCGCACCAAATACTGTGCCGCTGATACGTCCGCGTCCGCCTGCCATCGAGGTTCCGCCGAGGACACAGGCTGCGATCGCATCCATCTCATAGCCACTTCCGACGGACGGCTGTCCGGAATACATTCTCGATGCCAGAACCAGACCTGCAAACGCCGCCAGGGCGCCCGACAATGTAAACACGATGATCTCGACTTTCTTGATCGGAACACCAGAGAGACGCGCCGCCTCACGGTTTCCGCCGATTGCATACACATAGGTACCAAATTTTGTTTTAGAAAGCAGAAAACTAAATACGATAATTAAAATAACCATATAGACAACCGGCAGCGGAATAATGTTAAACAGATAACCCGTTCCGATTGCAATGAAAAACTTATCCGTAATACGGGTGGACTGTCCGCCCGAATATACATACGCGATACCGTTGCAGACATTCATCATTGCCATCGTAATGATAAATGCCGGAACACGGAATTTCGATACAACCATACCATCAATCAGACCAGCCACAACACCGATGATGATGCCAGCCGCAATCGCCACGCCAATCGGAAGTCCCTGATTAACTACAAATCCTACGGTCAGAGTTCCGCTCATCGCTACGATCGCGCCAACTGCCAGATCGATGTGTCCGAGAATAATAATCAACGTCATTCCCAGTGCAATGTATGTATTAATGGAAATCTGTCTGAGCACTGAAATGATATTGCTCGGTGTCAAAAATTTATCGGTTGCCAGTGCGACTACCACACATAAGATAACCAGCACTCCAATAATTCCTGTATTTCCGGTAAATACCGAGAGTACCGAATTGCCTGCTGTACTTTTCTTTCCGTTCATCACTCTTCGCCTCCTGCTGCATACTGCATGATTCTCTCCTGATCCAGTTCTTCTCTTCCGAGCATTCCCGTCATTTTTCCCGCCTTGATGACACATACGTTATCGCACATATTGATGATCTCCGGCAGCTCGCTGGATACCATGATAACGGCGATACCCGCCTTCGCCAGCTCATTAATAACGGAATAAATCTCAAACTTCGCATTGACATCGACGCCTCTCGTCGGCTCGTCCAGAATCAGGACATCCGGCTTGATTGCCAGCCATTTTCCAAGGACAATCTTCTGCTGGTTTCCGCCGGAAAGACTTCCCGCTTCCACCAGTTCCACCCGGTCTGCCACTGCTTTGATATGAAGCTTTTCTTTATAATAATCAATCACTTCCTGACATTTCCGGTCGCTGATGGCAATTCCGTTAATATAAGAGTCAATCGATGCCAGCGTGAGGTTAAAACCGACCGTATCGCCAAGGACAAGTCCCTGTTTTTTCCGATCCTCCGGCACCAGTCCGATGCCCGCCTTGATTGCCTGGATCGGTGTCGTGAAGCGGACTTCCTTTCCATTTAAAAGAATGGTTCCGCTCTGGTATTTTCTGGCTCCAAAGATACATTCCATGATCTCGCTTCGTCCGGCTCCGACCAGACCCGCAAATCCCAGGATCTCTCCCTTTCTTACCCGGAAGCTGATATCTGAGAACACACCCTCACAGGTTAAATTCTTCACTTCCAACGCCGTTTCTGCATGTCCCAGATCGTTGTAATCTCTGGCATAGAAGCTCTCTAACTCCCGTCCTACCATCATGGCTACCAGCTCGTTCGCATTCGTCTCCGATGTTTTTTTCGTTCCCACATAGGCGCCATCGCGGATGATGGTAACCCGATCCGAGATCCGGAACAGTTCTTCCATACGGTGGGAAATATATATAATGCTTACCTGTTTTGCTTTTAATCTCTCAATGATTCCAAATAACTGTTCTACCTCGTCATTGGAAAGGGAGGACGTCGGCTCGTCCATGACGATGATCCGTCCGTCGAAGGATACCGCCTTTACAATCTCAACCATCTGCTGCTGGGCGATCGTCAAAGATTCTACCAGCGTATCCGGGTGGATATTGACCCCGAGGTTTGCCAGCATCTCGCCTGCCCGGCGGTTCGTCTCCCGCATATCCACGGTGCCGAATTTCGTCTTGATTTCCCGTCCCAGGAACAGGTTCTGCGCGACCGTCAGATACGGAACCAGGACGATCTCCTGATGTATGATTCCGATTCCTTTCTCCTGGGCGTCCGAAACACCATTTATCTCAACTTCCTGACCATTAATCTTGATTGTTCCGCTGTCCGGTTTATAAATTCCTCCAAGGACCTTGATAAGCGTTGATTTACCCGCTCCATTTTCTCCCAGAAGCGCATGAACCTCGCCCATTTCCAGGGAAAAATTGATCCCTGACAATGCATAGATCCCGGAAAAACTTTTCTTGATATCTATCATTTCCAGAATTGTTTTTCCCATAGAACCCTCCGTTTTTTAGAAATGCGGCAATGAACCCCATCGCCGCATTTTCCATGTTTTATTTTATTTCACGTAACTATTAAGCTTCCTCGCAGTTCATTACTGCCAGTCGTTCAGAGTCTTCTCTGCCTCTTCTTTCTCTACCAGATGGGAATCCAGATATACTTTCTTCTCATCGATTGCGGTATCGCCGCCTACATATTTCTCAGCTGCGTCAAATGCATATTCTGCAATCTGAAGCGGAACCTGGCATGCAACTGCGGTGAACTCACCGTCTAAGAGTGCCTGTTTTCCATCCGGGGATGCATCGATGCTATATACACCGATCTCGCCGGTCTTGTTTGCTGCCTTGATAGCTGCTGCCGCACCCAGGGCAGACGGGTCATTGATACAGAAGAATGCTTCCAGATCCGGGTTTGCTGTGATGATATCCTCAGCCAGTCCCATCGACTGATCGAGCGCTGCACCGCCATCCTGCTGTGCTACAATCTCAAATTTATCCTTCTGATCGCCAAGACCCTCAAGGAAACCATTGACACGATCCACGCAGCTTTCATTGGACGGGAAATCCAGAACTGCAATCTTTGCGCCATCCGGATAATCTTTCGTCATCTGCTCGCCCACTAACTGACCTGCCATGTATGCGTTGGTTCCAACGAACTGTGTCACGAACTGTTCGATATCATCATCGATGACTGCGGTATCTACGTTGAAAATCGGAATGCCTGCGTCTGCAATCTCAGCCAGTCCGGAGGTAATACCTGCGGAGTCAACCGGGATAACAAATACTGCATCGTAACCGCTGTTTGCACAGTCAGATAACTGGCTGAGCTGCTTGTTTAAATCATAATCCGGATCCAGGCAGGTATAGGAAATGCCGTTTTCCTTGCACAGCTCGCTGAGCTTTGCATCAATGGAACTCTGGAAAGTATTGTTTAAAGTATTCGTACAGAATGCAAACGATAAATCGCTGGTCTTTGCCTCAGCCCCCTGCGTATCTGCCGCTGCCTCAGAAGCATCGGCTGCCGCTGTTGTATCGGTACTGCTGGAAGAGCCGCATCCTGCCAGCATTGCTGCCATCATGCAAACTGAAAGACCTGCTGCTGTAAATCTAAGACTTTTTTTCATAAATCTGATCCTCCTCTTACTTCATCACTGTTTAGTGCATTTCAAACGGATTGTTATAGTTTTTTTACGTAAAAAATTTTCTCTCTGGAAGGAGTCTCCCTGTCTGATATCTAGATATTACTCTATTCCATGCCCTTTCGTCAATACTCTTGTGGCATATTGCACTAATTTCAGCGATATATTCATCCTGTTTTATTGATATTTATGCATTTCTACCGTTCCTTTTAATTTTTTACGTAAATTTCATTCATCTTATCGTTTTACCCCAATTTTTGTGCTATAATCAAAAACAGAAATATAAAACTGCGGCAAATCCAAATCCAGCCGCGCAGGAACCGCCGGACTAAATCCGTACCAGCAAGGGGGAGTTTTATGACCATCAAAGAAATCGCCGCAAAGGCAGGCGTCTCCATCGCCACCGTTTCCCATGTTATCAACCATACGCGCTATGTCAGCCCGGAACTGGTGGATAAAATCGAAGCTATTATTGAAGAAAGTGGATATTCTGAAAAAATCAAAAAAAAGGTGCGTAAAATCCGCAGCGGACGCAGTTCACAGATTGTCGCTGTCTTTCCAAATATCAAGAGCGCGCTCTACTGCGATCTGTGCAATCAGCTGCAGTCCTACGCGACCAGCCAGGGCTATCAGTTTTACACCGCCGTCACCAACGACAACCTGGAAGAGGAGAAAAGCATCCTGCAAAACTTAATCTCCAGTGCCAAGACCATCGGCATCTTTCTCTCCCCGGCAAGCAGCAATCCGGCTGCCTATTCATTTCTCTATGAATCCGGTATCCCGTTTGTCTGTGTCGAACGATTCATCGATGACGATGTCACTCCACGGATCCTTTTTGATTACACCAAAGCATTTCACTCCGCTACTTCCTATTTTTTTGAGAGCGGACACGAAAATGTGCTGTTTCTGGTAGAAAAAACAGACAGCCTCGCCAAACAGGACAAGATTGCCGGATATGAGCGGGCGCTTCTCTCCGCCAACCATACCCTGAGCAGTTCCTGCATCGCGGAGATCAATCTGTATCAGTCCAGTGATACCATCAGCCTGAATATTCAGAAAAGCATCACCCGGTATCTCCCCACCGCTATCATCGCCGGTGGAAACCGGCTGACTATGTTTCTTCTCAAGGCGCTGCGGGAGCTGGGAAAAGACTGTCCGCGCGATATTTCCATCATCGGATTTGACGATATGCTCTGGTGCGAGCTGACCGCCCCACCGCTATCCTGCATCCACCGGGACATCGACCAGATGGCAGAACTCACCTCGCAGGCACTCTTTGACGAGATCAACCACCTCTCCGGCGCGCCTTTGACCCGCTATGCAGATGTAGAGCTGATTTTGCGTGATTCCACCCGGATCATCGACAACGGTCCGCTCGGTGAACACGCCGTCTCCCCGGACAGCATTCGCCTCTCCAAGGAGGAAAAACAGCTTTTGCGAACTGGAAATTACCGCGTCGCCATCTCCTTCCACTACACTGGAACTGCCTGGGCTGCCCTGCATCAGAAAGGCATCCGGGATGAACTGGAACAGTACGGAATCGATATTATTTCCACCATGGACGCCCATTTTGATCCTGCCCTCCAGAATATGCAGCTCGAAAGCATCAAAATGCAACACCCGGACGCCGTCATCGCCATCCCCACCGACGATGTCCAGACGGGTCCGGCATTTCAGGAATTGTCCAAAATGACGCGGCTGGTCTTTTTAAGCAATGTCCCGCAGAATTTCAGCCGGAACAATTACGTCTCCTGTATCTCCGTCAATGAGCGGGAAAATGGCACCAATACAGGGCGCATGATCGGCGAATACCTGAAAGAAAAACCGCACGCCAAAGTCGGCTTCATCATCCACGGCGCCATGTTTTACGGCACTACCGAGCGTGATAACTGTGCCGAAAAAATATTAAGGGAATCCTATCCCGACATTGAAATCACTGCCAGAAAGGGATTTATTCAAATTGAAAATGCCTACAAGGTATGCTATGAGATGATAAACGAGCACCCGGATATCCAGGCGCTCTATGTGAGCTGGGACCGCCCCGCCCTGCTCGCCATCAAGGCCCTAAAAGCTTTGAACCGGACAGATATTGCTGTCTTTACCACAGATCTGGATTTTGAGATTGCAGAAGAAATGAATCAAGGATTTGTAAAAGGACTCAGCACCCAGAGACCATATGACCAGGGAAAAGCGGCCGCTCTTGCAGTCGCCAAATCCCTTGTCAGCAATAACGTCCCCAAATATATCGGCGTGCAGCCCTATGTGGTTCATGAAAAACAGCTGAAACGTGCCTGGAAGGATATTTTCTTTGAGGCACTGCCGGAGGAGCTGGGGGAGAAGGTAACAGTTCACAGGTAGGAATTTTCTGAACTGAAAATTCCGTACGATACAGTTCCGACAGCAGATTTTGCCGATTTGGAATGCGTAGCATCGGCAAAATCCCGTTGCTGGGCACACGTGTGTGAACAGTAACGGGAGAAGCAGATGGGTCAGTAGCTATTTTCCAAACCCATACACCTCTTCCGGATATGGGCGCATCCCGCTTTCTTTTAAAATCTTGCCAACCACTTTCCCCCATGATATGATAAAGTTATTCGTAACAATTCCGTATCTTCAGAAAGGAGCATCATCGATGGCACCCCTAAAAATCCCTGTTGGTATTTCTGATTTTAAAAAGCTGCGCGAAGACGGCTATTATTATATTGATAAAAGCGGGCTGATCGCTGATCTTCTGACGAACAACTCGGAAGTCACCCTGATTACCCGCCCGCGTCGTTTTGGAAAAACACTGGCGATGAGTATGCTTGCCAATTTTTTTGATATTCGAAAAAAAAGCCAGAATCTTTTTACCGGACTTCAAATCGAATCTCGTCCAGATCTATGCCAGGCATGGATGAATCAATTTCCGACGCTCTTTCTGACCTTTAAGGATGTAGACGGACTGGATTATGCTTCTGCCAGGGATATGCTCCGCTCCCAGATTGCCCGTCTCTGCAATGAACACAGCTATCTGGCAGACAGCCCTTCGGTTAATGAAAATGATCGGAAAGAGTTTATACAGCTTGCCGATATTGTCGATGGAAAACCGACGGATACTATGTTAAAAACCAGCATTCTGCTCTTGATGCGTATGATGCAGGCACATTTCCAGAAGCCCGTCATTCTGCTTCTGGATGAATATGATGTACCGCTTGCCAAAGCCAGCGCAAATGGTTATTATCCCCAGATGCTGGAACTGATGAAATCTCTCATGAGTACAGCACTGAAAGATAACAGTACCCTGCGTTTTGCCACCATTACCGGCTGTCTGAAAATCGCAAAGGAAAGTATCTTTACAGGAACCAACAACTTTGTTTCTGATACAATCTCATCTTCGTCACTGGATGAATATTTTGGATTTACCCAGGTCGATATGAAGAAACTTCTTTCAGATGCCGGCATGATTGAACGAGCATCTCAAATCAAAGACTGGTACGACGGTTATCACTTCGGTGCTTCGGATGTCTATTGTCCATGGGATGTGATGAATTACCTCCTCGACTGCCAGAAAAAGCCACAGGCTAAACCCATCGGCTACTGGAAGAATACCAGTGATAATGCAATCATCCGTTCTTTCATCGACTATGCCGGAAGCAATATCACAATGAAACTGGAGACTCTTTTGTCTGGCGGTTATATTCTCCAGCATGTGGAGGAAAATCTGACATATGATTACCTCCATTCCTCCGAAGATAATCTGTGGAGTATCCTGTATCTCACCGGCTACCTGACACAGGCTCGCATCGATAATCTTCCTGATGGTTTAACTGCCCTGATGATTCCGAATGCCGAAATCCGGGAAATCTTCGAAAGTACCATTCTAAAATGGTTTAACGACAGCGCCCAAACCTGGAATCGGGAACAATTATTTTGTGCTGTATGGCACGGCAACACCGACCTGCTCACACAGGAGATGAATGCCCTGCTGCGTATGACAATCAGCTACCATGATTATAAAGAAGATTTTTATCACGCCTTTTTAGCCGGAATTTTTGCCGGAGCCGGATATGTCGTAGAATCAAACCGTGAACACGGTGAAGGACGAAGCGATGTGATTGTATATGATCTGCACGGTGGACGAATGGCGATTTTTGAGGCGAAATATTCGAAAACATTGAAAAAACTCAGCGATGACTGTGACAATGCCCTGCGCCAGATCGATGAACGCATGTATGCAAAAGAATTTGAGGGAAATTATGATGAAATTTTCTGTTATGGAATTTCTTTCTTCAAGAAACGGTGTATGGTAAAGGGGATAGGTAAATAATGCTGTCATCTGTTTTTATACACAAATAGGGGGGCTGTCGCATTTACAAATACGCTGGTCGATCACCCTATTTTATAGCCAAAAGGAGGTAAACGTGGAATCCTTCTATCGGATGGAAGAAGTGATCATTGCGATCCTTCAGGAGATTGCAGAAGCTTAGTATTTAGCATAACATAGAAAGCCCCGGAATTACAAAACTCCGGGGCTTTTGCTATGAATGTATGAAGTTTTACAGTCTTGAAATGACTGCTTCTACATATTCTTCTGTCGTTGCGGTTCCGTGCAGATCTCTTGTCAGGTGCTTGCCCTCTGCCAACACATCATCCACAGCCTTGCGGATGCGTCCGGCTGTTTCATTTTCACCTAAGTACTCTAACATCATGCAGGCAGACCACAGGAATGCAGTCGGATTTGCCAGGTGCTTGCCGGCAATATCCGGTGCGCTGCCGTGTACGGCCTCAAACATAGCATAGTCAGAACCGATGTTGCTGGATGGAACCAGACCCAGCCCGCCGATCAGACCGCTGCACAGGTCTGAAAGAATATCTCCGTACAGGTTCTGCATTACCATAACATCAAACTGGTTCGGGTTCATAACAAGCTGCATGCAGGTATTGTCGATGATTTTATCATCGCCTTCAATCTCCGGATATTCCTTTGCGATCTCCTTAAAGATGGAAAGGAACATGCCATCGGACATTTTCAAGATATTTGCCTTATGAATACAGGTTACTTTCTTCCGTCCGTTCTTTTTCGCATACTCAAATGCATCGCGGATAATGCGCTCGCTGGCCTGTCTTGTGACAATCTTAATTGCATGAACCGTATCCGGATTTACCTGCTCCTCCACACCGACATAAAGTCCTTCTGTATTCTCGCGGAAAATCACGATATCCACATTCTTAAATGGCGTTTTCACTGCTGCGTTGGACTTAACCGGGCGGATATTGGCATACAGGTCATACTGTCCGCGGAGTGTTACATTCAAAGAGCGGAAGCCCTTTCCAACCGGAGTCGTAATCGGGGATTTTAAGAGTACTTTGGTGCGCTCGAAGGAAGCATATGCTTCCTCCGGAATCAAGGCACCATTGCGTTTCCACTCATCCTCACCAACATTGAAAATTTCATATTCCAGCTGAGCATCTGCCGCTTTTAAGATTTTTAATACATTATCAACCAGCTCCGGTCCGATACCATCGCCGCGAAATACTGTAATTTTATGACTCATTTCTTTATCCTCCTTCTTGATTTTCCAAATCGTAACTGTTCAGTACCTTCACAGTCACGCACAGTAAATGCGCAGACCTACTGAACAGTTACTTCCAATCTTCATATTTCATCGAAAGCTGCCAGAACAGGCTGACAGCTTTTCGAACAAACAACTTCTTAATCAAATTTCCCTTACAGAACAACTGCTACAATCAGGTTATATACCGCACAGCAGATAACGCTGATAGGTACTGCTACAAAGAGAAGACGGTTGAATAAGTGATTTCGGTCTTCCTCGTTTCCGCAGGAACCAAGAATCAGGCTGCCGCCGGATGAGAACGGGCTGATCGCACTGCTCTGTGCACCAAGAATCGTGCAGGCAAAGAGTGCTGCCGGATTTAATCCGGTTGCTGCCGCAAGTCCCGGAATCAGCGGGAACAGGGCCGGTGCTACAACACCTGTTGTAGAGCTGAAGAAACTCATAAATGCACCTACAAAGCTGAATGCCAGCGGAATCAGGGCTGTCGGAACGTTAGAGCCAATCCATGCGGATAATGCATCAATGGTACCGGCCTGAACTGCAACGGCGATAAGCATACCGGCTCCGGCAATCATGAGGATGGTGTTCCACGGAACACGTGCAATCACTTCCTTCTGCGGTGCCAGGTCAAAGAGCAGTGCAATGATGGTAAAGCAGAATGCCACCAGTCCTACATCAACCTTTCCAGCAATTTTTCCAATCAGTTCATTACCAGGAACTGCCATCTTTAAGAGCGGGAATACCAGGACAATTACCATCATCAGAATCATTAAATGCAGGGTTGTTTTCTGCTTCTTGTCAAACGGCTCCGGGCGATTGAACGTTACGCCTTTTCCGATACCGCGGTTGCTCTTGAAACCGAAGCGGAAAATTGCAATCAGAATCAGGGAAAATACAATCGCGAAACCAAAAATTTTCATTTCATCTACAAAGGAATTCGTTGCTTCAAATGCCGGTTCTGCTTCATAAGCAGTATCAATCAGACCGCGGAATACGACGCCCAGCGAAGCTGTGGGGAAGTTTCCGCCTGCCAGTGCACCGCAGTTGATCGCCACCGCACCAGTCAGCTTGTCCATCTTTGCTTCCTCACAGATAAGGATGGTAATCGGTGCCAGGAATGCCAGAACGGTAAAGTATGCAGCACCCATAACAGAAAGTACAACTGCTACAAAAAATAATGCAAAGGGAAGCATACCCGGAAATTTACGGCACATATAGAGAAGACTGGCCGACATTTTTTCAAGGGTTCCATTCACAGCTGCAAAGTTGTAAAACAGTGATACTGACAGGATGACGAACATGGTGCTGACCGGCCAGAAGCCAATCAGTTGTTTTGTTTTTAATCCCATGCCAAAACAACCAATCAAATATGCAAAGGCAATACAGAAAAATCCCGTATTGATTTTCGTTTTATATCCCAATATAACGGCAACCGCAATGGATGCCACCAAAACTGCACTTAACATGTGATGCGTCCCCCTATTCTTCGATGCCCAACAGTTTTGCCGGAATAGTGTGTGTCATATGGTACACCTGCTCCTCCGGAATTCCATGATCTACCAGATACTGCATATATTCCGCCAGTGCCAGCTCCCAATGCGGATTTTCTGTCTGACCGCCATCGGTATCAACCATGACATTTTTATAGCCAACCTCTTTGATAAGCTCCAGGTTATCTGCCAGATTGCTCTTGTACTTTCCGCCACCCATGTTCTGTGCATAGCAGCGCTCTAAGATAACGTCATAATCCTTTACCAGACGAAGCTGATCCTCATGGCTCATGCCTACAATCCACCATTCCGGATGGGTTACAACGATGTTTTTTACTCCCATATCCCGGGCAGCTTCCACAACAGTGAAAATCTCCTCCGGTGCAATATGTGCGGTTCCCAGTACAGCGTTGTGGTCACGAATCAGCTCCAACACTGAACGCAGCTCCGGTACAATTTTACCATCTTTCACCACTTCCACGCACTGGCTCAGATCCTGATTCATCTTCTGCATATGGTTTTTTGCCGACTGGGTCGGAAGCCATACTACCTTAGCACCCAGACGAAGCGCCACATCGACTGCCTTCGGATTGATGCCGCCGACTACCTTATTTAAGGTAATACTGCCAAACATCGTAAAATTGTTCGTTTCCCCGTGTACAATTTCGTTGTGGCGGTTGCACAGATACGCCCGATCCATCGTGGTTCCCTGATGCGTCTTGATGACGATAGCGCGTGCCCCAACCCGGATCGCCGCCTCCATCAGTTCGAAATCATCATACGCCCGCAGACGCAGATCCGGATTCGTGTGAACGTGCATGTCGATAACACCCTTCATTAAATCCTGTTTCATCTTGCTTATTCCTCCTATTTATAATCGTCCACAGAGACTTTTTCAAAGCTGCGTTCCCTCGCCGGATTCCTATTCGATTTTCCAGCCGCTGCTTCAGTCTCTGCCATTGATTTTTGCTTGTTTTTATCTTATACTATTTTTGTTATAGGAGAAAGGCAAGATTTGTTATACCAGATATCGGAAATTTCGATACCTCGTAAGGGAGATTTTCATGGATTTAAAGGAACTAGACTATATCGTAACCGTCGCCAACGAGGGAAGCATCTCCCGCGCGGCTGAAAAACTGTTTATGGCGCAGTCGAGCTTAAGCCAGGCGGTCCGCCTGTTTGAACAGGATCTGGGGACGCCGATTTTCGTCCGTACTGCCCGCGGGGTCCGTCCAACCTCTGCCGGGGAGGCATTTATTTTCCATGCCAGACAGATTTTACAGCAGTACCAGGAGGCACGCAGCGAGGCTTCGGATATTGAAAATTTAAAGGGCGGCACTGTCATCTTCGGCATCAGTACCTACCGGGGAACCTACCTGCTGCCGCCGGTCCTGAAAAAATTCCATGCCCTGTATCCACGGGTTCATGTGGAGATCTGTGAGATGGACAGTATTGATCTGGAAAATAAGATTTTAGAGGGGCTTTTAGATCTGGCGCTGATCGCCGCGCCGCCGGTTCGGATCAAACACGGTGTGGATTTCCTGATGCGGGATGAGATCATGATCGCCACCACCGCCGACCACCCGGTCATGGCGTTTGCGAAGCCATGTGAATCGGAGCCGGAACAGATGTGGATCGACCTAAAGGACACCGCACCATTTGAGTATATTCTGGGACCGCCCAGCACCGTCCTCGGACGGACTGGCCGCCGCTCCCTGCGCGAGGCTGGCGTGGAACCGCTGGGACTCGACACCTACCTCTCCGCCTCCTTTGCTGCGGCGATGGCGCGGGAGGGGGTCGGACTCGCGTTTACCTACCGTTCCTGCCGCATCATGCGGGATGAGTTCCGCTATCTGCGGATCGGGAAAGATGGTATTTTCCTCGATCTGGCGCTCGCCTGGCCCGCTGGAAAATACCGCTCGCGGGCGGCGATGGCGCTCGCGAAGCTGTTTCAGGAGATGGCGCCGGAGCTGCTGCGGAAATAATTTTCGCGAATTAAACATCAAAACAAAACGTTTCAGCGCTGCTGGATTTACCGTTTTTCCGTTTTCTAACCATTTTCATTCTATCAAAAACAGCCGCCCCGCGATTCATTTCATCCTTCGCGAAGCGGCTGTTCTTTTAACTATATTTACTCAAAGCAAACCCGCTCTGCCCCTTCAATCTGAAGAGTGGTCTGGTAGAATTTCGTCAGTGCGCGGATTGCGTACTCAACGTCCTTCACACCTGCCGTTTCGTAGCAGGAATGCATCGCAAGCTGCGGCAGACCGATATCGACGGCATGGACGCTGACCTGCGTGTTGGAAAGGTTTCCAAGGGTGGAACCGCCTAAAATATCACTGCGGTTTGCAAACACCTGAACCGGAACACCTGCCTCATTGCAGACATTCGTAAATACCGCACGGCTGAATGCGTCCGTGGTGTATTTCTGGTTCGCGCTCTCCTTGATGACGATACCTTTGTTCATCCAGGAGCAGTTGACCGCATCCGTTTTCTCCCCGTGGTTCGGGTGAACGGCGTGTGCGTTGTCACAGCTTACGAGGAAAGAACCGGCAACTGCCTGATAGTAGTCCTCCGGCGTCTTGCCAAGCGCACCGTTGATGCGGTGCAGGACATCCTGTAAGAAGGTGGACATCGCACCCTGCTTCGTATTGGAACCAACCTCCTCATTGTCGAAGCAGCAATATACGCTGACATCGCGCTCATTCTTCGCCGCCAGAAATGCTTTCAGGGAAACGTAAGCGCACTGTAAGTCGTCCAGTTTCGGGCTGGAAACGAACTCGTCCGCATAACCCCAGATCGTACCCGGCTGACGGTTTACAAGGAAGAGATCTTTGCCTAAAATATCTTCCACGGCCACGCCAAGCTCTTTTGCGATCATCGCGTCAAACGCGCCCTTTTTCAGCGCTCCGGCAGAAAACAGCGGGCATAAATCAACCTGGCGGTTGTATTTGTATCCATTGTTCACCTCACGGTTGAAATGAATCGCTACGTTCGGAATGATGAACAGATCTTTATCGATGTACAGAAGTCTCGCGCTCACGCCCTGACCGTCCTTTACCAGCACACGGCCTGCGACAGTCAGAGGGCGGTCAAACCAGGTGCTGTCGATCATGCCGCCGTATGCTTCTACATCGAGACGCAGATACTCGCCCGGACCATTTAACTCCGGTACATTCTTGATCTTGTAAGTCGGTGAATCACTGTGGGAGGCGCACATCTGGAAATGGTAATCGCCCAGTTCCTTTCCGACGCGGAACGCAATGATACTGGAATGGTTGCGGATCGTGTAATACGTTCCGCCCTGCTTCACGTCCCAGCAAGTTCTCTCCGGCAGATAGGTAAAACCTGCCTCATCCAGCATTCCCTTGATCGTCTCAATCGAATGAAACATACTCGGGCTGTTCTCAATAAAAGTCAATAATTCCTTCGCAGCATTCATCATGCAGACTTCCCTTCTCTCTTCTTAATCGCCGGTAAAATCAGTCCCAGTGCTACCAGAACGACTGGTGTGATGACATTCAGCATGGTTGTGTACAGATCACCCTGTTTGTACATACCTAATAAGCAGCAGGCTGCGGTCAGGATAAAGCACCATGCGCCAAAGCCCAGTGCCACTCCGTTGTTCTTCACAAAACGATACTCGCGCTCAAACTTATCTGAATGTTTGCGAAGCATGAAGTACGCAAAGAATACCCACAGATAACGCATCGGCATGGTAACCGAATTAAGCTGTGTCAGCTGGCGCAGAACCGTATCCGCATTCGGAACCAAAACCTGAGCCAGAATGATGGAACCGGACAGGATGACTACCATCCAGATACCATTGACGTAAGCGCCAAATTTGTTTTTCTTTAAGAGCTTGGTCGGGATGAACTGACGCGCATCCTCGTTGTCAAGCAGCATACGAAGCGGTGCATCGATGCTGACTACCAGCGTCGAGAACTGGCCGATCGCGTTGCAGGCTGCATAAATGATCATAATCAGGTTTCCAACGCCGTAATACTCACCCAGTTTCTGGAATGCCCAGTACTGTCCATTCGCATTGTAAGAGTCAAAATTAGCCTCAACCAAGGATACATCGAACATCATACCCATCGCGATTGTACCGAAGATCGCGCAGACGATTACCATGATCGCTGCAAAAATCATACTCTTCGGGAATCCCTTGGACGGATCCTCTACCTTGTTTACATATGGGGAGATCTTCTCACAGCCGCCGACTGCAAATACAAGGATGGACAAGCTGCTGAAATACTTCCAATCAAAATGCGGAATCAGGTTTTTCAAGCTGAAATCCACCGACAGGTAACCACCGTTCGGATTGATGACCGGTGCAGCAAACATCAGCAGAATGTACAGGATACTCATGACAAACATACTGGTTCCCGCCAGGGTAGCCAGTTTCTTTAACGGGTTTAAGCCGCGGCTTGCAACCCAGCAGAAGAACAGCAGTACCGCAAAGGTAACTAACTGAACCGCTTTCGTGTTAAAGGACGCATACTTCTCTGCGTTCTGGAAAATCATCCAACTCAGCGCTTTCAGACCGCCGGATCCCTTCGATGCGATGTAGGTGACATGGCAAGCCCAGTAGGTCCAACCTGCGTAGTATGCAGCCTTCGCGCCGGTTGTCTCATGAATCCAGGAGCTGACACCGCCGCCCGAATTCTTAAATGCGGAACCAAGCTCTCCGACCATCAGTGCGTACGGTACAAAGTACAGTGCGAACATCAGAATCCAGGAGAAGATAACCTGTGTTCCATTGAAGTATACGAAACCATTTAAAACGTTTCCAAATCCCCAGAGGGTGGAGAAACACATAAAGGAAAGCATATACCACTTGATTTTGTTTTGTTGTGATTTGTTCATATCTTATTTTCTCTCCTTACTGAAAGTATCTTTTTTATTCTCTCATATGCTGCGTTAATTGTCAAAAGTATTTTTTTATTAACCCAGTATTTTCCAGTCCGAATCGGTAGTATTCTGTAGTTTGTGGCTATTTTTTGTTAAATCCATACAATATGCACCTATTTTTTCCCCAAAAAAAGCGGCGATTCGAAAGAAAACGCCGCTTTTTTCCTCTTGTTTTATAAATATTTTATTATATCATTTTCGATATACACAGCTCCTCCAGCGCCACGTTAACCCCCGCGCAGAGGAAGTGCCAGAGACTTAACTTCTGTCCCTACTTCATATAACCTTTCAGCGCCCACTCATACATCTCGATCGCCTGCTGCAGGTTCATGTTAGCTGTCTCCTTATCGATCTGCTTTTCCAGTACGGAGACTTCCTCGCTCTTGTACTCCATCTGAGTCGCCATGCCAAGCTCCAGCTTCTTCTGCATCGCATTCATCGCCTGCGTCTCTGCTGCCAGAGACGCATCGGCAAGCTGCAGGGCTGTCTGCTTCTGCATGATGTCGTTGTAGAGTGTCTGCATACTGGAGCGGATCGTCTGCTCCTGGTTCTTGATGGTGCGGTCCATGTTTTTCTTATCAGCTGAACCTTCTGCCATATTGGCATAGCCGCGCTTATTGGACTGTAAGGATAGGTTCTGTTGGAGCGCCGTCTGTGTGTCCGCCGCCAGGTTCATTGCCGCGATCCGTCCAAGATCCGCCTGCGGCAGATCCTGGATATCCGGTTCCGCGTCATAGGTCCAGCCGGTCTGGACGCAGAGCTGCTGGTGCTGGGTCTGAAGCCCCGCTTTCGTCTGTGTCAATGTGGATTGAAGCGACTGCAGCGATTTCTGTGCATTTAACACATCAATCTGGGTCGCCTGACCGAGCTGCTGGCGTTTCTGAGTCATCTGCAGTGTCAGTTCCTGCAGTTCCAGCGATTTCTCCATCAGCGGAATTGTCTTTTTGACCTGATTATACGCCGCAAACGCTGCCTCTACCTGTACCACGACCGCATCCTGGCTGTTCATATAGTCCAGACGGTCCATCTCGCTGTCACGGTAGGAGGCATCGGCCGACTGCTGCGTTTTTAATGCATTCTGCTCGACCATCACCGATGCAGACATCAGGCTGGCATACGCACTTGCCATGCCCGGCACTGCCAGATAATCCTCAATCTGGTCTGCCTGATCCCGCAGGTTATCCGCGCTGTCATACAGGTCATTTGCCTGATTGTACTGCTTATCCTGCACTTCCTTCGCATTCTTTGTATCGCGTCCTGCCTGATAGGTTGTCTGGTTGTTTAAATACGTCGGGTTGTACTCCTGTACCAGATACGGCAGCTCGCTGTATTCCATCACATTGTCCTGAAGCTTCGCCCATGTATCCGCATCGTAGGCGAACTGCGGGCTGGCAGCCAGCGCCGCAAATGATCCCTGCAATACCAGAACCGCTGCTGCCGCTGCGCTCAGAAGCGCCGTTTTCCTTCTTCTATGTTTCATTTCCGGTTCCTACTTCCTTTCTGTTCCCATTCACGTTACGGTTCACTCATACGTGTCCAGTAACGGAATTTGCCGTGGCTTCGCATTTAAATACGGCAAATTCCTGACGAACTACTTGCTTACAATCAGGCCTCTAACTGCCCACTCATAATTTTCCACCGCTTTGGTATATTCCAGCTCGGCGGTCTTATACGATGCCACGCTGCTGAGCCAGGAACACTCAAGCCCCAAATAATTGGCTCTTGAGAGCATTCCCAGTGCGTTCTGGCGCTTTGCCGCCTCGTAGCTCTGCGCTGCCGCCTGATATCCAGCCGTCGCACTGTCATACGCCTGTTTCTTTGATACCACCGCCGCATAGAGGTTCTGAACCGTGATCGTCACCGAATCCTCGGTATAGGCGACGTTTCGCTTCTTGACTGTGCGGTTGGAAGACCCTTCCGCTTTCGCTGCACGCACAGACATCAAATCATAATTTGCGCTGACTGCCGCCTGTGTATCGGCTGCCAGATCCATCGCCGCGATCCGGGACGCATCCGGAACCGGCACATCCGCAAAGGTTACCGACGCATCCGCGTCAAATCCAAGTAGCATTAAAATATTCTGTTTGAGCTGCAATGCCCCGTTTTCTGCCTGTTGGGCGCTGGAATTGGCCTGCTGCAGCGCCTTCTGCGCCGTCAGAACCTCCTGCGCGGAAGCACGGCCGAGCGCCTGCATCTTCTGTGCGGCATCCGCATTTACCTGGCACATCTCCACATTCTTTTTCGCTGTCTCCACCTGCGGGAGCAGTTCCTCATACTGGATGAGCAGGTTCTGCACCGCCTTGACTAACTTATTCTTCGTCTGGCGCAGGGTCCGGGCGTAGGTGCCGGAAAGCTCCTTGTTCGTAAGCTTTGCCCCCTGTTTGCGCAACTCTCTCGCTGCCGCCTTGTAGCCCTCAAACAGCTCTCTCGTCTCCGCATCCATATCGTCGGACTTCAGGTCCATCGCATCTTCCATGAGGGCGCTTGCCTCAGCCGCCAGGGCAGTTCCCGCCGACTGGCTGGTCGCCTGGCTGTAGAGCTGGGAACGCAGGTTTAAATACGTGCTGTTGTAGCCCTCGATCCGCCATGCGATCTCACCGTACTCCAGCGTCCCGTCCTCAAGCTGCTCTTTGGTGTACGGGGAAGTCTCCTCCTCCATCTCGGTATTGCCGCCCGTCAGCACCGGACCGGTCGCATCGTCACCGATCCGCGCATCTGAGCCGATCCCCGGTGTTTTAGCCGCATATGCCGGCATCGTCATAGCTGTGCTGACTAACGCCGCCTGTAAAAGAATGGCAAACAGTTTCTTCCTGTTTTTCTTCATCTTACTCATCTTCATTTCCTTTCGGCGCTCTGCGCGCCCGCTCCCGATTCTATCCCAGCGCCCCGTTTCAGGATACCGAGTGTCAGGACAAACCGTTCCCGGATACGGTTTTCCGGGACTCCGTCGTGAAAGCTCTTGATCTCCATCGCGATCGACATCATCGCCATGCGGAAAAAGCTCATATATTCCTCCCAGCCCATCTTCCGCAGGGATTTTCCCACGCACGCCTCATAAGCGGCGCGTTCCAGCTTCTGTCCACGCACGGCGCGTGGACTGTCCAGATCGGAGCTGAATATATCAAAGAGCAGCGCCTCACGGCTGCTGCACTCCATGATGTTGCGGATGAAATCGGTGCGTCTCTCATCGCGGCACAGGGCAAGCGAACCGTTTAAAAACTGCCCTAACATCTCCCAGATGTCCCCCTGCGCCTCTTCAAGGCAGCGCACGCCGCACTCATAAAATTCATTGATAAAACTCTCACACAGATATCCTAAAACATCCCATTTACTGTCAAAATACGTATAAAAACTGCCCCGGGAGATCCCGGCATCTTCTATCATACGGTTGAGCGATGCTTTTTCTATCGTTGTCCGCGTATATTCAGCCATACACGCGTCCCGGATTTTCTTCTGTTTTTCCTCCGGCAACCGCTTAAATCGTTCCGACGGCATCTTCTTCTCCCCCTTTTTCTATCAGTACAGGCAGCTTCCCCGCCCCGGGTCCGCCGCCTGACAGATTCACTGCTTAACCTGCTTTTCCTTAGTCGCAGTCCAGCTTATCATACTCATCTTCTTTGCCTTTTCCCATGTTATAAACCACTCGGTAGAAGGACGGAAGCAGTACCAGCGTCAGGATCGTCGCCGCAACCAGACCGCCGACGTTTACAAGCGCTAAGCCCTGCATCATCTTGCCCGCCTTACCAAATGCCAGACAGTTCGGGATCATCGCAATGATGGTCGTCAGTGTCGTCATGCAGATTGGGCGTACACGGATCGCACCTGCCTCTACCAGCGCCTCGTCTAACGGCATCTCCATCCGTAGCTGGTTGACCGTATCCACATACAAAATACCGTTGTTTACAACCGTACCGACCAGCATCAGGAAACCAAGCATGGAGTTCATACTGATCGGGCAGTCCGCCAGAAACAGGAATCCAAAGGAACCGATCAAACTGAACGGGATCGTTGCCATAACCATCAGGGAGAATTTCGGGGACTCAAACTGGATCGCCATGACAATGAAAATCAGAAAGATCGCTGTGACAAGCGCCATTCCCAACGCGGAAAGCTCCTCGCCCATCGACTCATCCAGGCTATTGGTCGCCATCTCAACGCCGTACGGGAATTCCCAGTTCTGCACGAAGCTCTTGACATCTTTTTCAGCCGTCTTCTTATAATCTGCCTGTGCCTGCATCGTGATCGATACCTGGTACTGTTTCTCTTTTCGTGAAATCTCCTGTGGGCTATCCTGGTAGTAGATCTCTGCCAGATCCTCCAGCGGAAGCGTATTACCCGTCGCCGTCGTGATCATCATGCCCTGCAGTTTCGCGATGGAATCGTAGCGATCCGGCGCAAATTCTACCTTCACGTCCTGATCATTGCCGTTGACGGAGATCGTCGCCGCTTTCACACCGCTTAAATTACTGTATACCATCGAACCGATGCTGGCCGGGGTCAGTCCCTCTGCCTCTGCCTTAACCGGATCCACATTTACCTTGATAACCGGCGCCGCATTCTCAACAGAAGAATGTACCTGCATAACATCCTCGCGCTTGCGAAGCTCAGTTACCAGATCATCCGCTGCCTTCTTTAGGGTGTCGTAATCAGTACTCTGCAGATCCACCTCAATTGAATCACCGCTGCTCATGCTGCTGCTCATACTGCTGCTGCCCTGTTCCAAGGTAATGGTCGCATCAACGTAGTTCTGTGTCGCATATCTCCACTTCTCGATAACCTCGTCCGTGGAAAGTTTTCTCTTATCTTTTAAGTAGGCATTCAGCGTCACATCACTTCCGGAAGTCATGCTGACACCACTGTTTCCATATGTCATCAGGTAATGATCCACATCCTCGTCTGTCTCTACCATATTTTCCAGATCGAGCACAGTGTCACGGATCGCCGATACCGAATAACCCGGTTTCGTCTTGATCGTCATCGTGACGATACCTTCATCGATCGAAGACATCAGCTCCAGGTTCAGTCTGGACGCCATGAGGATGGACAGGACAACCAGCACTGCAGTCGTTCCGAATACAAGCGCATAGCGCTTGATGACATGCGGCATATGCTTGCGATACCAGCCCTGGATGCCTTTGATTATACGTCCTGCCGGCGCATGATCCTTCTCAACCGGATGCCAGAACATATAGCAGAGCGGCACGATGATGACTGCTGAGAATAAGGAAGCCGTCATACAGAAAATGATCGTGTACCCGAGCTGTGTAAAGAGCTGTCCAGACATACCATTTAACATCAGAAGCGGAATAAATACAACACAGGTTGTCAGCGTACCGCCGGTGATCGAGCCGATCATCGTGCGCGTACCTTCCAGCGCCGCATCATAGAAATCCAGTTTTTCCTTTGCCCGGAAACATCCGTCGAGGACGTTGATCGAGTTATCAACCATCATACCTACACCGAGAACGAGCGACGTCAGGGAAATAATATTCATTGAGAATCCCATCGCCGCCATACAAATGATCGCCAATACAACGGAGATCGGAATGGACGTACCTACGATGACCGACGCACGCAAATCGCCATAGAATAAGAACAGAATGATCATGGACAGGATGATCGCCAGGATCAGGGTCTGGATTACGCTGCTTAAAGACTGTTTCAGCGTGTCACTGGCATCATCTACCACGGTGATTTTAAGACCCGGATACTGCTTTTCAATTTCCTGCACCTTCTTGGTTACCTGGTTGGAAACCTCGATCGCGGTGGAACTCTGCTGTTTTTTGATTCCCAGGGAGATAACATCTTCGCCATTGTAACGTCCGATCGAGCTTGCATCCTCCAGCGCCTCATAGACATTTGCGATATCAGAAAGATGGATCGTCTCACCGTTTGCCAGCGGAAGTACGACATTTTTCAGACTTTCCGTGCTCTTAAATTCGTTGCCGACACTGACGTCGAGATCCTGTTTTCCAACCCGGACATCGCCCGCCGGGATCGTGAAATCGGCGGCACCGACTAACTGTGCAACCGTATTCATATTCAGGTGGTACTGTGCCAGTTTTTCCGGAATCAGTTCCACGCGGGTGTAGCTATCCTGACCGCCGGCAATCGAAACCTCGCCGACCGAGCTTAATTTCTCAAACTCAGGAACAATTTTGTCATCTACATATGTATAAAGGTTCTGATCAGCGTCGCCGCTGACTGCCAGCGTAACCGTCGCCATCGAGTTGATATCCAGCTCCATGATATTCGGATCGTTGGCATCGTCCGGCAGATCGCTCTGAATGCCATCTATCGCCTTTTTCAGGTTAATGTATGCGGTATCCATGTTGGTACCGTACTCATACTGGACAATGACGATCGATACATTTTCACGGGAAATGGACTGTACCTTATCGACCGAGTCCAATGATGTGATCGCATCTTCTTCTTTCTTGGTAACCAGATCGGTTACGTCCTCCGGGCTGGCTCCCGGATACACCGTAGCGATGATTAACATCGGCATCTCCATCTCTGGCGTCAGTTCCAGCTTCATGCCCATGACGGACTGAAGGCCGAAGTACGCGATGGTAATCAGACAGAGAATGATGGTAACCGGACGCCGCAGTGCGAGTTTTGTCAGTCGAATCATTCTTTGTCACCTGCCTCTGTCGTCTCCGCTGCTGTCTCATTGTTTCCGTCTGTCTGCGCGCCATCGGTATCCTGTGCTAACAGGACTTCTCCCTGATCCACCAGCTCGTTGCTCCAGCTCACGATGACCTGGCTGTCACTCGTCAGACCCGATTTTACTTCCATATTTTCATCGTCATAGATACCTGCTTCGATCTCGGTCTTCTCCGCTTTTCCATCCTCATAGAGGTATACAAACGGGGCACCGTTGTCATAGCTGACTGCATCGACCGGAACGGTCAGCACCTGGCTGACATGGTCCATGATAACCGTCATTTTTACGCGAGAACCATTCGTAAGACCTGCTGCATCCGGCACCATCGCACGCGCGTCATAAAGGCCGCTGCTCTCGTTGACCATAGATCCGATTTCGGTTACAGTACCGGTGTAATCCGCACCATTTTTCTCCAGCGTCACGCTGTCGCCCAACTCCATCGTCTGGTGGATCTTCTCGGTGATGCCGAATTTAACCTGTAACTGGCTGGCACCGGAGATCGTGCAGATCTCGCCTGCCGGAGATACATGATCATGCGGCTCGACGCTCCGGGACTCGATCACACCGTCGATCGGCGCCGTCACGGTCGTGTATTTCACCTGCAGATCGTACTGGTTCTTCGCAGATTCATAGGAAATCTTCGCATTCTGTGCGCTGTTTTGTGCCTGCTCCATCGCCTCCTGGGAGACAAAACCATCAGCAAAGAGCGCCTGGGTACGGCTTAAATTGCTGTCCGCATTCTTTAAGGCAACGGAAGCCGCATCCACCTGTAGCTTTAACGCTGTCAACGCGTCGGAATCGATCTTGCACAGCGCCTGCCCTGCCTGGACCGTATCGCCCGCCTGGAAGTAAACCTCCAGCACCTCGCCGCTCATCTTAGGCATGACGCTCGCGCGGGACTGCGGCTCTACCAGTCCGGTCAGATCCGTGTACAAGCTGATGTCCTGACGAACCGGATTTTCTACTCTTACGGTTGGACGGGATTCATATTCCACCGCCGTATTCTTATGACCGCATCGGGACAAAACGACAGCGCCAACAACTACAATCGCAGCCAGCGCCAGAATCTTTCCTCTTTTTTTCATAATTTCCTCCATCTATGCTTGTTCTTGGTAAAAATTTTTCTCAGTCTATATTTTACTCATCTCGTATACACTTTGCCACTCCCAAGTTCGGACAGGTGTGTACACAAATTTGTCAAAATGTATCCATCTATGTTCATCTTTTTTCATAGAACCCGAATTTTCCTGCCGCTGACCGTTTTTTCCGGATACATGAAAGCAAAAACGCAGGAAAAACCAACCAAATACCGCTGATTCCTCCTGCGTTTCCTTGTTCCATTTTCTAATTGACAATAATTCGTAACTGTTCAGTACCTTCACAGTCACGCGCAAAAATCCATTAAAAATTGCCTACGGCAATGGGATTTTTGCCTGCTGGCCCATGTTTTCGTACGGTCAGCGCAGTAAATGCGCAGACCTACTGAACAGTTACAATAATTCTCAAAACTGCCGGAAACCTGCTTTCCTAACGGACCTGCATAGGGTCGCACCCGGTGCATTTGCGGATCACGCTCATGAACGTGGCGACGCGCTCCTTCACATCCGCCTCATCCTTAAACGGCGCGTCAAACGCAACTCCCATAACCGAGAAAATGATGATCTGCACCGCCATCGCCGCCTCCGGCATCGTCAGGTTCTTAAACATACCAATCCGCTCCAGATGGTTATAAAAATACTGGTACACCTTTTCTCCCATCTGACGGCGCAGCGCCATGAACTGTACCGACTCGGACAATGCCCGGATATGCTTCTGGTTTTCCATGATATACATATACAGCTGTGTCAGCGCCTTCTCCGGATCTGGCTGGCTCATCGTCTCTTCCATGATGCGCTTCATCTCGCGTTCCATCCGGTATTCCATCAAATCATATATATCTTTAAAGTAATAATAAAATGTTTTTCTTGTGATCCGGCTCCGCTCAACCAGCGCCGTAACCGTGATCTTCTCGACCGGTCTTTCCGACTCCAGCTCGATATAAGCCTCTACAATCCGTTCCTTCGTATTTCCCTGCTGCATACTCTTTTCCTCCGGCAAACCGTTGTTGTTTTAGTATAGTTTAAAATTCAACAAACTGCAAGTATTGCCTGAAATTTCCATGTTCCTGCGATGAATCGTTACTGTTCACGCATGCGTGCCCAGTAACGGAATTTGCCGTGGCTTCGCATTCAAATACGGCAAATTCCTGCTGCCACCACGTTTTCTTACGGCACTTTCGGTTCCAAAAGTGCCTACCCGTGAACAGTAACGATGAATCCGCGTTACTGTTCACGCAAACGTGCTTACTTGTGAACAGCAGCCGATACGACCGATCCGCTTTCGTGTTTCACACGCCCTTCCACCTGCGGCAGTTTCTGCGAGTATACAACCACCCGGTCGCCTTCCAGTATCTGCGTACCGCCGTCTGGAATGACGATCTGGCTGCCCCGCTTTATCATCACAATGATCGTATTCTTATAGAAGCGCGCCTCCGCGATCTTCTTACCACACCAGCGGTGATCGGGTGTCATCAGAATCTCTTTTAAAAGGATTCCCTGGCTGTCCGTAAAGCCCTCTGCACCCAAGACGACGGTATCCCCTTCCAGAATTACAGTCTGCCCTTTGGGCACAATCGTCTGCGCGCCGCGCCGGATCACTGTGATTAACATACCCGGAAGCATCTCAATCTCACAGATTTTACGGTTTTTCCACGGATGATTGTCCCCGATCGGAAGCTGCACGAACTGAATCTGCATATCGCCCGTATAGTCTGAGAACGTCCGCATGACATCGGTCGAGTTGTCGATCATGTCGCATTTTTCTGCCACCTTCGGAAGCAGCGAACCCTGAAAAATGATGGAAAATAAAACAACGCAGAACACGATGTGGAATATATCATATTTCATATATCCCTCATTGAGCGTCGCCATGATCGCAAATACGATTGACGCCGCACCGCGCAGACCCGCCCAGGAAATAACCAGATACTGCCCGATCGGCGGTTTCGACGGTGCGAGCAGCAAGCCAACCGCCGCCGGACGCGCCACAAATGTTAAAAACAATGCGATTGCGATCGCCGGAAGCACGATCGACGGCATCTGCGAGGGAAACGCCAGAAGTCCCAGTAAGAAAAACAGAAGCATCTGCATCATGCCGGTAAACGCATCAAAGAAGCCAACCAGCGCTTTCTGGTTCTTCAGCTCCTGATTTCCAAGGATAATACCGGTCAGATACACGCTTAGGTAGCCATTTCCGCCAATCTGGGATGCAAGCGCGTAGGAAATGATTGCCGCCGCAAAGACAAAGATCGTGTCAAATCCCTCGCCATAAAAGGCATACCGCTTTAAAAGCCATGTCACCAGCCACGCGACCGCCGCGCCGGTCAAAAGCCCAAATGCGAGCTGGCGGATCAAAAGCAGAACCGCCGAACCGCCGCTCACACTCCCCGTCATCGCAGACAGCAGAATCACCGTCATCATGTACGCAAACGGGTCGTTGCTTCCGCTCTCTAACTCCAGCATGGATGCCGTGCCGTATTTGAGGTTCAGCTTGCGCGAACGCAGGATCGAGAACACGGATGCCGCATCGGTCGATCCAAGAACTGCGCCGAGAAGCATTCCTTCCATCAATGCCATCTTAAGCACCAGATGACAAAACAGCCCGGTCAAAAACGCCGTCAGCACTACACCCGCCGAGGATAACAAAATCGACCGCCCCGCGACCGGCTTCGCCTCACTCCAGCGCGTGCCGAACCCGCCGTAAAACATAATAAAAATCAGTGCCACCGAGCAGACCTGTTCCGCCAGTGCAAAATTGCCGAATGGAATCTTAAAAATACCGTCCGATCCAAACAGCATTCCCAGCATAATAAAAATAAACAACGTCGGCACCCCCAGCCGCCCCGAAAGACGGCTTCCCGCGATGCAGACAAGGATAATAATCGCTACGACCAGAAGCGCAAATGAAGTTGAAATATGTATCATTCCTTTCTATGTTTAGTAGGTATCATAAATGTGGTGTTTTTATAATGATACAATATCTCTATGCCTCTTTCGTGTTAAGATTCCATTAAAAAGAGGAAATCTTACAGCGACAGATCTCCCTTCGCCCGCGCCCTCCGGTCGCGGATCGACTGGATCACCGGCACCAGGAACATTGCGACGATACCGCCCGCAAATCCATTGTTATAGAGGTTCATGCCCCCATACACGATCCCGACATTGAGCGCCACCGACGCGTGCAGAAAACCGGCTAACACGCCGCATAAAATTCCAAACTCTCCGGCGATCGGCGCCAGCGTCGTGGAAAAGAGCAGCGCCAGAAGTGCCGACGGATTCGTGATATCCCACGCCCGGACGGTACTCGCAATGCAGACGCCCGCCATGATCGGGAAAATATTCCGCAAATGTTTTCCAGTCGCACTGAATCCAACGATGGTAAAGATTCCGCCGATCGTCGGTCCATTTAGGTTTCCGCCGACTGCCAGCACAAAGAAGGTCGCAAACAGACCATTGAGTCCCATGTTGAGAAGCGTCACCGCACCGCCCAATTCCAGCAGGTAATCGGTACCGCCGATTCCCGTTGTCGCAAGGAGTTTTTCATACCCTAAAAGCGTATCTTTTCCGCGCCACAGCACTGCCACCACCGACATGCCTGCAAACAGGACAAATAGCAGCCCTAAAAGCATCGCATCATTGCCGGAGGACCAGATAAGACGCGCCTCCGTCTCAATTCCAAAGGACTTAAACGTGGAGACCAGGACCGTCGCAATGATACCAGAGGCAAATCCCACATTATAAAGGGAATATCCCTTATGGGCATAGTGGGAATGCGTCGCGAGCGGTGGAAGCACGAATCCGATACAGATTCCCACCAGAATCGTCACACAGAAGCGCTGCCAGAGCGGCAGCTCCACCACGTGCATCAGCTGTGTGATGATCGGAGACAGGCTCGTTCCGTAGATGCCGACATAAATATAGTTGGATAAGTGCATTTTATGATATTTTGCATAGAGAAATACACCCAGAAAAATCGCCCAGATATTCATCAGATTTTTTCCGAACAAAGAGAATCCAAACATCAGACAGCAGGATGTGATCGTATGCCCGTCCATCTCCATCCCAAGACTATAGACAAAGTAGATGCTGATAAGCGCCATCATCCCGGCATTGACAAACGCGGCTCCCATGCCGCCGACCGCAATATAATCGGTGATCAGGAAATCCGGTTCCCTTATGATTTCATAGATACCAGTCACAATGGAGTCAAACGGCTGTATAATCAGCCCCACTGAAATGAAATAGATCGGAATCAGTGCCAGAAGAAAGAATTTCATCTCTCTGGACAGAGATTTCACTGTAGTCATATACGCACACCTTTCAAAAAAGGGATGCAAAAAAGATTCCGCATCTTTGCACCCCCGACTGTTAACATTCTATAAAAATGGTTACTATTCTATTGTATTGGATTTTCAACTGTTTTGCAACTGATTTTTTTCTCACTGTAACCCGTTATGAAACCCGTCCGACAGAACCGGCTGCCCCCATTCTCATGTGAAATTGTTACTCTTCCTCCGGCGCACTTCCCAGCACATAACCGCGCTCTTCCAATATTTCGCGCAGCTCATCAACCACCGCCCCCAGCTCTTTACCTTCCTCGTCGATCGTGATGTCCGCGTATTTCTCAAAATACGAGATCCTCTCATGGTAGAGATCCAGAAGTGTCATGCCGTCTTTCAGCGCCACGCCGCGGTCCTTGACATCGCCGACGCGTTTTACCAGCTCGTCATAGGTAATTTTCAGATAGACAACCAGTCCGATGGATTTTAAATGTTCCATCGCTTCCTTTCCGTAGATCACGCTGCCACCCGGTGCGATGACCGCCTGCTCGGCTTCCACCCCCGCGTTGACGCGGTTCTCCACATCGAGAAATCCGTCCAGTCCCTGTTCTTCGATGATCTCGCGCAGACGCTTACCTTCCTGTTCCTGAATCAGCAGATCCACATCTATAAAGGAATAGCCCAGTCTCTTTGCTAAAAGCACTCCGACCGTGCTCTTTCCTGCGGACGGCATACCAATCAAGGTTACATTATTTTTCATCTTTGGCACCTCTTCTTTTTCTTTACACTCCATCCAAATGTTCCAAGAAGCTCTGAAAGCCCATAATAGCCGCCATGCGAATACACAATCGGTTCCGCCTTTGCAAGCTCCAGGCTGCCGCGCTCGTTGAGCCACTGCTCGTCCACGCTGACACCCGTTACCTCTGCCAGAAACATATGATGTGACCCCAGTTCCTTGACTTCGGTCACCCGGCACTCGATCGCGACCGGGCTTTCGGCGATCACCGGCGCCTTCACCGTCTGCGCCGGAACCGGTGTGAGCCCTGTCTCCTTCCATTTATCCACATTCCTGCCGGAGCGGACGCCGCAGTAATCGGTCGCATACGCCATCGACTCCGTCGCCAGGTTGATGACAAACTCACCGCTCTCCCGCAGCATATGGTAAGAATAGCGCTCCGGGCGCACCGAAATGTACGCCATCGGCGGGTTCGTACAGATCGTGCCCGTCCAGGCAATCGTGATGATGTTGCTGTTTCCTTCGCAGTCCGCCACTGTGACCAGCACCGCCGGAACCGGATAAATCATATTGCCCGGCTTCCACTGGGCGCGCGGTCCCGGAGTGTTCCGGGTCTCCATCCGTTTTTTCAACTGTCCTTCCGGGTTCTGCCTTGCTCCTCCCCGGCGACGCTCTTCTGGCTTTCCAGCCGCTCTCTTCTGTGCCATCCCTATATCCTCTTAATCGTTGTCCGGGAGAAGTTTGATCCGGACCATGATCTGTTTCACCATGCTTCCTTCCGGCAGGCTCATATCATCGATATGCGTCTGTGCCGGCAGATCGCCCTCTTCCTCCAGCTCCAGGCTGATCCAGTTGTACGCTGCCTCCCGCGCATTTTCCACCGCATCCTCCAGATCCGGACCTTCCGCCTCGCAGCACTCCAAATCCGGGAAATATGCATCATACCCTTTTCCATCTTTCTTAGGCGTAAAAACCGCCGGATATACAAATGTCATGGTATCCTTCCTTTCCGTCCGACCTTCCTGCCCTGCACGAACTATCACTGGATTTTCCGTATGAAACAATCCCGTCCGCGCACTGTCATCTGATTTACTGCTCCAGTGTCACTGTCAGTGCCGGAATCAGCTGTTTCTTTCTGGAAACAACGCCCGGCAGTGTTGCCGTCTGCTTCAGCTCTTCATTTGCATCACCTACGTGGAACGCATCTGCCACAACCTGTGCCGCCCCCTGTCCAACACAGAGAAGTTCGGTCGTCTCCGTCAGGATATTCGTCAGCATGAAGAAGAGCATATCCAGACCTTCGTCCTCACGCGCCTTCTCCATAAACGGCAGCATACGGTTCTTCAGCTTTCCAAGCTCCTCTGCATTCAGGGAGTTGATCTGACCGACGCCGAAGTTTGTCTTTCCAGCTGAGAATTTCTTGAAATCCAGATACAGAATCTCTGCATCGCTCTTGCCCTTTAACTCGCTGCCTGCCTCAAACATCTGGTTTGCGAACTCATCCAGCTTGATGCCTGCCATCTCAGCCAGAGAAACCGCTGCCGCCCGATCCATCGGTGTGCAGGTCGGAGAACGGAACAGAAGCGTATCGGAGATGATCGCACTGCAGAGCAGACCTGCGATGGTCTTGTCGATCTCCAGCCCCTGTTCGCGGTACATCTGGAAGATGATTGTTGCCGTACAGCCGAGCGGCTGGTTACGGAAGAAGACCGGTCCGACTGTCTCCACAGTACCCAGACGATGGTGGTCAATCAGCTCCAGGATATTGGCATTCTCGATGCCGTCTACCGCCTGGCCGCGCTCATTGTGATCGACCAGAATCACGTTCTTGCCGCGCGCACCCAGTAAGTTACGGCGGGAAATCAGGCCTTTGTATTTGCCTTCTTTATCGAGTACCGGGAAATGACGGAAACGCTTGCTTGCCATCACATCCTTAATATCATCGATGAAATCATCTGTATCGAAGGTGATCAGCTTCTCAGTCTTCATGAAATAGCTGATCGGCATACTCTGGTTAATGAGACGGGCTGCCGTGTAGGTATCATACGGAGTTGTGATGACGGTACAGCCGCGCTCCTGTGCCAGTTTTTTGATCGTCATGGAAACGCCAGCGCCCTCACACACGATGATACAGCTTGCACCCATCTCGATCGCGCACAGCTGCGACTCATAGCGGTTGCCGAGGATAACCAGGTCGTTCTTTTCAATATAATATTCCATCATATCCGGATTAGCTGCCGCAATCAGGACTTTTCCTTTATCAAAGTACGCTTTCTCATCGCCAACAAAAATCGCGCCCTCCAGGGTCTCGATGATATTTGCATACTGAGTGCATGCCTTGGAAAGAATGCTGCTGTCGTATACATTCATATAAGAACGGGTAATATCGCCGACTGTGATCAGACCTTCCAGTATATTCTTATCGGTAACAGCCGGAAGTGTTACCAGACCATCCTCCTGCATCAGGTTCCATGCTTTTCTCAGGGAAATATTCTTGGAAACACCTGGAGTCTCGCGGATCTCAATATCCTTGACCTGCGTTTTAACGGATTTAATCAGTTTCGGCACATCTACCTTAAAGTAATCCAGTACGAAGGTTGTCTCCGGGTTCAGTTCTCCGGCACGGCACGGTACATATTCGCCGCCCGTCTGAAGTGTTTTGAAATTCGCATAGCCGATTGCAGAACAAATCGAATCCGTATCCGGGTTTTTATGTCCAATTACAATCGTTTTCTTTGCTTTTTCTGCTGCCATTTTTTCCTCCTGATTCGCACCGTGCGCTGCAAATTCTGCCATTTTTCTTTCTATCCTCTGTTTTGATAGAGAAACCTCTGATTCGTGAAACTTTTTTGTACAAAATCTCCAATTTTCATAATCTGTTTACACGGTGTTCATATTTTATTCATATCTTATTTTTATACTAAAAGCATAAAAGATTTCACTTTTCAAATTTGTTTTATAGTGATTTTGCACATAGATTTTTCATAATTGCCTCGGATGCTTGACCGCTCCGGGGTCTCCTCTTGTCTACAGCATATTTTCGGCATATCTGAACGCTTTTCTATCTCTATTTCCTTCAAACGTCCAGACCCTTTACCCTGCACTCTGTCACTCAAAACAAGGCGCCTAATCTAAGATCAGTCTCGCCGCCCCATAGATACCTGCGTCATTTCCCAATGTTGCCAGGCGAACCTCGCCCTTATTCTCAGAGATCGGGGTCAATTCACGGTAATAGCGGTCAATCCAATCCGTTAAAAAAGTCCCCGCCTTTGACACGCCGCCTCCGATGACAAAAATCTCCGGATCCACGGTCATCGAAATAGTCGCCAGCGCCCATCCGAGATAATAGCACACGGTGTCCATAACCTCCAGCGCCAGTGCATCCCCGGCTTTTGCCGCATCCAGCACATCTTTTGCGGTGATCGCATCACCGTAGGCACGCATCACCGACGCATCCGGCTTTGCCGCCATCTTCCGCCTCGCTTCCCTGGCGATACCGGTCGCGGACGCTACCTGTTCCAGACAGCCGTGTCCGCCGCAGTTGCAGGTTTCTTTCTCGCCCTCGCGGATATGGATATGACCGATCTCGCCGCCCAGTCCGTGGCGTCCTGCAACGATCTTCTGATCGTGTACCACGCCGCCGCCGACACCGGTTCCCAGCGTCACCATCACGATATCATGGCAGCCCTTGCCGCCGCCCTGCCACATCTCGCCGAGCGCCGCCACATTAGCATCATTACCGGAGCGGACCGGCATTCCATCTAATAACTCACTCAAAATCTTCTGCGGGTTCAGATCGCGCCATCCCAAGTTGACGCAGACCTCCACATAGCCGTCCGGCTGCACCGGACCCGGAAATCCCATACCTGCGCCGATCACGGCGTCCATCGGGATTCCCTGCTCGTTCAATTTCTTCCTGATCGAAGCGGCTACATCCGGAAGAATGTACGCCCCATTCTCTTCCTTGCGGCTCGGAACCTCCCACTTATAAACAAGCGTTCCGTCCGTCTCAAAAATACCAATCTTAACCGTCGTTCCGCCGACGTCTATCCCAATACATTTTTTTTCCATGTCTGGATCCCTTCCCTTACGGCTGCACCGGCAGCCTTTCTTCTATGCCCTCATCTTTTTTCTGCGCTGGCTCTTATTATACGCAATGCATCCCCGTTTTGCAAGGTTTGGAAAGCAAAATACACCTGCCTGCCGGAGAAAGGCGCATTTCTGCTTAAGCGGTACCGCATTCTTTTCTGCCGACAGACAGGTGCCTGTCTTTTATCTTATTTTTTTACCAAAATCAGCATTATTTCAGGCTCTTAGCCACCTCTACCACATGCTCAACGGTAAAGCCGAACTTCTTGAACAGAAGCCCTGCCGGTGCGCTGGCGCCGAAACTTTCCATCGCGATGATCTTGCCGTCTAAGCCGGTGTACTTGTCCCAGCCGAAGCTTCCAAGCGCCTCTACTGCTACACGGCGGCGTACTTCTCTCGGAAGTACGGACTCCTTGTACTCCTCGCTCTGCTCCTCGAACAGATCCATACACGGCATGGAGACAACGCGGACTTTCTGACCTTCTGCTGCCAGAGTCTCTTTTGCATGAACCGCCAGAGCTACCTCGGAACCGCTGGCAATCAGAATTAACTCCGGTGTGCCTTCGCAGTCGTCGATGATGTAGCCGCCCTTTAATGCCTCACGGCTGCTGCCTGCCATCGGCTCCAGATTCTGTCTGGTCAGCACCAGTGCGGTCGGTGTGTGCTCGGAAGTAACAGCACTGTACCAAGCTGCCTCTGTCTCGGTCGCATCGCACGGGCGGAATACATGGAAGTTCGGCATCGCACGCAGCGCTGCCATCTGCTCGATCGGCTCATGGGTCGGTCCATCCTCACCAACGCCGATACTGTCATGCGTAAATACATAGGTCAGCGGCACGCCCATCAGTGCAGACAGTCTTGCCATCGGTTTGCAGTAATCACTGAATACAAAGAAGGTCGATACATACGCACGCAGACCGCCGTGCAGCATGATGCCATTTCCGATCGCTGCCATCGCAAGCTCGCGGACACCGAAGTGCAGGTTACGTCCAGCTCTGTCCTCCTTGGAGAAGTCGCCCGCATCCTTCATGTTAGTCTTGTTGGACGGTGCTAGGTCAGCAGAACCGCCAAACAGGTTCGGCAGAACATCCTTGATGTAGTTGATCAGGCGTCCGGAGATCGCACGGCTTGCTTCCGGTTTCTCCTGTTTTGCCCAGAATCCGGCGTCATCTTTCAGCGCCTCGCCCGCCTTTGCATTGTGATACTGGTTCCAGAGCGCTTCCATCTCCGGATATTCCTCGCAGTAAGCGGCAAACATCACGTTCCATGCAGCTTCTACCTCTGCCTTCTGCTCTGCGATCTCGGAGTAGTTTTTGTATACCTCTTCCGGTACGAAGAACGGCTCTTCGCTCGGCCAGTTTAAGTTCTTTCTGAGTGCTTCCACATTCTCCACGCCCAGCGGCTCGCCGTGTGCGCTCGCCTTGCCCTGTTTTGCCGGGCAGCCGAAGCCGATCTGCGTCTTGATGGTGATAAAGGACGGATGCTCGGTATCTGCCTTTGCAGCCTCGATCGCCTTGCCGATCGCGTCGATATCATTGCCGTCTTCTACAGTGATCGTCTGGAAACCAAATGCCTGCATACGCTCCTGTACATTCTCACGGAATGCGATGTCGGTGCTTCCCTCGATGGAGATGCGGTTGGAATCATAGAGAACAATCAGCTTGGAAAGTCCCAGGGTACCTGCCAGAGAGAATGCCTCAGAGGAAATGCCTTCCATCATACATCCGTCGCCGCCCAATACATAGGTGTAATGGTCAACTACCGGATAATTTTCTTTGTTGAATACACTTTCCAGATGTGCCTCAGCCATCGCCATGCCGACTGCCATACCCATACCTGCGCCCAGCGGACCGGTCGTCGCCTCAACGCCAACGGTATGACCATATTCCGGATGTCCCGGAGTCTTGGAATCTAACTGGCGGAAGTTCATCAGATCTTCTTTGGAAAGATTTCCGTAGCCAAACAGGTGCAGCAGAGAGTACAGCAGCATGGAACCATGACCGCCGGATAAGATGAAACGGTCTCTGTTCTCCCACTTCGGGTTAGCTGGGTTATGGTTCATATGATGTGCCCACAGTTCATAAGCCGCTGCTGCACATCCCAGCGGAAGTCCCGGATGACCGGAATTTGCCTTCTGGATTGCGTCTGCGGATAAAATCCGGATCGCGTTTACGGATAATGTGTCAATCTGATTCATAAGTAACCTCCTGCTATGTATCTTAATTTTAAAAACTAAACGTGTGTTATTTGAGGCGGATCTCGCGCATCCGGTCGCCGCCGCTGATAATCAATGAATTGAACGCGCGGCCGCGTGTTACCTGCGCCACAGAGAAATCAAACTCCCCGGCAAACCGCTCCTTGCCGGACAGACTGTAGACCCGACAGGAATTTTCGTTATTTAGGATGACGAAATCGCCCTGTATATTTATGTTACGCCACGAATACGAGAAATCTGCCGTACCCATAGCGGTTCCATCGGATTTAAACATGCTCAAACGGCTCTCACTTCCGCCCTCGGTGTTGTCCGAGATGACCGCCACATAGTCCTTCGACCATGCCACGCCGCGGACTTCCCCGTCGATCTCCGCCTGGCGCACCAGCGCCGGGCTTGTTACATTTTCCAAAGAGAAAAATGCCACCTGATCATCCGCAAATGCACACGCGTGATCCTCGTCGAGAAACCGGACGCGCGGACAGATGCTGTCTCCCAGCTCATCAAAACCTCCGACCAGACGGTCTGGATAATTCTTTCCATATTCGGAGAAATTGTAAAATACAATCCGGTTTTTGAGTGCCCCGTCCTGCAGATACAGGTCGGAAAGCATGACCTGCGTACCATCCGGCGATAAGGAAACGTCCATCAGGTAACCATTTCCCGACATAACCGTCTTGATCGCCCAGTCAAGCTCGCTGCCGTCTTTCTTGAAAAAGGTCACATACGAAGCATTGCTGTCCTCCACCAGCGCCGCCACGATGCCGTATGCCGATACGCTGACGCGCAGGATCGGCAGAAGCGTCGTCGCCTGTCCCTGGCTTCCGGTCTTGTCCACAATATAAATATCATTGCCCTGCTGGTCCCCGATCACGGCATAATCGCCGTTGACATAGCAGATCGGTGATTTCAGCTCATAACTCATCGACCAGACTGCCTTGCCGGACTTGTCCAGATAGGAAGCTCCGTCCTTCGTGTATTTCAGGACATTTTCCCCAAACGGGACAAATTCCGTCGTGCTGCTCTCACTCGCCGCAATCTCTTTTTCCCACGCCACCGTATAGTCCGTGTAGGCATGGTTATCTTTATAATACATAAAACCAACCGCCAAAAGCGCCGCGATTAACACCGCCGTCAGCACCTTGCGGAGACGTTTCCGTCTGGAATGGCGCTCGGCTTTCTCCGCCACCTCTTCCTCATTTTCCCCGTGGCTTATGCCCCGGCGGGGAAACATGTCCTGCGTGGCGGTGTCGATCACACGCCCTCTCAGCTGCTTTTTCTTCTGTTCCCGTTCAATCGGGTTCATCTCACTCATTTTTTTATCTCCTGTAGCTGGACTGCCATCTTGATTATACACTATTTTAGATGGTTTGGCATTATCTTTTTGCTATTCTCCGGACACATCCGGCAGCACCAGCGTCTGCCCTGCGATAATGCGGTTTTCATCGGTCAGATGGTTGACTGCAAGGATATCGTCCAGATGACGGATATTGCCATAAAGCTTAAAACAGATCCCATAGAGCGTCTCCCCATCCCCGACCGTGTACGTGCCGCCGGGCTTCAAGTTTGTGACCGGATAGTCCTGTCCCGCCGTCGAATTGCCGCCCGGATTCGGCAGGTCGCGCTGTGCCTCCGGCTCCGGCAAAATGTACGGGGCTTTCGTCTCCGCCATTTTTCCGTCCTCTTCGCTCTGCCCGCCGGAAGCCTGTCCATTCTGTCTGCCTGCTATGGCAGTGCCCTCTGTGTCTCCATCCGCCGCGCTCTCAAGTGTCCATTTATGCGCCTGTCCTCCGTTTTGCGCTGTTGTTCCGTCTGCATCCACATCCGCGCCGGCCTCGCCGCTCTCAAGCGGCGTCACACTGCCGCGGAGCTGTTCCACCGTGACCGCCTCTTTCCCGTCCGCAGTGCCCCGCACACCATCCGGAAGGACGGATACCAGCACACTCTCCATCTCGCGCATTTTCTGGTAATTGCCGAAAAGCACCACGCCGCCGGCAAGCACCGCGACCGAAAGCACGCCGCACAGCGTCCCCAGCGCCCGGATCGTCCCGTAACGCGACGCCGCCTCCTGCTGCCGCTCTTCCATCCGGTTACGGAAATCGCGGATCACCCGATCGCCGGTGCCTGTCTCCACCCGGCGGGCGTCCTTCCGCAGAATCATATAATCCTGCATCATCTGGTTTTTCTCGTAGTATATATGATATCCTTTCAAACGGTAAAACCCGTCCTCCGACATCACATAGTATGCCGCCTCACCGTCCACGCCGCTGTTTATGTACATGAGCTGGTTTTTCCCACCGAAATACTGCTTGTGCAGCCGCCAGTAGGTCAGGGGACTTAACATACACCCCGGCGCGCCGCAGATAAACCACCCCTGCACGGTCTTTTTCGGAAATGTCTCCTCCATCCGCTGGTATGCCTTTTTCCATGCCGCCTCCGAAAAGACAATCTTCTCCCCGGACGGCACAACCTCCTCCATCTCCAGCGCCCCGTCCACAAAGAGGCACGGAACCTCCTGCTGTGGATCCGAATTTCCGAGCAGCAGCCCGACCCGGAGTCCCGGTCCGCCGGATGGATATACCTGTTTCAAATACGTGTTTACATAATCTTCCACATACAACCGGACCACCTCATCCCGCTCGCCGATCTGCCGGATATTTTTCGGCAGTTCTGCGCGGGAACCAGAATATTCTCCCATATGTTCACCCCACTATGATAGATTCTCCTGAAACCGGGTCTGTACTTGCTTCCATGATTTGATTGCTGCACCGTGCAGCATTTTCAGTGCTGAAAATACCTGCTCAAATACAGTAACATGATTTTCCGTAATTTCAGGAGTATGATGAATTTCTTTCCGCCTATCATAACGCCGATTGCATGCAAAATTTGTCAAACGGAGGCAGCATCCAGGCAAAAATTTTCGACAAGCCCGATCCCCGCGCTGATGCAGTCTGCCAGCTGCATGACGAGTGCCAGGCGGATACTCTGCAGCATCATCGGATCGTAATGGCTGCAGCCCGCCACGATCCCGGTGATAAAGAGATCTCCGACCGCGTGAAGCTCCTTGCAGACGCCAAGCCCCGGCTTTAAAGCCCCACGCCCCAGCGTGACATAGCCGACGTGGCTTTCATCGCCAACCGAGGCATCGACCGCCACCACCAGCGCATCCGGGTACCCATTTTTTAAAACCTGCACGTAATGTTCCAGGTTCATCGCGTGCACGGGGCGATCAAGTGTTCCGAATACCAGCGTACCGCGCCGCCGTTCCTGTTTGAGTTTATATCCGATCAACGGTCCCAGACTGTCTCCGGTCGAGCGATCCGTGCCGATGCAGAGGAAAACCAGTTTCTTTTTATGCCTTCGGGTCATTTCTTCCTGAATCAGCCCACTTAACTGCCCTGCCAGCTCTCCCACCGCGTCCCGGCGGGCTGAATTGTAGTAATATATCTCCGGACTGCCACCGAACCGGCTGCGTCCCCGTCTGTTCATCTCCCACACCGTCCTGTTTTCTCCCTGCCTGTTGGACAGGGGTTGTTTTACCTTTATTATAGGCGGGGTGGCAGGAAATTATGCGAAAATTGAAGGATATATACACGGACGAAAAAAGATGTGACAGAAGGCAGCTTTACAGCGCCCGGTGTCACATCTTTTTTCTGGTTGTTCCTATATCTAATTATTTATTTTTATGAAATAATTTCCACAGTTTACTTTCCGCCGCGTTCGCGGTACTCTGCGATGACCTCGCTTAAATTAACGGCTGTGCTGTTATCCAGAATATGTTTTAGCGCGTCCAACTTTTCTGGATTCAGAAATTCCTTGCCTAAGTAGCACTCGTAGGTATCTGTGATAAAGATTCTCTTTTCCTTGATTACCGTCTCGGTATAGTGCAGGCGGCTCTCGACCTCCTGATGGCCTTCTTTGAGTTGTTCGAGCTTTGCACGGCTGTTGCTGGTGATCTCATCGGTCAGGATGGTTTTTGTCACATTTTCGAAGGTGTTTAATGCGTCCTTTTTCTTCTTCGCCGTCTCCTCCAGATCCTGCTCCATCTGGGAGATCTCATCGTCGTATTTTTCCAGATCGTAGAGCGCTTCACTGCGATCCCGACGGATCGAGGAGGTGATCACCGCGATCTTGCGGTTGTTCGCCGCGATCAGACTGCGGATCGAACGTCCTTCCTGCAGCGCCGCCAGATGGCGATCCTTCGTCCAGTTTCCAATCAGGATATACAGTCCGCCAAAAACAACCACATCCACGCCGTAGATCATCGCCAGGTATAAAGTCTTCTGTTCTGGAAGCAGCTTGTAGATGCCGCACGGGATCAACAGGAAACAGATCGCAAAGGTAATCAACACCGTCAGAAATTCTTTGAATCCCCTCGGAAAATACAGCGCATAGTACAGTGGGCTTTTGCAGACAAATGGAACACGATCCGACTGGAACAGCGTCCGCATCCGCACGGCAAGCTCTCGGTTGTGCGCGTGAAGCTCCTGCGTTTCTTCCTTAATCCGCTCCTTGATGCCCTGGTTTTTCGCCTTTTCGCGGCGTGTCCGCGTGCGTTTCAGCTTATCCTGCAGCTTCCCAAGCTCATCGTCATAGCTTTTTTCAATCTCATCCCGGCGCTTTTTCACGGTCGAATTCACGGCATCCGCCACCGCTTTCCGCTCCGTCTCCAGCACGCGCAGACGCTTTTTCTCTTCCTGAGCAAGCGTCTCCTCCTGTTTTTCAAACTCCGCCAGCTCCACCACTGCCTGTCTGGCGTCTTCCAGAAATGTTTTCACATCCGTTATCGCCTGTGCCATCTCGCCCCTCCCGGTCTTTGTCTTTTTGTAACGGCTGCCTGCCCTTTATTCTTCCAGCACCTGTATCTCCAGATAATCGAAATCGATGCTCTCGATAAAGTTGTCCTGGGTAAAACGCGCCTTATCGTGGCGTTTGAACTCCTCGATCGTCTTATCCAGCCAGACCGGATGCCCCAGATCAAAGGCATAGCAAATCTGGTCGATCGCGTCAAACACCATCGCCGTTCTCGACATTGTATAATCACCGTTGCTGATCACAATATCCCTAAGCATCCGGTTTTCCTTCATCATTTTTCCCCAAAGACGAAACATCCTGCCGTTCCTTTCCCGCTGTCAAATTTCATTTTTACCGTGTCCGGATGTTCTCTCCGGACATCTTTTCTCACAATCTTATGTCCAGTATATCAGCTTTTTTAAGAGTTGACAAGGCGGGGCTTTTCGGCAAAATTCACTGCCACTGTGTCATCGTGCAGCACTTCCCATTTTCAAAAGAAACTGCAGATCGTCCTCAATCCCCCGCACATTTCCAGAAACATCCATCGCATACTCCATGACCCACTCGGCATCCGGCGTCGCCTGCTTTGCCAGTTTTAAGAAGCCGTCAAAATCAAGTGTTCCCTCATGAATCCTCTGATGGCTGTCGTGGACACCGTCGTTGTTGTGGAGATGGTACGCCACAATCTGGTCCGCCAGCGCGTTTACGACCCGCTTAAGCGACCAGCCGTTCGCCCAGGCGTGCCCGATGTCGATAAGCACTGCATACTGTTCCCGGCGGCACAGATCGATAAATTCCTGCTCATCGAAGAGACGGTTTCCGCGCTCCAGAACTCCGGCATTCTCCACGACCACCTGGGTTCCCGCCTCCTCACACAGCTGTTTCACGGTGTAATAATTTTCACAGGAAACGCGGACGCGGTCTTCCTTCTCGCCCGGTATGATGCGGCAGTTGTTGTGATGATAAACGAGATATTTGCTTGAAAGCTCTTTCGCATACGAAAGCGTCTTTTCAAGCAGCTCCATCGTGCGCGCATACTCTACAGTCCCCTCCGCTGCCGAATGCTCTGCCTGATAATATGGACCATGGAAACTGACCGGGACTTCCTTTAAGAGCGGCATGGCGTCCCGCAGGTTCTTCTCAAAGCATTCCTCATGAAACATCGGGAACACCTCGACTCCCACCTGTCCCGGAAACCGTTTGAGGTACGGAAGAACCTGACCGAACTCGCTGCCTTTATACATATTAGTACTGATAAGAATTTTTCTCATGATTGCATGTCTCCTCTTCAAAATATACGTTCAGAATCTTGTTTTGAAAACACTTTTTTCGCTCTATTATCTCTATTCTTACTGGGCGATCGCCTTTTCCAATTTCGGCACCGCCAGCTTTTCCTGTGCGCGGATCACCATCTCCGGGTAACCGAGCGATTTCTCCGTCCCGCGTTCAAACAGATGCAGCTTTTCCGTCTCCACATGGATGTATACCTTCTCACCCGGCTGCGGAATCTCGCCCTCGCGGATGGCAATCAGCTCGTTCTTGTCTCCCTCAACCTGAATATAAACACCGTACCGGTTTCCGTAATCCTCCACGTAACGGACCACGCCCTCGATCGACCGCTCCTGCGGGGTGCGGCTCATCATCACGTGTTCCGGGCGGACACCGGCGTACAGCAGTCCCGACGGGCACTGCGCGGCGATCCGCTGCCAGATACCCGGAAGTTCTACCTTCTGTTTCCCGATGACAAGCGCCCCGTTATGATATTCCGCCTCCACGATATTCATGGACGGCGAACCGATAAACTTCGCACAGAACACGCTTGCCGGACGATTGTACACGTGTGACGGGGTATCGAGCATTTCCATCTTGCCCCGGTACATGAGCGCGATCCGATCGCCAACCGTCATCGCCTCGATCTGGTCGTGCGTAACATAGACTAACGTCGGGTGGTACATTTCATGGATTTTTACCAGTTCTTTTCTCGCACGCATCCTAAGCTGTGCATCCAGGTTTGACAGCGGCTCGTCCAGAAGGAAATAGTCGGCGCGCTTTACCACGGCTCTCGCCAATGCCACTCTCTGGCGCTGTCCGCCGGAAAGCTCCTTCGGCTTCCGATCCTCCAGCCCTTCCAATTCCAGCATTTTGAGGACTTCTTTTAAGCGCGCATTGATCTCGTTCTCATCCATCTTGTGCGCTTTTAAACCATATATGATATTATTCTTGACGCTCATATGCGGAAACAGCGCATAGTTTTGAAACACCATCGAGACACCGCGCTCGCCGCACGGCACATCATTTACCACCTGGTCGCGCATCCATAGGTTTCCGGCAGTCACATTTTCCAGTCCCGCAATCATGCGAAGTGTCGTCGATTTTCCACAGCCGGACGGACCTAATAAAATCAGGCGTTCGCCCTCCTTTACCTCCATGCAGAGGTCCTCCACGACCACATTTTTGCCATACGCTTTTTTAACATTTTCAAATACAATATTTTTCATCGAATTAATCTATCCCTTTCTTATGTCCAGCGCAATCTCCCGTTATCCCTTCAATCCAGACGCCGCAAATGTATTGACGATATAGCGCTGGAAAATGATATACAGTACCAGCGGAATCAGCATCGTGAGCACCGACACCGCCATCGCGATCGTAAATTCCGTACCGCCCTCGGCACTGATGTACATCTGCAATGCCAGCGACAGCGTATAATTTTCCTTGGATTTTAAGATCAGCACCGGCCACACATATTCATTCCACGAATTGATAAAGAAAATGATGCCGGTGGAAATGATGGACGGACGCACCAGCGGAATCACAATGTCGCGCATGATTTTCATGTGCCGGATATTTTCCATCCGCGCCGCCTCAATGAGTACCAGCGGGATTCCACGCATTGCCTGGCGCAGCAGGAAAATTCCCAGCACATCCGCCAGCTGCGGCAGTGCGACGCCCCAGATGCGATCGCGCAGACCGATCTTAGAGATCAGAAGATAATTTGGAATCATCGTGACCGTAAACGGGATGAACAGCGTGCTTAACATAATAAAATACAAAAATCCTTTTCCCTTAAACCGGAAATAGACGAACGCATACGCCGCCAGAAGTCCCGTGATTGTCTTAAAAATCGTGACCGTCGATGCAATCAGAAACGTATTCAGCGTGATTTTCACAAACGGCAGTTTGTCAAATACATGCCGGTAATTTTCCAGCGTCGGATGCAGCGGAATCACCTGAAAAACTGTGTTGAACGCCTCCTGCATCGTCTTGAAAGAGTTGGAAATTGCAAATACGATCGGCATAAGAAGGAGGAAAACGACCACCACCAGAAACAGATGCCAGCCGATCTGTCTGTCTTTAGTTTTCATAGTAAACCCCCTTTTCTACAAACCGGAATTCCAGCACCAAAAGAATGATAAAGAGTGCCATCGTCATGACCGATACCGCCGAGGAAGTTCCTGTTTTATAGAGTGTAAACGCCTCATGGTACGACATATAAATCAGGTTCGAGCTGGCATAGTTCGGTCCTCCCTGTGTGACGACCTTGATCGGCGTGAACACATACTGGAGTCCCTGCACGATCGTCGTAATAAACACATAGATCCCAGTTGCAGAACTCATCGGCACGACGATATCCTTAAAAATCTTCCACATCGGCACATTTTCCAGACGCGCCGCCTCGATGACCTCCATTGAGACACCGGAGACGCCCGCCAGAATGTTGATGAAATTGTAGCCAAACGTCTTCCAGGTCGTGATAATGCACAGTACCGCGATGACCCAGCCCTCCGTTTTCGACCAAAACGGCAGTTTCAGCCCAAACCAGCCTGCCACAATCGCGACCGGACCCGAAATCGGATTCAGAATCCATGTATACAGAATCGAGCCGACGACCAGCGAAATCACACTCGGCAGGAAAAAAACCGCCTTGTAAAAACTCTGTCCCTTTTTGATGACGCACGAAAGAATGAATGATAAAATGTACGGCATCACAAAGTTAAACACCAGAAGAATCACGATGTACCAGAATGTATTGCCAAAGATTTTCCATGTATTCGGATCCTTCAAAACGGAAATATAATTCCCCAGTCCCACAAACTTCTTGACCGGCTTTACCATGTTCCACTCAAAAAAACTCAAATACAGCGTGTAAAAAAGCGGATAAAACATAAATACCGCAAACATGACGAGCGACGGCAGCAAAAAAACATATCCAAGCGCTGCCTGTTTTTTGTCCTCCCGATTCAAACTATTTCCTCCATTCTAATGTACTATCGGAATCTTTCGGCGCCTGCCCAGCCACAACAGCAGGTGTTGGAAAGACCCTGAGCCTGCATTTTATGAAGGGGCTGCCGCCAAACAGCTCTTTCGCGCTCCGGCCGCTTCCTGCGTCTTATCTGCACGCAGTCCATTCTGCCAAAACACGTTCTGCTATTCCGCAACAACCCCATTCTCATTTCTGTCCTAAATTTTGTAATGATTTTTCTGCCACCCGAAAGCTGTTCCAAGCGTCAGGCTGCCTGTCCCTACTGTGCATCCAGCAGCTGGTTGATCGCATCCTGTGTGCTCGTCATACCATCTTTCGCAGATACCTGACCGCCCAGAATCTGGTCTCTCATATCCAGAAGAAGCTGCTCTGCCTCAAGGCCTGCATCGCCCGGGAATGCGGTCCATGATACAACGCCGTCCATCTGCTCAATCGCTGCATTCATCATTGTGTTCTCAGCCAGAAAATCTTTCAATCCATTTTCTGCCTCTGCCACATCTTTTCTCGGCGGTACATAACCGGTTCCCTCGGTCCATGCTGCCATTGATTCTACGCTGTAAAGATACTTTTCAAACTCCCATGCCGCCTGAATCTGCTCGTCGCTCTGCGCGGTGATGGCTAAGAAACAGCCGCCTGCCGGAACCTTGCGCTCCTTGTCGTTCCACAGCGGGGATTTCACAGTTGCTACGTCAAACTGTGCCCCCTTCTGTACGGAAGCGCGTCTCGCAATGGTGGTGTAAAGCATCGCGCAGTTGCCGTCGATAAAGCTCTGGCAGCCCTCTTCCCATGAAACATGAAGGGCAGAACCATCTTTTACCATATCCTGCATCATTTGCATTGCCGCAATGCCGTCCTCGGTTGCAAAGCTTGCTTTTTTCTTGCCGGATGCATCCGCAGTCAACATATCCGCTCCCGCGCTCTCAACCAATGCCTGCTGCGCCCAGAAGTCTGCCGGTTCCTGCATATAGAAACCATATTTTCCTGTCTTCTCTTTGACTGCCTCGGCAAATTCCTGTACTTCCTGCCAGGTCTCCGGTCCATCTTCGGAAAGGCCCGCTTCTTTTAAGAGATCTTTATTAATGTAGAGAACCGGGCTGCTTAAGGAGTACGGGATTCCGACCTGCTCGCCGTTGCTGTTGACTGCCAGGTCTAAGACATTTGGAAGGAAATTGTCGGTTAAGAAATTTGCATCCTCGCTGTCGAATTTATCAATCGCATCCTGCGGCGCCACATAGTCAAAGTTATTGGAGAAATAATCCAGAAATGCCCAGCCAATCTGAACAAGCGCCGGTGTATTTCCGGTCGCCGCTTCCGCCTGCAGGTTCTGCATCAGACCTTTGTACATATCCGGGTTGTATTTCGCTACTACCTCGATGTGGTCATTTTCCTCATTAAATTTCTTTACCAGATCGTCTACGACCAGACCTCCCTGGGTTTCTGCGTTACAGTGCCAGTATTCAATCACCGTTTTATCGCCGGATGCCGTCTTCTCTGCCCCGCTCTCTCCGGACGCGATCTGTGTGTCGCTGCTTCCTGTCGCCGAGCTGGATGCCTGGCTGCATCCTGCCATCAATGTCATCGTGCCTGCCATCGCAAGCGCCATCAGACGTCTCATACTTACCTTCATTCGTTCTCCTCCTGCTGCGGTGTCCCATCTCCCAGTCTCTCTTACCTTGGAACCAGCCATCTATGTCAAAATCGTGATCGGGAGTCCTTTGCCGCGCTTCTCTTCTGTCAAATCACTTGTGCTGTGTCCAGATTCTATCTTAAAGATGGTCTGTAAAATGCAGGAGGCGATTTATGTAAAAATTATCTATAATTTTTGAAAATTGTTTTTTCGAGGTTCTGCGGCATAAAAGAATGTGCCTTTTTGTGTAATGGGGAATTCCAAGAAATTTCCTATTATACACAAAAAACGCCTCTATCAGTTTTTGCTGATAAAAGCGTTTTTTATTCTATGTTCCGTTTTCTATTTTTAGATCCGGGCTGCAGTTTCCTTCATGAAACATGCCAGAGTGAACGCCGCAGAACGCATATTCTTTTACAGACCTGCCCCTTACAGTCTCTTAAGCAGCGCCTCTCTCGCTTCCTCATAGCCCGGTTTGCCAAGCAATGCAAACATATTTTTCTTATAGCTCTCTACGCCCGGCTGGTTGAACGGATTGACGCCCAGAAGGTATCCACTGACGCCGCAGGCAAATTCGAAGAAATAGAAGAGCTGTCCTAAGCTGTACGCATCCATCGCCGGGATCGTCACTTTCAGGTTCGGCACACTGCCGTCGGTATGTGCCAGAATCGTGCCGTTCATCGCACTCTTGTTGACGAAATCCACGCTCTTGCCAGCCAGATAGTTCATACCGTCCGTGTCAACATCTTCTTTCTTCAAAATGATCTCCGCCGGAGATTCAGCCACTTCCAGAACTGTCTCAAACATGATTCTCGCGCCGTCCTGGATGAACTGACCCATCGAATGAAGATCGGTCGTTAAATCAACCGCTGCCGGGAAAATACCTTTCTGATCCTTGCCCTCGCTCTCGCCGTAGAGCTGTTTCCACCACTCCGATACATAGTGCAGGCTCGGCTCATAGTTTGCCACAATCTCGACCTGTTTGCCCTTCCGGAGCAGAATGTTGCGGACCGCCGCATATAACAGAGCAGAATTCTTCTCAAACGGAGTCTCCAGTGCATTCTTTCTCGCGTCTGCCGCGCCCTGCATCAACGCATCTATATCCGCGCCGCTGACCGCGATCGGAAGCAGACCGACTGCCGTCAGGACGGAGAAACGACCGCCAACATCATCCGGAACCACGAAGGACTCGTAGCCCTCTTCATTTGCCAGATTCTTGAGTGCGCCCCGCGCCCGGTCTGTCGTCGCGTAGATTCGCTTGTTTGCCTCTTCTTTACCATACTTCTCAATCAGCATCTCCTTAAATACACGGAATGCGATCGCCGGCTCCGTTGTCGTACCGGACTTGGAAATAATATTGATAGAGAAATCTTTTCCATCGACCAAATCCATCAGATCATGGATGTATTTGCTGCTGATGCTGTTGCCAACGAAGTAAATCTCCGGTGTTTTTCTTTTTTCTTTCGGAAGATTATTGTAAAAACTATGGGACAGGAACTCGATCGCCGCTCTTGCGCCCAGATACGAACCGCCGATACCGATTACCAGCAGGGCATCGGAATCCTTCTGAATCTTCTCCGCCGCTTTTTTGATGCGTCCGAACTCTTCCTTATCATAGTCCACCGGAAGGTCGATCCATCCAAGAAAATCATTGCCCGCGCCGGTCTTTTCTACCAGCGTCTCTCTTGCCGCCTGCACGCCCGCCTTGATACCGGCGATCTCTTCCTCATGAATAAATGCAGCTGCTTTTGAATAATCAAAGATCACATCTTTTCCCATATGTTTCCTCTCCTTTGCATTTCAGCCGTCCGCAGGCGGCGTGATTACTTTGTCAAAAACTTAACTTATCTTTATTATAGCAATCTGGACACCCGTGTGCAACCAGTTTTCAGTTGGAATCATCATTTACAACCCCGATAAATACTCCCTCATAATATCCCCCAGAACCTGCGCCTCCTCGCGGCTCAAACCTTTCATCCAGTCACCCGCATTTGCCTCGCCATTTCGTGTTTTCCGCGTATCCCGGCTTGCTGCAATCTGGTCGAGGCTCTGCTTCAAATACTCCATTTCCTTGTCGCCGGGACGCTCCTTCGCTTCCTGCCTGGGACCCGTATTGTTTTCCGTTTCATTTCCTGATACCATCCGGCGATCCGTAAGATGCCCATCTGTCTCATGCTTGTCCCGTTCCTCCGGTTCGCGCGGTGCAGTGCGAACTGCCCGCATCAGATTCTGTGCCCGTGCATCCCGCTCACGGAACGGATTCACTCTCATCGCTGTCCGCGATTTTCCTTTTTCAAACTCCGTTTCTCCCAGATCCCGGTTATCCGTTTCAGCACCATCCCGACCACTCACGCCGCGATCTGCCCGCGGAGTACTCTGCAGCCATTTCGGCATTTCCCGCACATTCGAGTCCACGCCAGCAATTCCGCCGGATACACCAGAAGCTCCGGACATTTCCTGTCCGCGTGTCTCCTTCTCACGTGCCGCCCGAAGAAACACCGAATTATCCACATACTCCAAAAGCGCCGTTTCCAGCCGCTGCTGTTTCTGGTCAATCTGGAAACAGCTCTCGATAAATGCCAGAAACAGACCGCTCATGACAGCTGCCGACGCATACAGCACAATATAGCTCGCATCCAGCTCATACCAGTATGCCAGAAATGCCTCCGCTGCTCCGGTCAGAAGCCCTAAAAGCACCATTTCCATTGACACGCCGTTCCACGCATCCAGCGAAATATGTAAAAATGAAAATCCGTCAATCTGCTTGTCCAGATATGCCTGCGTGTTCACGATGTTCTGTCCCAGGCGGCAGGTATTTTCCAACCGCTGCTTCAGATTTTGAAGATTCTTGTTCCGGGTCATCGCCATGTTGTCAGTTTCTTTTAATAATCTTTTGTAGAGGCTCCGTGTAATCAACTTGCTGACAAATCCGATCATTCCGATTGCCGCAAGAACGGACAGCGCTTTTCCAGTTTGTAAAAATTCCAGCATAAAAAAGCTCCCCTTTCTCTACTTCCGGATCACTTCCGGGTGGCTTGCCACAGGTCAGGTTTAGGCGCTTCGCAGTTTATCTCTTGCAATTTGCTTTTTACAATCTGCTTTTTGCATTCTGCTTTTTGCGCCTGTCAAATCCCGCCTGCATCGTGGCTTTATTATATCCGCCGAAAGAGTCTTTGTGAAGATGAGAAAGGGGAAAATCGTTCGTCAAATTCTGCCTTAATTCGATTTTTAATGGGTGTTTAAGCATGCAATATCATTAAATTATACCATATGTTTCCACATATGGCAAACACACGTTCTGTATTTTGCAAAAAATTTGGCACACCTAACTCATCACGAAAGTAACGAGAATGCGGTGTGCCGTTTTTCAAATTTTCGTGCTTATGAATTTAATTATGCCTCATAACGAGATGCCATCTCTAATAAGAGGTTTACCGAATGCTTGATCGCCTGCGCTTCAAATGCCGCATAGTCCATACCCGCACTGTCATCTGCCTTATCCGAAATGGCACGGATGATCAGGAACGGGATTCCGTTTAAATATGCCGCCTGTGCGATCGCTGCGCCCTCCATCTCGGTACAGCTTGCGCTAAACTGCTCGATCAACCACTCCTTTTTTGCCTTATCCGAGATAAACTGATCGCCGCTTACCACGCGTCCCGGAAATGCCTGAATCTCCGGATTTACCTTCTGGTTGCACTCAATCGCCAGCTCGCGCAGCTTCTCATCCGCCTCAAATGCAAAGGTATCTACACGCGGAATCTGTCCGATCCGGTATCCAAATCCGCTCGCATCCATATCATGCTGCACCGCATCCGTCGATACAACGATATCGCCAATGTTGATCTCTGCACGCAGGGAACCGGCGATACCTGTGTTCACAATCGCACTGATATGGAACCGATCCGCCAGAATCTGACTGCACATACCTGCATTTACCTTGCCGATACCAGAGCGAACCACAACTGCGTCCTTTCCGCCCAGTTTGCCCTGATAAAAATCCATACCGGCTACACTTGTCACGGTAACATCCGTCATTTTCTCCTTGATCTGAGCCACCTCTTCATCCATCGCTCCGATGATTCCTAACATCTGTTTGCCCTCCTGTTTTTCTGTTCTTTATTCTTCTGCCTTTCTTTTATAGATTTATAGAAAAAGAAATTCTTACTATTTGATCTTCTGCGCTTATACCCCTGCATCTCTTTCCTCAAATCCATTGGCTGACTCGGCTCTACAGTCAGTGTGTGCCTGCACCATCATTTTCCATTTGAAAATCGTTCATTTACTTTATAATAGCGCAGCCGCATCGTTACCATGTATACCTTGTACAAACAGTAACACCGTATCTTTTCATGAGTATACTGGATTTTTGTTATCTTGACAACACCTTTACTGGCAGACTATAATCATTTTACTGCGGTGGATTCCCGCCACAGCAGATTAAAACACATACCATTTTGAGGAGGTTTTACCATGACATACAAGACAAAGGGAGTCTGTTCCCGTGAGATTAATTTTGAAGTAGAAGATAATAAAGTAAAGAATGTGCAGTTCGTCGGCGGCTGCTCCGGCAACACACAGGGCGTTGCCCGCCTGATCGATGGCATGGATATTGACGAGGCAATCTCCCGCATCGAAGGCATCCAGTGCGGCTTCCGCCCAACTTCCTGCCCGGATCAGCTGGCACAGGCGTTGAAGGAGTATAAGGCGAACGTGAAATAGGAATCTTTGAGGAGATTCTTTCACGCCTGTTGGCATAATGAAAAACCGTTTAAGAACCCCCACCTGAAAACATCTGGAATTTTGAATCCAAAAATTCCTGGATGGTTGCAGGTGGGGGTATTTATGTGATCGCTTTTTTCATACTATTTAGTATTGTAAATATAGATTTAGTAACACGGTCCCCGTTTAGAATTAGTCGCCGTATTCGGTGATTTTGATTCCATCTGTTTTGGTCATGAAAGACTGCCCTTTTCCATTTGATTCAACGTAATGGACGCCAACCACTCTATAATAATAACCCGTCTTTTGATTTTTCACAGTAAATTCATTTGTCATTCCTGATAAATCTTCTGTTGGAAAATCTTCTTTTTTGGCATCATATATATATCTTGAAACCTCCACCCATTTACCGTCCTCTTGTCTTTGCAGTATTGCAATATTTTTGATTTTATCACACTCTACATGCGCTAATGTTTCGATAATAATTCCAATATCTCCCTTTCCCAAATTACTTATCTGAACCGTTGCTGTATCAATGATACTTCCTCTCTGTTCTATACCTTTTGCAATTCCTTCTGCGGATCCATCTTCCAAAAAATATGAATCACTATAATCAGCTGTTTCGATCGAAACCCCATTAACATTCGTCAATTCCGCTGCATTAGCCTGCATTGGTATTGCTGCCATCATAACTGCCGCACAAATAAATGAAACTAATTTTTTTCTCATAAACCCTCCGTACTACTTCTCTAAATACATATTTTCTACTATTTTCTTAAACTCTTTTTGAGGCATAATTCCTGAAATTTGATAGTATGTAGCCCCCTTTATCACTATGGAGCTATATTCCATTTCTCCACTATCTATTTTAGCCTGTTGAATATTAATATCTTCATTCAAAAGGTCATTATGCACTTTCATTGCTTTTTTTCGATCAGAAATAATATTGGTTGAATTTCCGCCATCCCGAAACTGTTGAATTATCTTTACCCTATATTTATCATATTCAAAATACATTACAACTCGGGTACTTGCTATATCTGTTTTAATATAATGCATTTTTTCAGGTATATATGCAAATCTAATCGCTTGGATTTTGGTCTTTTTCGCTATTTCTGTGTATGCTTTTTCTAATGCATCTTCTGTTTGAATCATATCCACATTATTCAATACAATATCACTCCGCACACTCCCCTCTTCTCTAACCACATACCGATACTCCCTCTTCGCCCCAGCCGAAATCCCCATCGCCACAACCATCACTGCGATAGCGGCGGCTGCTACAGAGACTTTCACAATCGTTTTCAGCCGGCGTGGTTTGCGAGCTTCTTCGTGCAGTTTGACAATGTTCTCGCTGGATGATTCTTTTTCACTTTCCGGGCTTGTTCCCACCTCCGCTTCTAACTTTGCCATCAACCTCTCAAAGCCGTCTTCTGGTTCTGGAGGTATGTCGCTGTCTTTTACTTCCGTCTGTGCAAGGATAAAATCCTTCAACAGCTGATCTTCGCTGACTCCAAACGCTTCCTGCAGCAGGCGCTCTGCATCTTCTCCAGCTTTTTTTCCGCGCCGGCTTCTGCTCACTTTTTATCCCTCCTCTCTGTCCTCGTCCTAACTTTTAGGTTGACTTTTCTTTTTTTCCGTTTACTATACTAAATGTAACCCTTTGCGGGTATGATAAAGCATAAAAACAGTTGTTTTCAGGTTATGGTTGTCCCCTCACACCGTAACCAGCGGCTGATGTGTGGAGGAAACTACTATGAAAAAAATCATTCTGACCGGCGGTGGTACTGCAGGTCATGTTACACCGAATCTCGCCCTGCTTCCGGCACTGCGCGAGGAAGACTTTGAGATTCACTATATTGGTTCTTATAACGGCATTGAGCGCCGCCTGATCGAGGCAGCCAGCATCCCTTACGATGGAATCTCATCGGGAAAACTGCGCCGTTATTTTGACCTTAAGAATTTTTCAGATCCGCTTCGCGTTCTGAAAGGATACTTTGAGGCTCGCAAGCTTATGAAAAAATACAAACCGGATATCGTCTTTTCCAAAGGCGGTTTTGTCGCTGTTCCGGTCGTTCTGGCTGCCAAGCATTATAAAGTGCCTGTCATCATCCATGAATCCGATATGACCCCAGGACTGGCAAATAAAATCTGTATTCCAGCCGCTTCTAAGGTATGCTGCAACTTTCCGGAAACACTTAAATATCTTCCGGAAGATAAGGCGGTTCTGACCGGTTCCCCGATCCGTGAAGAGCTTCTGCACGGGGATCGTCTGGCGGGACTCCAGTACGCCCATCTTTCTGCCGATCTCCCAGTAATTCTGATCATCGGCGGAAGTCTCGGCTCCGTCACGGTCAATCAGGCTGTCCGCGGCATTCTTCCGCAGCTTCTGAAAACCTATCAGGTAATACATATCTGCGGAAAAGGCAATCTCGATGAGTCTCTCATCGGCACCGAAGGATATGTTCAGTATGAGTATGTGGATAAACCACTCCGCCATCTCTTTGCAGCGGCAGATCTGATCATCTCCCGCGCGGGTGCAAATTCCATCTGCGAAATTCTGGCACTCCGCAAACCGAACATTTTGATCCCTCTGTCGGCTGCTGCCAGCCGCGGCGACCAGATCTTAAATGCCAACTCCTTTGCAAAACAGGGATTCAGCACCGTTCTGGAAGAAGAAGTTTTAACCGCAGATACTCTCAGCCAGGCAATCGAAGAGACCTATAAAAATCGCCAGCAGTTCATTGATAAAATGTCTGAAAGCCACTTAAACAATGCTGTCAAAACCATCATGGGGCTGATTCATGATTGCACACGCAGTTAGTAGCATTGCTACGTTTGTATAGTACAAGACTAAAACACTGAATATGTAAGCTTATCATCACATCGGACAGATTCGAAACGGCTCTGCTTCGATGTGATTTTTAAATATCAAACAGCTTTGCCCTCAACACGCGCTTCTGCAATTCTGCTTTTGCCCTGTAAAGACGTGTACAGCATACCGTTGATTTGATTTTCAAAACCGCACAGGCTTCTTCCGCCGTCAAGCCCTCCAGAACACGGAGAATCAAAACATCCCGCCAGTCCTTCTTCATAGATTTGACAATCTTCCATACGTTCCAATAGATATCCCTATCGATAACCTCCTGATCCAGAAGCTGAATTCCTATCTCCCCTTCCAAAAGAAGGTTCATAATCTCTTCTTCCGCATCCGGATCTTCCAGATGCAGCATCTCGCGGCGCCGCATCTGCCTCCGGTTATCGATCCACTTGCTCCGTAAAATGCGGATCAGTAAAACCAACTTTACTTTATGATCCAGATCTAACGAATAGCGCTTGTAATATTCAATGAAAGCTTCATGCACCATATCCTCAATGTCATCGTACCCTACTCCAATTCTATACGCATATTTCTTCAGCGGTACCAGGTACTCTCTGTAAAGCGCTTCAAAAAGCGCCATTTTTTCATTCTCATGGTGCATATCCAAACTCCTATCGCGTCAGTTCTTCGCGGATGGAGCTGCTAATTTCTGCCAGCTCTTCCGGCGTTGCTTTTCCTGGCGCCCATGTCACCATATCCGGTCCATTTTCATATCTCGGAATAATGTGTACATGGAAATGAAAAACAGTCTGTCCTGCGGATATGCCATTGTTCTGAACCACATTGAAACCCGTGCAGCCCAGTGCTTTCTTCATCGCCGCACCAATCTTTCCAGCTAATGGAAGAGCTTTGGCCGCAATCGCCGGATCCAGCTCACATAAATCTTTGAAATGCTGCTTCGGCAGAATCAGCGCATGTCCCTTCGATGCCGGTCCTAAATCCAGAATCACACGAAAATCGTCATCTTCATAAACCGTTGAGGATGGAATCTCTCCGCCAGCGATCTTACAAAAAATACATTCTTTGTCTGTCATGTCGGTCTCTCCTTCTCTCTATGCTTCTCCATTCCCTGGAAAAGCGGTATTTTCTTTTGTCACTTGGCTTGAAACTTCCATGTCAAGTGCCTTTATTATAGCATATCCCCATGGCTTGTTCTATGTAAATTTGCAGAAACGCGAAATTGATGTACTTGCAAAATAATTCACATCAATTTCGTGTTTTTGGTTATTATTTCATATTTTCAGACAATTTATCGGTGTTCCCAAAATTTATATCCGACATCCGCCAAATAAATGGAATCCCCATTCCCCAAACTGACTGTTTCATTTGCCTGAAGCGGATAGCCATTGACCGATGTTCCATTGGTTGAATTGAGATCTGTCAGAATGTATACGCCCTCCTTCTGATCGATCCGCGCATGAAGACGGCTGACGGTCGGACGGTCAATACATGCGTCCGACAGCCCCGGATGTTTTCCAAGTGTAAATGGAATATAGGAAATCTGAATCACTGTTCCTCCGGCTTCCACCGGCTCTAAGCGCACCGTTCCTTCCCCATTCTTTGAGGCAGACAGAAGCGTAGTCCCCGCTTCTCTCGCCCGCTCTATCTGTGCTTCTTCTTCTCTTCGAAGTTCCTGCCGATAAGCTTCTTCACTCTCCGGATAGACCTGCCAGCGGTTTTCAGGCGTTGTCTGATGCCAGTCTTGATATGATAGATCCACCTCCGTGCTTTCCTCTCTATCCTCTCCCTGACCTCGATTTTTCTTCCTGCCACCATATACCTGCCATTTTCTACGGGCTGCCAACGTCTCCCTCAAAAACACGATTCCCCCGATGCCGCCGCTGATTGCATACAGCCATACATCCATTTCTCCTGTCACGTACCAATACACAATGCCAGCTGCCACCACGCTTCCAAGTACCTTTATCCACCTGTTCTGCCATTGTCCCTTTTGTTTTCCACCTGCCCTTTCAGACTTTTCCCCCACTTCATCTGAATTCTCTACCGACTCCAGGTTCTTTTTCGTCGTTTTCTCCTGATACAACGCTTCCTGCCTATATTTCCAATCCTTCCTGGCTGGCGTTTGAGTGTCAAAAGCCATTTTCCCAGATCCAGATTCCAACGTATCCCTCCGATTTTGCTCCGCTTCAAGCCACTCCTGCCGATCCGCCCACACTCCCGCCGTCTCAGGATCCCCCTCATCCTCGTTTCGTTTTTCTGCCGAAAAGATCCGATCTTCCCCCGAAAGCTGGCGCAGCAGATCTGCCGTTCCGTAATTCTCCCGCAGACTAATCTGGTACAGATTATAAGCTAATACAACAGCCTCCCGATCCTGATGATCCGCACGTTCCAGAAGATACCCCAGCAGTTTTGAGAGCGCCTGCGGCGCCTCTTCCCGATGCCCCGGAACCAGACATAATTCCACAGTAAAATGATCGGGTTCCAGATACAGATATTCCGGATCCAGCAAAAGCTGTTCCTCTTTTAACAGGTACTCTTCCACCCGCTTCAGAACCGCCAACACACCAAGCAGAATCGACCGGAGTTCTTGTCCCGACAAGGTCCGCTTTTCCAACACCCGTCTAAGTGGCTGTCTCGACGTTATCTCATAATAATATTCTCTCGCCTCCTCCGTCTGGCGGACCCGGAACTTCAAAAGCCCTTCGATGGCATTCGCCGACAGCATCTGTACCGCATAGCCCGTTTCTTCCTCCGGCGCTTCGATTATCATATAATTATGATTCATTTCCCGGCTGTACCGAATCTCCATCCCGTATCCTCCATCACTCTGCATTTTCCAACACTGTCAGCAAACGGATCGCCCGCTCCGGCTCCTGTCCGCGCAGGGATATCTCCGTCTCTGTACTGCTCTTTACCCTTCCGTCCAAGTCTCCCCCATCTTCCCGGATCGTCAAAACTGCATCTCCGCACCGGAAGAATCCATGCAGGCGCTGTCCAGCTCTGCTGCTTATCTCCCCCACAGTCATTCCATCTCCCCGCAACGTTTTTTCCTCCCGATACAGGCACCATTCCATCGCCTCCTGCAGGACAAAACGCCCCGTAATCCTGCCATGCACCTCAAACACTCCATTTAACAGTGCCGCGATAAAAAAGAATGCAACCGCCATCACAAACGAGGCTTCCACCGTATAACTGGCAGAAACCTCCCGCTTCATCCAAGAGATGCTATCAGCATCCAAATCCACACCGGAAGCACACACGGCAGAAATGGCAACTTCTTTTTCCGCATTTTCTCCCATAGACCATTCCCCTTTCCGCCAAGCAGTGCCGTAAGCATCCAGACACCTCCTGCCAGACTGCTCACAAATACAGCTCCCATCAAAAGTTCAAGCGTCCGCCATCCCCCCAGATAGCACCCAGTGATCAGAAAAAAGCAGCCATCTCCCAGTCCGACCGCACCTTTCGTCTGCCGCTCCATCCAGAACAAAAAAATCCCCGGCAGCATTCCCAAAAGCCATACCGTTATCTGCAACACACTTTTTTTCCAATCCCATCCATCTTTTATAACCGACAGCACACACCGTATCATCGTAAGCGCCATTCCTGCCGTTCCAAATCCATATAGCCAGCTTACGCGTATCCGTTTTCTATGAAAATCCTGCCAGGAAAAGACCATCAGAAAAAGTGAAAAAACAACCGCACAGAGGAAACATACTGCACTTTCCAAATCCATCCGCGTAAATCCCATGAAACTTATCTCTGCACTGTTTTCCATCACTCCGCCCTCTCACCCCTCCTTGATTCTTTCCGCCATCCGCACCTATCCACTTCCACAGTATGAACACACCCCCATATATTCCACCTCTGATCGCCGCACCTTCTGCACATAATATGCCAATGACGAACAGTCCTGCTTTCCATGGTAAACCTCGCCGGACGGAAGAATATACACCAGACCTCCCGCCGACACCGTCTTTCCACAGTATCTGCAAGCCTTATAACGGCATCCCCCGCTGTTTCTAAGCACCCCCGAAATTACATCTGCATACGCAGCCGCGGTGATCTGATTCGATATATAATGGCACGAAGGTGAGAGATGGTAGCGCGTACTGTCCCGCCCCACATAGACCCATTTTTCCTCCGGTTCTGAAGCGTTTTTCTCTGAGAAATACCCGCCTTCCGCCCCAATCCATCCCCGCTTCCGGCTCCGGGAAGTAAGCGTCACATGGTCAAGCGCAAATACCGAGAACGGCAGCCGCACCTGATAGGAGGCGCGCAGGTCAATCCATTCTCCATCTTCCGATACGCGGCTGGCACCACACTGGATATTGGACACTTTGTTCCCGCCCGCTGTCTGAATCTTCTCCTTTAAATATCCCTGCAGGATAAGCCCGGACGGAAGTTCTGACCAGCCCCCCGTTCCCTTTTCTTCTGCCTCTGCCGCTTTTCCCGCCTCCATTTCTGCCGGATGCACCGTATGGGATGTCCGATACACCTGCCATCCCAGTTCCCGCCCCGTCACTTCCAGCACCGTCTGCACCTTTCTCTGAGTATCCAGTATTTCCATCGGAACTGACAGGAGAATCACCGTAAACATAAACAATGTCAGACTAAGCGCCGCCTCAATCGTCAGGCTCGCACACAGGGAAGCAGAGGACAATGCCCTTTTCCAGGGTCGTTTTGTTACTTGGGCTCTATGCCGCCGAAGGACAGGTATCCAGACCGCACAGATACTTTCATTTATTCGTTTTGTTAGGTTAGTTGTCATCATCTTTTTTACTGGCTTTCTTTATGTACTTGGAGAGGCACATTCACTTGCATCATCTCCTGAAAAAGGACACTGTCCTCCACTCCCCTGTAATTGTGTTTAATATTCCTTCTGGGACGTTCTACGAAGCGGTATCAACGTTCCCTGTGCCGCATAGGACACACTTACCCCATACTGGCACTGATCCATCCGAAATCCCGGCTCTTTTTCTGAAATGCGGTTCTGAATCATATCCATCATCCGGTAACAGAAACGGCTCTTTCCCTGTATCAGAAAAAAGAGTTTCAGCCAGTCCTGGTAGTCCAGCCCTCTGTCGTCTGTCCCGTTTTTCAATGAAGGATCCGTCCCCGTTTCCAGAAAGATGGACGCGCCCTTTTCCGTCAGAGCAGAAAGCGAAATCTGCCACTCCCCCGGCTGTTTGAAAAAAGGAATTTTTCCGCCAGCCAGCAGAACCTTCACATCTGCCACCGACTCTGCAAACGCCCAGACTGTCATGATAAAGAAGGATGCCGCCGCCGTGATCGGTGTGATTCCCGCCAGCCCCGTGATTGCCAGCGCCAATGCTTCCGCCTCCGACCGTTTTTCAGAATCCGCATATAAAGCTGCCAGATTCACCGCCTCGCGCACAGCCAGAAGTTCATTGACGGTGCGTTTTAAATTTTCCCGCTCCGACGCATTTCCCTGTAAGAGATATTCCTGCTCATAATGGATACTTCCCGTCTTTTCCTGCCCGAACCGGGTAAAAAAATGCGCCGCATACGCATCTAAAAGAGCCCGTTCAAGCCCCGCTGTCCAGACATCCCCAGTCGTCCCCCGCTTTCCGCTCTCTCCGCCTGCATACAACGCCGACGGAAATGCCGCGGTCGAAATCCAGTTTTCTGAAATCACAGTTCCCGCCGGCACACAAAGACTCAGCAGATCCGTCCCCGACAGGCGGCTGACTGCTTCCAGCACATTCATTTTTTTCTTGTCTCGGACTGCCGGAGCCCGGAAACGTCCATCCTTCTGAAAACCCGCTGTGATCGTCAGAACCGGCGCCCACAGCGCTTCCTCGTCCAGCTCATCGTCCTCATCGTCAGGCTCCCAATCATCGATATAATCCTGTATCTCCTTCCCTTTCCGGACTGCTTCTGCAACCACCTCTTCATTTCCTTGAGCCGTCTCTTCTGTCTTTTTTACCTCCTGGCGGCGCGCTCCATCCGCATCCAAATACGAACGATACCCCCGCATCTCCTCCTGTACCATGCCCCAGGAGCCTTCTTCCAGATCCGGCTGGGCTTCCTGCGCCCCCTGCTCCGATCCCTGCAATTCTTTCGCAAGCCGGTCCGCCTGTTTTTCATACGCCGCAACCAGCCCCGGAATCTGCTTTAATTCTTTCTCTAAGCTTTCCGCCGATTGAAAGAACGAGCTTCCATCCGCCTGGCTGACCGCTGCCTCCATCTCCTCCAGATGTTTCTCCTGTTTTTGCAGGCAGGCTCCGATCGCCTCGATCGACTCTTCCAGACGCAGCACTTTTCTGCCATTTTCCTGATATCCTTCCGCAATTCCATGAACCGCCCTTGCTTCCGTCATCCGTTTTTCCATCTCAGGCAGTTCAGACTCCTCACTTTCCAGCGTCCAGACACCCACTTTCATATAATCGGTAACTTCCTTCGCAAAGAAATCCCCATTATGGCCGGTGATCGCATCCATCGCTTCGATCTGTGCCTTGCCGCCGCTGACCGGATAAAAGGGCGCTGCCGCCAGATATGTTTCCATCTGCGGCTCCATCTCCGCCGCCAGGCGCTCTTTATCCGCACATTCCAGCACAAAAATCCGGTATTTATCCCAAATCTCCCGGTGATAACAGCTCATCAGCGAATCCAGGGAGGAATTGAGCGCCATCTGCATATACCAGCCGCTTCCGGCTGCCCGGGCGGACTCAAACAGCCCGCCCATCAGCGCACAGATACAGGTCAGAATCAAACTCAGGAAAACTGTGATCCCCCCGCAAACGTCCATTTCTGCTTCAACGTGCCGTTCTGCCCGGATCAATATACCTCCTTCGACTTGCTGTTGATCTGTTTAAAGATATTTGTAAGAAGCGTATTAATCTGCTTTTTAAAGACAATGACCAGACCTATCAGCACCACCAGAATCAGCACTAATTCAATGACCCCCACGCCATCCTCGTCCATCAGAAACGATTTTACTTCTCTTACCAGATACGCTTTATCCATATACTTTTTCTCCTTTCTCCCCATTTTTCAGATCCCAAACGCCAGAAACGCCGGGACTGAAACCATCACCATAATAATCATCAACATCAGAAACAATGGAAGCATCAGCTTTGTGGACGCCTCTTCCCCCCGGCGTCTTGCCAGTGCTTTCTCTTCTTCAAACGCCGACTCCATCTCTGTCTCCAGCGCCTTTCGAAGTCCTTCTGCCCCATTTCTGACATTCTGCTCCAAAAGCCCGGAAAGCTTCCGGTACGGTCTCAGACGGCAGCCCGCACCAAATTCCGCATATGCCTGCAGTTCCGGGACACCGCGCTGCATCCGGTGATATGCCGCTGCCATTTCCCGGTATGCCGCCCGCTCCGTCTGTGTTCCCGCCCGGCATGCCGCCTCGTATTCCAGCACAATCCGTTCCCATGCCCGGCGGACCGGAAGCCCCGCCCCGGAAAATACGGTCAGCTTTGACACAATCTCCGGGTAGTCTTCCATCAGTTCCCGCTTTTTCTTCTTTTTCTCCTCACTCTCCTTCTGTTTTTCATAAAGAGGAAGCAGAATTGCCGCCGCAATCCCCAGCACCGGAAACAGCAGATATTCCCTGTCTCCGCGCACCCGGTAAGATAAATTCTTCCCCTCATACATCTTTGGCAAAACCAGCTGACCTTCCGTTCTCTGCGCCTCATCCATCTGCTTTAACAGCTGCTTAAAACCTGCCTCTTTTTCCTGCTGCTTCGTCCGAAGCGGCGGATATAGCATGACCGGAAACCGGTACTCCCGGCTGAATGCCCCCGCCTGCAGGGATGCGGTCAGTTCTGTCTGAATCCCCTTCTCCGGGCATTCTTCATTTAAAACTGTCCCATCTGTCTGAATCCATTCCGCATCCTCCGGTGTCCAGCGGACCCGGATGCCCTCTTCTTCCAGCCAGCCAACGAGATGTAGATCTTCCCTTACCTCCTGCAGGGACGGATTGTTTCCCCGAATTAAATCCGCCAGTTTACCTCCCGCCTCCAGCAATGCTTTTTTTGCATCCTCTTCCGCATATTCCCGCTCTCCGAGCGCAATCTCCACCGGAATCTCCTTCTCCCACAGTCCGCGCACCCACACTTCCTGCTGCCGTTCCCCTTCTCCGTATGCATAGCGGTTCAGCCGGTTCCCCTCTTCCAGCGCCCCATCCCTTTTTTCCACCAGATATCCCACAACTGCCAGAATTATCCCCAAAAGAATGCATAAAACCTGCTTTTTCCCCATTTTCCCCATTATGTTTCACACCTCAATCTGAAGAATTTTCCCCGATACCCTCCATGCCAGCAGATAGACCACCAGACACCCGGTCATCACCACCCGCCCCACCGCTGTCTCATACATCTGTGAGAAAAACCCCGGCGATGACAAATCCACGTAGAGCACAATCAGGTACGGCATCAGGTTCATAATTCTCTGTTCAAACTGCTTTTCTGCCGTCATCGTGAGAATTTCCTCCCGCACCTGTATGCGATCCGAAATCACGTGAACGACATGGTGAACCACGCTTGCCAGCTCACCCCGGCTCCGTTTGGATACAGTAAAAATAACAGAGAAATTTTCCACCTCATCCAGACCACTCCTCTTTGCAAAGGAAGAAAGCAGCACCTCCACGGTCCGGTTCATTTTAAGCTGACTTGCCAGGTATGAAAACTCACGGGTAATCATCCCCTCTTTTCCGTATTGTTCTTCCAGATCGCGCACGCTCGCGATAAACGCATTTTCCACCGAATAGCCTGCAGCCAGCGCCGAAGCCACAATCTGAATCGCTTCCTTAAACTGGAGCCGCAGTTCCTCTTTTCTCCGGCGGCAGAGCTCCCGCCTCTTAAAAAACGGCCGCAGCATCCCCGCCGGAAGCATCAGAACGAACGCCAGAAATGAACGGTAGAATACATACGCCGTCACGGCGCACACCGCTGTTCCCTCCAGAAGGTAACGTATCCACTCCTGCCCCGTCAGGTGGTAAACCCGGTAATCAGAAAGCACTTCCTCCCGCGAATCTGCGCCGCCCTTCAAATCTGCCAACCTGGATAAGTGCTCCTTCCACCTGTCCGGAATCAGCCTCCCCGCTTTCCTGAAACTGATAGATGGGAGAAAGGCGGATTTCCCCATTTTCATAGCCTATCACCTCCGTGATCTCCAGTACCTTCCGGCTCCGGTCCCGCATCCGCCCGACATGGACCATCAGATCGAGCGCTGAACCGATCTGGCTCCGGACCGCCGCAAGCGGCAACTCTGCCGCCATCAGAACCATTGTCTCCAGTCTTGAGAGCATGTCTTTTGCGCTGTTTGCATGTCCGGTTGAGAGCGAGCCATCGTGCCCCGTATTCATCGCCTGCAGCATTTCCAGCGCCTCGCCGCCCCGGACCTCCCCAACGATGATGCGGTCCGGACGCATTCGGAGACTCGCCCGGATCAGATCGCGCATGGAAATCTCCTGCGAACCATCCCGGTTATCCACCCTTGTTTCCAGGCTGACAAGATTCTTTACATGGCGGATTTGAAGCTCTGCCGAATCCTCGATCGTGATGATGCGTTCCTCCTGTGGAATATAGCCGGACATGGCGTTTAAGATCGTCGTTTTTCCCGATCCGGTTCCGCCGCTGATGAAGATATTGAGCCCCTGCTCGACCGCTTTCTGCAAAAATGCCGCTGCCTCCCGGCTGATACTTTTTAACTCAATCAGACGTTCCATCGTGATCGGTTCCGGGAACTTCCGGATCGTTAAAATCGGACCATTTAACGCCACCGGTGCCAGCACCACGTGAACACGCGAACCATCTTCCAGTCTCGCATCCGCAATCGGAGACGCCAGATTGACCGTCCGGTTGACACGGCTTACAATCTGCTGAATCAGATCCTCTAGCTGCCCTACCGAATCAAAGTGCTTTTCTAATTCTTCCACACGCCCCTGCCGCTCGACAAAAATGTGCTCCGCGCCATTTACCATGATCTCCGTGATCGTCGGATCATCGACCAGCTCCTGCAAAATATCCAGCCGTCTGAATGAATCAAACAGCTCTTTTCTCAAACAAAGCCGCTCTTTTAACGGCAGATACGCCCCTTCTGCCGCTTCCAGAATCGCCATGTCGATCAGGTCGCGCAGCTCCTCATCCTCCACCTGCATACGGCTCTCCATCTGCTCCATCAGACGCTGCCTCAAAACCATTTTCTGCTCCTGCATACTTCCCCCTGCCAGTTGTTTCTCTCACAACCGTTTACTCTTTAGAATGACTGGCAAAATCCCGCTCCATTTATCCCTGTCAAAAGACTTTGCCCCTTCTAATTTAACCCACAATGAACATTATCCGCCCACACTGCTTCCCCGCAGCAGCTGCCGTACATAATCACCCAGTTCTCCCCATAAAAGCTGGTCAATATAATCGCCCCGTCCAAAACTGCCGTGATACGGAAGCTTCAGGCGTTTAATACGTTCCCTTAGCATGCCATTTCCTGTCTGTGAAAAATACTGCTCCAGCTCCTTAAGCTTTGCCAAAGACACCAGATCTTCCCGGATCGGCATATAGATTACCCGGCACAGCTTCATTACCGAAAGCGCCGTCCTGCGCCCGCTTCCTATATCCACTACCAGCGTATCATACGCACTCTCCCCGGCAATTGCCCGTATAAGCCCCGCGATTGCCTCCTCTCCCGCCTGATCCAGATCCTCCGGATAGCGCACCGGCGGAATATAGTCCAGCTCCCCCATCGTGTGGACAACGCTGCTCAAACGAAGCGAATTATAGCTTCCACCGTTGTAAAAATACAGCAGATCCGACAAATCACTCTTATATTCTTCTTTCATCAAAACCGACAGACCGGAAAATTCCTCCAGGTTCAGATACAGCACCCGCTCCTCCTGTGCCAAAAGTTTTCCCATTGTCAGGGCAAACGAGGTCTTTAAACACCGTCCAACCGGCGAATACACCCCCAAGACCTTCGCCAGCCCCCGCCCGGACACCTCCGGCAGCTCCCCCGGGCTTTCCCCATACCAGGTCAGCACGTCGCGCACAATCGCATCGCTGGACTGGTATTTGTAAACACAGGGAACTGACGGACTGACCGTTTTTCCCCCATTATCCGATAAAAGAATAACCTTTTCCGCCCGGATGGACTCCTTTTCTTCCGCCGGAACATGCTCGCCCAACAACAGAAGCTTTACCGGGTGTTCCGCCGCAAATGCCCGCAGCCGCTCGATCGAGCTGAACGCCACCACCTCAAACGGTATTTTTTCCTTCTGGTTAACTACCTCTGCAAACCGCGCCGCATAGACCGGATCCACATCATACACCGCCAGAATATGCTTCATCGCACCGCCACCTCCCTAATCACAAGCCATTTTCCTTACAGATACCGAATCAGCTCCGCCCCAATCACTCCCAAAAACAGGCACGGTGCCAGACAAAAAGATGCCTCTTTTCCATCCCGCGCTTCCAGATAGTACGGCTCGACGCTTCCCCCAAGCGCGGACCGGTACAAATAAAACACAAGATATGTAAGCCGCTGCCTGGCAATCCCACGCCGGATAAGTAATACAAGTGACCATATTCCGGCAGCTGCCAGCCCGCACAGGAAAATCCGCCCGCCCTGCCGCAGCCCGGCGGCACCAAACAGGACGGCTGCCATTTTGATGTCCCCCGCACCTATCATGCGAAACAGATACAGAGGGAACAGGACAATCAGTAAACTCCCGCTACGAATCAAATATCCACAAGTCTCGCCAATCCCCATCATAAGCGCCGCCCCATATCCCGGCAGCCGCCCGTCCCATCCGGCCGTATATCCCATCTTCATCCCCAGACCAAACCGAATCAAAAGAAACAACAGGCCGCCAAGCAGAAGCATCCCATTGGGAATACGGCGTTTTTTCAAATCCCAAAACGCACAGCCGCCAGTAAACAACAGCAGCAAAAAGGTCAATCCATCCCCTCCTTCTCTTTCGCATACATGAAACGAACAATTTCTGCACAGTATGTCCTCTTTTCAAAACTCCTGCCGCAAACGATAGCTGCCAGTCCTGCGCCAGCTTTTACCGCCACCTTTTTCCATTCATTTCCTGTATGCACTTCAAACATTCCTGAAAAATTATCGAACATTTCTCTGAACTTAACTTTTAGAATCTTAATAATAGATCAACGGGAAATCCGGATTCCCGTGACAGATGGAAGAACCCATCCATGAATGTTCCTCCATTATGAACAGTTTTTGATCAAAAGTCAATCCCAAAACACCCGAAATATGCGCCAAAAACATCTCAAAAACTTTGTGCATCTGAACCCATTATTTTAGCTAGACAATTTCGTTATTTGAAAATAATTGCCAAAATATCTCTTTATTTTTTATCTATAAATACCCATTCCAGCATTTTCCTTTCCATTGACTGACGAAACAAAAAATGGTAAAATACTATTAGTTTAAATTTTTAAACCATTATAGAAGGAGGAGCCGCGATGAAAAAAGGAATAGAACTCAAACAGCATTTTCATACCTGTATGCCTCTTTTTATCGCGCTGGGCGATGAAATACGGCTGACGATCATCGAAGCGCTGACGGACGAAGCCCTCACGGGGCGCAAAAAAAACAACGATGTGAACAAAAATCAGCCTGATAAGAACAATGACCGTCCAATCAGCCTGCCCGCCCAGTCCCGTCCGCATGGCTTAAACGTCCGGGAGATCACCGAACAGACCAGCCTGTCGCGCCCGGCAGTTTCCCACCATTTGAAGATCTTAAAGACAGCCGGGCTGATCGATGTCCACCGGGAGGGAACCTGTAATTATTATTATCTCTCAATCGAAGACAGCACCCGGAAACTGATGCAGCTCGGACATCTGCTGGAATCCGTGCTTTCCATGGACGCCTGAACCAGGATGCATATCTTTCCATTTTCTGAATATACTGATCGTTGTACCAATTTATAGGATTCAGAAAGAGAGCATCAAACCATGAAGCACAACCGCACCCACTGCTCCGGTATCACCAGCACGGACATTTTTTCCGCCCACCCTGACCCAGAGCTGCTGACAGAACTGCGACAGACCATGAGCACGATCAACACCGTTTTCAACCATTTTGAAGAGGTCGTCGATCCGACTCTGATTGACTGCTATATCTACGAACTGAAAGCCGCACATCTCCGGTATCAGTTCCTTTTACGACATATTAAACAACAGGAAAATACCATTTAACCGACACAAGGAGGGCCTTTCTCATGACAGCCTGGTACGACAAAGCTATCTTTTACCATATGTATCCTCTGGGAATGACCGGAGCACCGTTTGCCAATCCCTACCCCGTCTCCGATGGGGCAGCGGATGGCACAAACAGGGACGTTTCCGCCGATTCCCGCATGGACGAACTGATGCAGTGGATTCCCTATTTAGAGAGCCTGCATATTTCCGCGCTTTACATCGGACCGCTGTTTGAATCATCCACGCACGGCTATGATACCCGCGATTTCCGGCTCATCGACCGGCGGCTGGGGACCAACGTCTCGTTCCGATCTTTCGTGGACTGCTGCCATGAGCATGGCATCCGCGTCGTCGTGGACGGCGTGTTCAACCACACCGGTCGCGAATTTTTCGCCTTCCGCGACCTGCAGGCGCACCGTGACCAGTCTCCTTACGCCGGATGGTACAGGAACGTCAATTTCGGCTGGGGCAGCCCGCTCGGCGATTCCTTCGGCTACGAATCCTGGCACGGCATCTGGGAGCTTCCCTGCTTAAACCATGGAAACCCGGAAGTGCGGAACTATCTGCTTGACACTGTCCGTTTCTGGGTGCAGGAATTTGACATCGACGGTATCCGCCTCGACTGCGCGGGCGATCTTTCCTTTGAATTTATGCAGGAACTGCGCCGGCTGGCAAATGAAATCAAGCCGGAATTCTGGCTGATGGGCGAAGTCATCCACGGCGAATACGCCCGCTGGGTCAATCCGCAGATGCTTCATTCCGTCACCAACTACGAGATGCACAAAAGTATCTATTCCGCGCACAACGACCACAATTATTTCGAACTGGCACACAATGTCCGCCGCCTCGAAGCGGTGGGGCGGGATCTCTACACCTTTGTGGACAACCACGACGAAGACCGGATCGCAAGCAAACTGTTAAATCCGGCACATCTTGCGCCGCTTTACACGCTGCTGTTCACTCTTCCGGGAATTCCATCCATCTATTATGGAAGTGAATGGGGCATTCAGGGACGCCGCGGACACAACTCTGATACGGAACTCCGTCCGAAAATCCTGCCGCCGAGACCGCTTGCAGAAGAAATGCAGACCAGCGACGGACAAAACACAGGCATCCGCACAGATGGCAACTGCCAGAGCTTTTCGAGCGCCACAGGCGCAAACACCTGCTGCCAAACCACTTCAAGCACCACAGACTCAAACACAGATACCAGCGCAGGCACCGTGACACCGCTTACACTTCTGATCCAGAAACTCGCCGCCATCCACGCCGCCGAACCGGCGCTTCACGGTGGGCGTTATCAGGAACTTCTGCTGACAAACCGGCAGTACGCATTTGCCAGACACGGTGACCACCAGGCGATCCTTACCGCTGCCAACAACGATGACAACGCCGCTTATTTACAAGTTCCGCTTCCATTCCACACGACAGCGGAACAAGCTACGGATCTGATTACCGGAAAATCGTTTTTGATCGATAAGAATACAAACAAAATTCAGATAGAATTAGAGGGTAACAGCGCTGTTATTCTCGGAATCACGGAGGGGTAACCTTATGAAAAAAGCAGCTTCCACTACTAAACGAACCACATCGAAAAAACAAAAGACAGAGGGACTCGGCGTGATCGGCGAGCTTGACCGGTATCTCTTCGGAGAAGGCCGCCACTACCAGCTCTACCACAAGCTGGGCGCACACCCTTATACATATCGCGGACAGGACGGCTACTATTTCGCGGTCTGGGCGCCGCACGCAGCCGCCGTCAGCCTGGTCGGCGACTTCAACGCCTGGAATCCGGATGCAACCCCGATGAAGCCGGTCGCAGACAGCGGCATTTACGAGCTCTTCGTACCGGGACTTGGCGTGGGACAGCTCTACAAATTCGCCATCACCACGCACACAGGAACGATTTTATTTAAGGCAGATCCATATGCATTTTCGGCAGAATACCGTCCTGGAACCGCTTCCGTGACCGCCGATATCCGCGGCTTCAAATGGAACGATTCCAAATGGATGGAATCGCGCGCGGGCACCGATCCGGTCAAGGCGCCAATCTCTATCTACGAGGTTCACTTAGGATCCTGGAAAAAGAAAAACCGCCCGGAAAAGGACGGTTATTACACTTACATGGAAGCCGCGCATGAGCTGGCTGACTATGTCCTGGAAATGGGCTACACCCATGTAGAGCTCATGGGAATCGCCGAACATCCGTATGACGGCTCCTGGGGATATCAGGTAACCGGCTATTTTGCCCCGACCTCCCGCTACGGAACCCCGACGGAATTTATGTATTTCGTCAATTACTTACATAAAAAAGGCATCGGTGTCATCCTAGACTGGGTTCCGGCGCATTTTCCGAAGGATGCACATGGACTTGCCGATTTCGACGGACAGGCGCTCTATGAGTATGCCGACCCGCGCAAAGGCGAGCACCCGGACTGGGGTACCAAGGTCTTCGATTATGCCAAAAACGAGGTATCCAATTTTCTGATCGCCAACGCGCTCTACTGGCTCGATGAATACCACATCGATGGTCTGCGCGTGGACGCCGTCGCTTCCATGCTTTACTTAGACTATGGGCGCCAGGACGGACAGTGGGTACCAAATAAATATGGCGACAACAAAAACCTCGAAGCCATCGAGTTTTTCAAACATTTAAACAGCGTGATCCGCGGCCGGAAGGACGGCGCCATCATCATTGCCGAGGAATCCACCGCCTGGCCGAACGTTACCAAGAGCCCGGAGGAGGACGGTCTTGGATTTACCTTCAAATGGAATATGGGCTGGATGCATGACTTCCTCGAATACATGAAGCTCGACCCGTATTTCCGTAAATTTAACCACAACAAAATGACCTTCGGCATCACCTACTGCACCAGCGAAAACTTCATTCTGGTGCTCTCGCACGACGAGGTCGTCCACCTCAAATGCTCGATGATCAACAAAATGCCGGGCGAATACGAGGATAAATTTGCCAACCTGAAAGTCGGCTACACTTTCATGCTCGGACATCCGGGCAAGAAACTTCTCTTCATGGGACAGGATTTCGGTCAGTTCCATGAATGGGATGAAAAAGTCTCCCTCGACTGGTACCTTACGAAAGAGCCGTTCCATGCCGACCTCCAGAATTATGTGAAAGGGCTTTTGACGCTCTACCACAAATATCCGGCGCTCTACCGCCTGGACGAGGAGTATGACGGCTTCCAGTGGATCAACGCCAACGACGGAGACCGCAGTATTTTCAGCTTTATCCGCCGCGATGAAACACAGAAAAAGAATCTTCTCTTCATCTGCAACTTCACCCCGGTAGACCGCGACGATTACCGCGTCGGTGTTCCGAAACGCGGCACCTACACGCTGCTGCTTGACCAGGAACACGGCTACTACAAGCGCGGCGATAAGATCAGCCATTACCGCTCCATCAAGAGCGAATGTGACGGACAGCCATACTCCTTCGCGTACCCGCTTCCGGCGTATGGAACTGCGGTGTTCCGGTTCTCATAAAATAATGTTCCTATGAAGTCAAAAAACCTGCCGCAGACAGACTGTTTATATGGGGGATACAGTCTGCCTGCGGCAGGTTTTATTTATACGGGTTCTGATTCGTGACCCAATCAATTTTATCCGCGGATCGCCGCTTCCAGCTGCTTCAGCGCTTTCTCCACCGTCACCCGCGGGCATGCGATATTGATCCGCTCGAAGCCCTCGCCGTCCGGTCCGAACATCGCGCCGCTGTCCAGCCACAGATGTGCCTTGTCCACGATCAGATGTTCCAGCTCTTTTTCATTCAAATGAAGCGCCTTAAAATCCAGCCACAGAAGGTAGGTTCCCTCCGGCTCGATCAGACGGATTTCCGGCAGATGCTCTTCCAGATACGCCTTCACAAACTTCCGGTTCTCCTCCAGATACGCTTTTAGCTGTGCAAGCCACTCCGCTCCCTCTTCATACGCCGCCTGGCATGCTACCAGTCCCATCAGACCGACCTGGCTGTAGCCTGCCGCCGCGATCTCCTTTAAGAGTTTCTTCCGAAGCTCTGGGTTTAGCACAAAGATATTGGAAATATGCAGTCCCGCCAGATTGAACGTCTTGGATGGTGCCGTGCAGATCAGGCAGTTCTGCTCAAACTCTGCACCCAGCTTCGCAAATACTGTGTGCGGATGTCCCTCGCGGGTAAAATCACTATGGATCTCATCGCTGACCACGAGCACACCGTGACGCAGGCAAATCTCGCCAACCCGGCGCAGTTCTTCCTCGCTCCAGACACGTCCGACCGGGTTGTGCGGACTGCAAAGCAGGAACAATTTTACCTTATTTTCGACGATCTTCGTTTCCAGGTCGTCAAAATCCATCGTGTAATAGCCATCCGTGATTTTCAGCGGGCTGTTGACAATCTTACGCCCATTGTCCGTAATTACTTCCGAAAACGGATAGTACACCGGCTGCTGAAGCAGTACGCCGTCACCTTCCTTTGTATACGCCCGGACAGCCGCCGCCAGCGCGAATACAACGCCCGGTGTCTTCACCAGCCACTCCGGTTTCGTCTCCCAGCCAAAGCGCTCCCGGTACCAGTTCTGGACTGCCGCAAAATAGCCCTCTTTTCCATCACTGTAGCCGAAAATACCATGTTTTACTGTCTCTTCCAGCCGCTCTAAAATCGCCGGAGCCGTCTGAAAATCCATATCAGCCACCCAAAGCGGTAAAATATCCGCTGGTTTTCCTCGCTCGATGGCAAAATCATATTTTAAACAGTTGGTACCATGCCGGTCCACCACTTTGTCAAAATCGTATTTCATGCATTTTCCTCCCAATCCATCGTTCCTGTCAATGAACGGTTTTCACTCTGGCATCCTGTCATCCATGCCCATATCCCACTGCCCATGCAAAACCGATACCAGACATATCTATCCTCTTTTGTAACTGTTCAGTCCCTTCACAGTCACGCGCAAAAATCCATTAAAAATTGCCTACGGCAATGGGATTTTTGCCTGCTGGCCCATGTTTTCGTACGGTCAGCGCAGTAAATGCGCAGACCTACTGAACAGTTACCCTCTTTTTACGCTAACGCCTGCTCCAGATCCGCAATCAGATCATCCACATTTTCAATACCGACAGACAGACGTAAAAATGTCTCCGTAATTCCAAGGCGCTCCCGGATCTCAACCGGCACATCGCCGTGTGTCTGCAGCATCGGATAGGTAATCAGAGACTCCACGCCGCCCAGACTCTCCGCATAAGAGATGAGCTTCACACGCTCCAGCACCTTTCTCGCCGTCTCCTCCGTATCTGTACGGAACGAAATCATGCTGCCAGCGCCACGGCTCTGTTTTTGGTTGATCTCATAACCCGGATGTTCCGGAAGTCCTACATAGTAGACATCCGTTACCTTTTTCTGCTCTTTCAGCCAGTCTGCGATCTTCATCGCATTCTCCTGCTGCCGTTCCACACGCACTGACAGAGTCTTGATGCCGCGCAGGACTAAGAAAGAATCAAACGGAGAAAGTCCGCTTCCGATCGTCTTGAACAGATACCGGATCTGCTCTGCCAGCGCCTTGATCGGCGTACATAAAAATCCAGCCAGCGTATCATTGTGACCGCCTAAAAACTTCGTGCCGCTGTGGACAACCAGATCCGCGCCCTGCGCGATCGGATTCTGCAGATACGGGGACAGGAAGGTATTGTCCACGATCAGAAGCAGTCCGTGCTTCGTCGCCAGACGGCTCATTTCCGCCAGATCGGTCACCTGCATCGTCGGGTTGCTCGGTGTCTCGATGTAGAGTGCCTTCGTCTGATCCGTGATCGCCTTCTCAACCGCCTCCACATCGGCTGTATTTATATAGGAAAATGAAAAACCGCGCTTCTTTTCCAGTGCCTCAAAAATACGGACGGAACCGCCATACAGATCCTCGGTACATACAAAATGGCTGCCACTGTCAAACAGCTCCATCATCAGCGAGATCGCCGCCATACCGGATGTGCAGGCAACGGTATCAACCGCTCCTTCCAGCGCCGAAACAGTCTTTTCCAGCTCGTCTCTGGTCGGGTTGCTCTCACGCGTATAATTATGACCGGTTGATTCCCCAATACCCGGGTGGGCAAAAGTCGCCGTCTGGTAAATCGGCACTGAAACAGCGCCAAAAGAATGGTTTTTAGAAGTTTCCGGATCTCCGCAAATACAAGTTGTCTCTATCTGATAAGCCACGATGTCATCCTCCTGTGTCTATTTGCTATATCAGCAAATTCGTTTTTTATATAATTTTCTTATTTCATATTGTTTTAATTGGTTTATCAGTGATTGTAATGCGGAATTCCTACTTTGTCAATAGGAATTCCATGCAGTCCGCCATTTTACCGGGCGTTTTCCTTTCTCAGCGCAAAAACCTATCAAGGTACATTTTTTGTTTTTTCACAGACCGTACCTTCCAAACAAATAAAAAAACGGTCAGAATCAATGACATCTTCCCACATTTCAGAAATATATCATCCATTCTGACCGCTTTAAATGGCTGCAGTTCTCGCTCCCCTTACCAGTAGGTTTCACTTTTCATCAACCACACACTAATTTCTACCAATTACCCTCTTAATTTTCCTTTACAGACTTCCTCTAGAAAATACCGGTGCACCGTCACATCCTCATTCAATTCCGGATGAAATGCCGTCGCAAACTGGTTTCCCTGTCTGGCTGCGACTATCTTTCCGTCCACTGTCGCCAGCACCTTAACATTTTCCTGAACCGAAGCGATGTACGGCGCGCGGATAAAAGTCATCGGAATCGTCCCCAGACCGGCAAATTCAGCCTCCGTGTAAAAACTTCCGAGCTGACGCCCGTAGGCATTCCGCACCGCCGACACATCCATCGTCGCAAAGCACGGCGTTCCGCCCTCGATCTCCTTGGCCAGAAGCAGAAGCCCCGCGCACGTTCCATACACCGGAAGCCCTGCCGCAATCTTTGCCCGAAGCGGCTCATAAAGCCCCAGCTCATCCAGGAGCTTACGCATCGCGGTACTCTCGCCGCCCGGCAGAATCAGTCCGTCCATCGGCCGCTCCAGATCCGGAAGCTGCCGGATCTCAAACGCCTCTGCGCCCAGTCTCCGTACCATGGCAATGTGTTCGGCAAACGCGCCCTGCACCGCCAGCACGCCTATCTGTTTTTTCTCCATCTTACTGTCCCCGCTCTGCCATCAAAATCGCAATCTCATTCTCATTGATACCAACCATCGCCTCGCCCAGATCCTCAGAAATCGCAGCAAGTAATTTTGCATCTTTGTAATTCGTTACTGCCTGCACGATCGCCGACGCACGTTTCTCCGGATTGCCTGACTTGAAGATACCAGATCCAACAAAGACTCCCTCTGCGCCCAGCTGCATCATCAGAGCCGCATCCGCCGGGGTAGCCACACCGCCTGCCGCGAAATTGACAACCGGGAGACGTCCATTGTCATGTACATAGCGGAGCAGATGAACCGGAACTTTTAACTGTTTTGCTGCCTCGTAAAGCTCATCCTCACGCAGGTTCTGAACCCGGCGGATCTCCGAATTCATCGCACGCATATGGCGGACTGCCTGTACGACATCGCCCGTTCCCGGCTCGCCCTTGGTACGGATCATCGAAGCACCTTCCTCGATCCGGCGCAGCGCCTCTCCCAGGTCTCTCGCACCGCAGACAAACGGAACCTTGAACTGTGTCTTGTCAATATGGTACACATCATCCGCCGGAGATAATACCTCGCTCTCATCGATATAATCAATCTCGATCGCTTCCAGAATCTGCGCCTCCACAAAATGACCGATCCGGCACTTCGCCATAACCGGAATCGAAACTGCCTCCTGAATGCCGCGAATCATCTTCGGGTCACTCATACGGGACACACCGCCCGCTGCCCGGATATCCGCCGGAATCCGCTCCAGCGCCATAACCGCACACGCGCCTGCCGCCTCCGCGATCTTCGCCTGCTCCGGGGTTGTGACATCCATGATAACGCCGCCCTTTAACATCTGTGCCAGCTGTTTATTCAGTTCATAACGATTCTCTGCCATTTTTATTCCTCCCGTGGTTGAATATGATTTTTCTTTGTAAGCCAAGCGTCCTTACGATCCTTGCAATCAATACCCGAATCCACTGAATCATTCACAGGCAAGCGCCTCTTCTGCCTTTCTATTCTGCCTTGCGAAAAACAATTCACTGACATTCTGTATTTTTACATTCATTTCCGCATCAACTTAGTAGGAATTATAGCAAAAACTGTACTGATTAAAATATACACTTTTAAATATTTTAATCAGTACAGTTTGTTCTTTTCTCAAATCTTATTCTATTTTTCTTTTATCTGCACAAACCGGAGCGCCCCGGCATTCCACCAACGCCACTCCACTTACCCATTTTTCAGCTTTCCGTTTGTGTCTACGCCTCTTCCGCCTCCAGCAACGCCTGGTACACATCCCGCTTCGAAACCCCGCGGTCCTTCGCCACCAGCTTCATCGCTTCCTTGCGGCTGTTTCCCTGTGATTCATAATGTTCCATATGCTCTTCCAGGGACATCTGCTGCCAGCGCGCCTGATCCTCCGCCTTGATCTCCTGGACGGATTTGCCCTCGATGACGATCACGCACTCGCCCTTCGGCTCATTTTCCGTATAATACGCCACCGCCTGCGAAAGCGTCGTCCGGAATGCCGTCTCGTATTTCTTCGTCAGCTCCCGGCAGATAGACGCCTTTCTATCCCCCAGCGCCTCGTAAAGTTCCGTGAGCGTCCGCAGAAGGTGGTGCGGCGCCTCGTAAAGCACAATCGTGCGCGTCTCATTCTGAAGCTCTGCAAGCACCCGCTGGTGCTCCTTCTTGTCCGTCGGAAGAAATGCCTCAAAACAGAACCGTCTCGTCGGAAGTCCCGAAATAATCAGCGCCGTAACACACGCCACCGCTCCCGGAAGCGCGGTTACTTTAATTCCCGCCTCGCAGCACTGGCGCACCAGCTCCTCGCCCGGATCCGAAATCCCCGGCGTCCCGGCGTCCGTGATGCAGGCAATATTCATGCCCGATTTCAGCTTCTCCACCAGCACACGCGCCTTCTCGACCTTATTGTACTCATGGTAGCTCGTCATCGGTGTATGAATATCAAAATGATTCAGAAGCTTAATACTGTGCCGCGTGTCCTCCGCCGCAATCAGATCCACCTGCTTTAACGTCTCCAGCACCCGGAATGTGATGTCATCCAGGTTGCCGATCGGCGTGGCACACAAATATAATGTTCCTTCCATCGTTCTCCTATTCCATTAATATCCGTAAATATCATAAATCTCATCCGTATACACGCCCGGCTCTTTGTACACAATGATCGGCTTTTCCACTGTCATCAGCGCGCCGCCGCCGCGCACCGCCTCGATGAGAACCATATTTGCCTCTTTATCTGCAAACGGATGGACAAATTTCATCCGCTTCGGCTCCAATTTCTGACTTTTCATCGCCATCAGAATCTCAATGAGCCGTCTCGGACGGTGCACCATATAGAGTCGTCCGCCGGGACGAAGTGCCGAAGCCGCCGCGCGCACGACATCCTCCAGATTGCAGAGAACCTCATGGCGGGCAATCGCCTTGGGAAGATCGGGATTTTTCAGCCCGTGGCTGTCGTTCATGTACGGCGGGTTCGTCGTTACCACATCAAAGGATGCCTTCTCAAACAGCGTCGGAACCTCCTTGATATCGCCCTGCACGATCGAAACCTTCTCTTCCAGCCTGTTGAGCGCCACACTCCGGGATGCCATCTCCGCCATCTCCGCCTGGATCTCCAGACCTGTAAAATGGCTTCCTTCCGTCTTTGCCTCCAGAAGAATCGGGATAATACCGGTTCCCGTTCCCAGATCAAGCGCTTTCTCGCCCGGCTTCACCGATGCAAACCCGGACAAAAGCACCGCGTCCATGCCAAAACAGAACCCGTTCGTCTTCTGGATGATCCGGTATCCGTTCCGCTGCAGTTCATCGATCCGCTCGCCCTCTTTAATTATCATCCAGCTTCGACTTTCCTTCCTTTTTCTCCAGTGCCTCCAGCGCTTTCAGCTCCGCATCGTTGACATTTCCCCTGTCACGGCGGCGCTTCGGCTTAAACTTGAGCTGATCCACACGGTAATCACGGATCTCCTTCTCATCCCGTCCTACCGTCACAACCACCTTTACCTGCTGGCGCAGGACGCTGACGCTGTGAACCTCGCCTTTCAGCCCGTCATCCGTTGTGACGTAATCGCCGACACTCGGCAGATGGCTGTTCAGATCCTCATACGTCTCTTCCTCGTATTTCAGGCAGCACATCAGACGACCGCACACACCCGAAATCTTCGTCGGATTTAAGGACAGGTTCTGCTCTTTTGCCATCTTAATTGAAACCGGAATAAACTCCGATAAATATGAATGACAACAGAGCGGACGACCACAGATACCGACGCCACCCAAAATCTTCGTCTCATCCCGGACGCCAATCTGGCGCAGCTCGATCCGCGTCTTAAAGACCGCCGCCAGATCCTTGACAAGCTCACGGAAATCGATTCTTCCATCCGCCGTAAAATAAAACAGCAGCTTATTGTTATCAAAGGTGTATTCTGCATCGATCAGCTTCATCTGCAATTCATGCTTGCGGATCTTTTCCTGACAGATCTGGAATGCCTCATGCTCTTTTTCTTTATTCTTCCGTTCCAGCTCCTCGTCATTCTTCGTCGCCATACGAATGACCGATTTCAGCGGCTGGATTACCTTCTTCTCATCCACCTCGCGGACGCCAAGAACTACCTCTCCGAACTCGATTCCGCGGGCGGTCTCCACGATCACATGATCGCCCATCTTGATTTTCATCTGCGCCGGATCGAAGTAATATACCTTTCCGGCCTTGCGGAACCGGACTCCGATTACCTTTATCATAAATTTAATTCTCCTTCATCGTCAAAAGCATCAGCTCCAGCGCCAAATCGGTGTTGACGTTAGCATTCAGCCGGACTTTTGCCTTTTCAATCGCACTCAATATCTCTTCCAGCCCCTCATAGGAACTCTTCTGGCAGCAACTGCTGACCGCCGAATACTCCTCCTTAAAGATCAGCGAATTCATGTCCTTTGTGACCTTAAACATCAGAATATCCCTGTACCAGAGCTGCATGAAATCCAGGCACTCATACAGATCCAGATTGTCCTCCTGCAGCTTGCGGATATAATCCAGAAGCATCGGAATATCCATGTCCTTGATATTTTTAAGCAACGTCAGCACCTCTCGGTACAAAAGTGCAAACTCCTCCGAAGAGGCGAGATGAATCGCTTTTCCTAAATTTCCTCTCGCAAACGCCGCATAAATATCCGCCTGACCATCCGAAACACCCATTTTCTCCGTCAGGTAATCGCTTACCACCGAATCCTTGAGCGGACGAAGTTTCAACTGGATACAGCGGGACAGGATCGTCGGCAGAAATACCTCCGGGTTCGTCGTGATAAGCACCAGCACCGCATAGGCCGGCGGCTCCTCAATCGTCTTTAAAAGAGCGTTCTGCGCCTGCACCGTCATTTTCTCCGCCTCATCGACCAGATATATCTTATATGGACTGCTATACGGACGGATCGAAACCGTATCATTGATCTGAATCCGGACATCATCGACACCAATGCTCGCAGGTTTCTCATGTGTCACCCAGATCACATCCGGATGATTGCCCGACAAAAACTGCTTACAGGAATGGCATTCCATGCATGGCTCCGTCCCATGTTTCTCGCACAAAAGCGTCATGGCAAATGCCTTCGCGATCGTCTTGCGTCCCATTCCTTCCTCGCCCGACAATATGTAGGCATGTGAAACTCTCTGATACCCGATCGCCTTCTGAAGGTGCTCTTTTATCTTCTCATGTCCAATAATATCGTGAAAACCTGCCATCTTGATGCTCCTTTCAGGGCTGGACTCTGAATTTTAATTCTAAAATCGTTTCAATCGTATGGATCGGTTGGGATCCCTTCTATCATGCCCTTCTTTTATTATTTGTAAATCTCTATCATCTTAGTATAACACAAGATTTAACCTCTGCCTAGTACGATGAAATTCCGAATTTGTTACTGTTCACGCATACGTGCCCAGTAACGGAATTTGCCGTGGCTTCGCATTTAAATACGGCAAATTCCTGCTGCCACCACGTTTTCTTACGGCACTTTCGGTTCCAAAAGTGCCAATCCCTGAGCCCGAATTTCCCTTACCAACGTATCCACACACGCTTCCAGCTCGCGGTTTTCAAACCGGTTTTCCGCCCGGATCCCACATTTTTCCATATTTTCGGCACTGAAATCTGCCTCATCCGCCAGGAAACGGCGGCACAGCTCCGCATACTTTGGCTCTGTCTGCTGCCGTTCCCGGTCAAGCGCACGCTGAAGGCGTTCACCGTCCTCCACCTCAATGTAAAGCGGCACCAGCACATCCGCACCGAAATAATTCCGCGTCCCCTCATACGATTCCAGCGTCCCGATCATGAAATAATCATGCGATCCCAGATCGATCTGCCCATCGTCCACCGTTGCATAACTCCACGGTCCATAAATAGTCTGGTAGGTTCTCTTTTCAATGATCTTTCCCTGTTTCTCCAAATCCGCAAGCCTTTTTCCGGTCACAAAATAATACTCCACACCGTCCCGCTCGCCTGCCCGGATCGGTCTGGTCGTATACGGCACCACCGTCCGGATCTGCGGCAGCCGCTCTCTCAATATCTTATAGATCGTGTCCTTCCCGGACGCGCTCTTTCCCATCACGTAAAATATATGTCCCATCTTCCTATTATGCCTTTCCAGCCAGTATTTTCACACGCATTCCATCGTATATATAAATCCGATTTTTCTCTGTTTCTTATGGCAAATGTGCGAACCTGCTAAATAACAACCTCTATCCACAAATTCAATTTGTCTGATTTTTCACAAATTCCTTCCACCGTAAGTCCCAGCTTCCAATCCTCACGGATCCGCGCGATCTCCCTTGTTCCAATCCGCTCTCCCGGCATCAGCATCGGCACCCCCGGCGGATAAATGGTAACGCAGGTCCGCGCCGTCCTTCCTTCCGCCTCCTCAAGCGGCACCAGCATGCCATCCCCATGCCATGCCTGCCAGGGGAGACACATCTGCTGTGGATAGTTTTCTGAATCATTTTCTTGGTTCGGTTTCTGATTCAATTGTGCTCCCGAAAACGGTTCCTGCCTGCCTTGTTTTGCATCTTTCAGCCCAACACTTTCCGCCTCCAGCTTTTCCACCCGCGCATCCAGCTCCAAAAGTGCCCGCTCCAGACGCGAAAATCCTTCCTCCGTATCCATAAACGAAGTCATCAGAAGCACATACCGCCCGCTCGACATCTCCGCCTCCAGATGGTACTCTGTCCGCAAAACCTCTGCCAGTCTAGTTCCCGTCATAAAATCTGGAAATAGCACCAGTTTTGACGGATCATATCCATACACACCTGCCGCACCACAGATTTCCTCTTTCAGAAGCCGGAAATGTTTTAGCTTCGCCAATTTTTCCCGGAGTTCCCGCAATCGCGCGCCATACCGCGCCATCTCCCCGGCTCCTTTTTCTGCCATATACCGGACGCAGTTCTCCATCGACGCAATCAGAATATACGACGGGCTGGAACTCTGGTAAACCGATAAATACTGTTCCACCTTCTTCGCATCCAGAATCTGGCTTTTCAGATGCAGAATCGCCGTCTGTGTCAAAGATGGAAGCGTCTTGTGAAGACTCTGGATCACCAGGTCCGCCCCCTCCTGTAACGCCCCATCCGGGAAATAGTTCCCATCCCCAAACGGCAGATGCGCGCCGTGCGCCTCATCCACAATCAGCGCCGCTCCATGCCGGTGCGCCGTCGCTGCAATCCCCTGGATATCCGACACGATCCCCTCATAAGTCGGGGAAGTCACAAACACAGCCCGGATCTCCGGATGCTCCAAAAGTGCTCGTTCCACCTGCTCTGGCTCGATCCCTCCCGGAATCTGAAACTCCGGCACCTCCTCCGGATATAAATATACCGGTTCCAGCTGGTTTAAAACCACCGCGTGATACGCCGATTTGTGGGAATTTCGAGCCATGAGGATTTTTTCCCCCGGCTTCACCGCCGCCGCGATCGCCGCCAGAATCCCGCACGTACTGCCATTCACCAGATACCAGCCCCGGTCTGCTCCGTACACCGCAGCCGCCGAATTCATCGACTCTTTCAAAATATCTTCCGCATGATGCAGGTTGTCAAATCCATCAATCTCCGTGATATCCACCGAAAATGGATTCGGGACGGAAGTTATCCCCATTTTCACCTGGCGTTTGTGGCCCGGCATGTGGAACGGGTAGGCATCCGACGCCGCATAGGTGGATAAACGTTCTAAAAGCGGCACTTCCGGACGTAGGATGATTGTTTCCGACCGCATTTTCCTGTCTTTATTCACTTTTTCTTCTTCCTTCTGTTTCTCTCTTTTTTCGTTCATGTCTTATTTCTATCCGCTGCACCGCATCCCAAAAGCATTTCATTTCCCTGAAAACAACTTTTTAAAATTTTATTTTAATCTTTTATAAAAAACTACCGCAGTATCTGATCGCCATCCTTGACACAAAGATTTTTCTTCACACCTAATGTTACCATCCATCCACGGACAATCGGCGTCTTATACGAACCAGCGCCCGCGACGCCATCCTGCACATTATCCCAGAGCCAGTCCGGCGTCGGCCATAAGCAGACCTCCGGTGAAATCTCCTGGTAGAGCTCCTCTTCCACACCTCTCTGCCCATGGTGCGCCATCTGTAGCACATCCGATTTCAGTTCCTCCTGCGTATGATTGGCAAGAAAATCTTCCCCTGCCTGCCAGCCCATATCACCCAAAAACAGGATCCGTTTTCCGCCCATCTCCACGCGGTACGCGACCGAGCTGTTATTAAAACTATTTTCCGTGCAGGCAAATGGCTCGTTCATCACTGTGATCTCCGCGCCCGCCACTGAAATCTTCTGCCCTTTCGTAAGCGTCCCGCATTTTTCTGCTTCCGGCAGTTTCGCAATCGCTTCCGTGATCCGATCATAACACTCCAAATCTGAATCCCGTCTTGAAACCTGCTCCTGACCTAAAAATTCTTTATTCAGAAATGAATAATACACCTTACCGATCGAGATCGGCATCGGATCCATGTTTAAAATCTCCGTGATCGCCCCCACATGATCGCTGTGCGGATGGGTTAAAAGCCATGCATCCACATGACCGCCCAACTCCTGAATAACCTCAATCAAATGCGGTGCATCGACATCACGACCGCCATCTACCACGATCACCGCGCCTTCCTTCGTCTTCATGACGCAGGAGAGGTTCTGCCAGATATCCGCACACGCTAAAAGCCGAAGCTCTCCCCCGTCCAGATACGGCTCCTCCACGCCCGGCTCCGCCGCCTCCGCCGCAGCTAACGCTTCCATTTCTGCCGCCGACTGCTGTTCCCCTAGGTTATCTAAATCAATCGGCTGATCTGGATTTTCTCCATTTTCATCTCGGACAGCCTCCCGCTCTGTACTGTCCACGATTGCTACCGTTCCGGCTGTCTCCGGATAGTTCGTGAACCGGTGGCTGCATCCGCTCAAGTTCAAAAGGAACGTCATGCCAAGCGCCGCCGCTGCATATAAATATTTCCGGCGTTTCTGTTTCATCTTGTTTGGCTCCATTTTTCTTCTCCATTTTAAAATTTCTGCATTTGCCTATTTCTATTCTTACTTCCATTTTGGTTTTCTATTTGCTTCTGTTTTCAATCAATTATAACAGCTGCCATATCCGAAAACAAGAAATTATATATTCAAGAAAGACTCCTGTCTGAATGGCTTTTTTACTTTACATGAATGTTAAACGAAGTTTCCTATTTCTGCTTCGCGCGAGTGCGCATCATTGGCACGTTAGTGCCTTTTTGTGTAATAGGAAATTCCTTGGAATTCCCTATTACACAAAAAACCGCCACACTGTCTCCAGTGTGACGGCTTCTCATCTTCATGAGGCATCGGGGATTCGAACCCCGGACAACTTGATTAAAAGTCAAGTGCTCTACCGACTGAGCTAATACCCCATATGCCCAGAACCGGAATCGAACCAGTGACACGAGGATTTTCAGTCCTCTGCTCTACCAACTGAGCTATCTGGGCGTAATGGTTATTTGGTTTTATGCGGATTAAAAGTTTGCTTGTCGCTTTTTTTAGTCCGAAGTGCTCAGCTCAAGACCTGCGGTCTTTCGCTTACGGCATTCGCCGTATACATCTAAAAATATATCTGTTAAAAAACATGCAAGCATGTTTTTAACTTCTATATTTTTATCTGTGCACTTCTCATTGCATAAAAAAATTGCGGGGGCAGGATTTGAACCTGCGACCTTCGGGTTATGAGCCCGACGAGCTTCCAGACTGCTCCACCCCGCGCTAATTCTTACTCTATTATTATATACAATTTCTGGAAAAATACAACCATTATTGTAAAAATAATAATGGATGGAGGTGGATTCGAACCACCGAAGCGAGACGCAACAGATTTACAGTCTGCCCCCTTTGGCCACTCGGGAACCCATCCATTTTAAAAAGCCGATGATCGGACTCGAACCGATAACCTGCTGATTACAAATCAGCTGCTCTGCCAATTGAGCCACATCGGCATAAAACATTGGTAACAATGGGGCCTACAGGGCTCGAACCTGTGACCCTCTGCTTGTAAGGCAGATGCTCTCCCAGCTGAGCTAAGACCCCATCTACGATACTGCACCAGTCCATATTCATTTTTCAAAGAATTGAAATAGTCGTATCTAAACGACCCGGATGGGGTTCGAACCCACGACCTCCGCCGTGACAGGGCGGCGC
>NZ_QUJT01000013.1:0-101051 GCF_003480955.1 Clostridium sp. AM27-28
TTGTGTTGGATAAAAACACGAAGCTGCCGCACCTTAGTGCGACAGCCCCTTTCCTTGTGGTTGGAGGAAGTGGAAATGCCTGTTCCAGACGTATGATTTTAAATATATATAATCGTTTTATTATGGATTTTATAAGTTAATCATTCTAGTAGTATGTTTGATGTCCATAGGAGAATCCTTATGCCTGTCCATGGCACTGAGAATCTGAACATCTATTTTAATATGCAGCTTTAAAGACACCGATGATCTGTTCTTTCGTTGCCTTTCTCGGATTCGTGACGCTGCACACATCCTTCATGGCATTTTCGGCCATCACAGCAAAATCTTCTTCCTTGACACCCAGATCACGCAAACGTTCCGGGATACCTACCTGGCTGCTGAGCTGACGGATCGCTGCGATGGCTTTTCTTGCCGCATCCATCGTCGATAAGCCTTCGGTTATCTCGCCCATTGCCTTCGCAATATCGCGGAACCGGTTTGCATTTCCGATCAGGTTGAACTCTTCTACATGCGGCAGGAGAATCGCATTGCAGACGCCGTGCGGCAGGTTATACATACCGCCAAGCTGGTGTGCCATCGCATGTACATAGCCCAAGGATGCGTTGTTAAATGCAATTCCTGCCAAATACTGGCCATATGCCATCTTGTCACGCGCCTTCATATAGACACCATTGGCAACTGCCTTTGGAAGATACTGAGTAATCATCGTAATCGCCATCAGGGCAGCTGCATCTGTAAGCGGATTGGCAGCGGTCGATACATAGGCTTCGATCGCATGTGTTAATGCGTCCATACCGGTAGCTGCAGTCAGAGCCGGCGGCATTCCTACCATCAGGTTCGGATCATTGATCGCAATCTGCGGTGTCACACGCCAGTCCACGATCGCCATCTTTACATGACGGCTTGTGTCTGTGATGATGCAGAATCGGGTAATCTCCGACGCTGTTCCGGCTGTCGTATTTACCGCGATCATCGGGCATAGCGGTTTATCTGAGCGATCCACGCCCTCATAATCACGGATATTTCCTCCATTGGAAGCCACCAGTGCAATCGCTTTCGCACAGTCATGGGAAGAGCCACCGCCCAGGGATATGATAGAATCACAGCTATTCTCTTCAAATATTTTGAGTCCCGCTTCTACATTGACATCCTTCGGGTTTGGTTCCACACCATCAAATACGACACTCTCTACCTCTGCATCCGAAAGAATCTTCTGAATCTGTTCTGCCATCCCATTTTTCGCTAAAAATCCATCGGTTACAATCAGTGCCCTTCTTCCTCCCAGGCTTTGCATCAGAGTTCCTGTTTCTTTCACGGAATCCTCACCAAATAAATTTCTTGTCGGTAAAAAATAGTATGTTGTTGCCATATCGTATACCTCACTTTCCATTCCAGTTTTTTCGGCTACGGGATATACTCTAGCATTTTATCTGACAAAAATCCAAGTCACTTTTAAATATGGCACTATAAGCAATTTCCTATCAGTATTTTGTGAAATTTTAAACTATTTTTTAGCCAGTAGAATGTATTTGATAAAATCATCTACTGTTGCCCCCACGCCCGGATAGCGCTTCATCGACAAAAGGATTGCACGCTTTGCCAGCGGATCGCCAATCTTGTAATAACAGAGTTTTTCCGTTTTCTCTGTGTATTTCAGCAGTGCATCCCTAAAAAAGATGATACCGGACTGTCCGCTCCGCGCCACATTATAGGCAGTCTGAAGCTGATCAAAATACATAATCACCTTCGGCTCGAAACCAGCGTGGGCGCAGATATCCATACTCCTTTTATAAGAATCCTGATTCTTTTTCAGCATCAGAAATGGTTCTTTCGAGACTTTGGAAAGGTCCACCGCACGCACCGCTTCATCCAGAAAACTCCGCTCCAGGATTGATTCCCTGGAGATCTGAAACTCTTTCAGCTTCTCATTCACAGCAAAGGAAGCAGGAACCGCCATAATCATATACTCATACCCCAGCGTCACACTCTCAAACATCTCCGGGTCGAGTGCCTCGACATCCATCGTGATATCAAACTGCCCGGTTCTAAGCCCCGCATCCATCCCTGAAATATCCGTCTCCGTCACGTTGATCCGGCACTTTGGATTCAGTCTGCAATAGCCCCGGATCACCTCCGGAAGAAAATACGCACAGAAATATCCGGAGCTTCCGATGTTAATCACACCGGAACGGATACCCGCCAGCTCTGCAAAATGCTGCTCCATCTCATTGCTGACCTCGTATATCTTCCGCGTTTTTTCCAGATAATACTGCCCCGCCGGGGTCAGTGCCACCGGGTTCACATTCCGGTCAAAAAGCGAGATCCCATATAACTCTTTCTCAATCTTTTTAATCGCACCGCTGAGCGCCGGCTGGGAAATATAGAGTTTCTGGGCTGCTTTTGAAAAACTTCCTTCCTTCGCAATTTCCATCACGTATTCATACTCACGCTTACTGAACATACTCCCATCCCTCCATTGTATCTCTATGTACTCTATCAGCTACCCGCTTTTATCCGGTTATATGTTTTAGTCTCTCTCCCGGAAAAAAAGTAAAAATATTTTTATCGCAATTATAACGGGTTCTTTTTATCACGTCAATTCTGTAATGTATACTATTTTTACACAATTTTCAGTCTCTAAACAACAATCCGAGCATTTTTCACTCTTGCTTTATGAGGCGTTCTTTCCTATAAAACAACGAAAAAGACGCTATGCTGAAGCCTCATTACTTCGTACACAGCGTCTTTTTATCCAGAATTTTATTAAAATCTAAAATTTGAATTATTCAGCCTGCTCAGACTCTTTCTTTGCGTTCAGGTACTCCTGGATGTTTGCCATAACCTCGTCTGCGTTCAGACCGTGTACCATGCAAGCCTCCTCCAGAGACTCACCGATCGAAGACGGACAGCCAACACAGTGCATGCCTGCCTCCATCAGAACATATGCAATACCCATATCATACTGAAGCATCTCGCCCATCGTGGTTGCTTTTGTGATTTCCATGATAAATTTTCCTTTCTATTCATACTTGCAGTCTCTTACGCAGCTTTGCGGTTTTCACCGCCGCTGCAAAAACACCGCGATTATTCTTATGCTTTCTTATATTAACACGAATCGCGCGGTTTTACTATCTTTTTTTGTGAAACATAGAAAATGTTACGATTCACTGGAAAAATTTTTCTGAGCTGAAAATTTTGTACAATCCGGCAGCAGCATTGCTCTTCTCTTGCATCCTCTTCTTATTTCTCTTATAATTACCATGATTGTTCTATGTTTTCCTGTATTGAGAATACGATAGTCACTGGCTCCGTTTTTCTGCCTGTGTCGGAAAACATTTTGATTTTTATACATTAAGGAGTTTTATAAAATGGATCCCTTTTCCATGTTAGAATTACTATTATCCGAAAACCAGTTCGAACTTATTCTCCCGGAAACCGGCACTTCTGCTCCCGACACGATCCGCCTGGTTTACCTGATGAATGATGCAGTCGAAAGTTTCCTTCTCTTCCACAACGCCCGCCTGACCGGTACCTACGATCCGGCATACGAGGGCGAACTCGATGCCCTCTTAACCCAGGATGAAAACGAACGCTACGCCCTGATCGTCCATCAGGGAGACTCGGTTGTCACACTCTTTTTCGAAGATCTGACTCTCGAAAATCACTACTATGACTACAGTCAGATCGGGCACTTCTGGATGAAAGGCTACGAATACCTCCGCCAGCTCGAATACCGCATCGCCATCCTGCGCGACAAACTCGACTATCTGGGGGAAAACTCCTGCAACGCAAACGAGCGGGAGCTTGCCTCCCTCGCGGAATTTCCTCCGCTAAACGTCTGCTGCTACCCGGCGGTCCCGGAAAAATACCGCGTCATCCGTGAAAATCCCTGGCATCTCTCCGAAGACGCTTCGCGCGTCTTCCAGTCCATCGCCGTCGAAGCCGGTGATCCAAAACTGCTACATCGCCTGAAGGACTATGAGCAGCACCCCACCAAGCGCCGTGCCCGTCAGATTGCCCGCCTCCTGCACCGGAACACCCATGCCAAGACAGTCGATCTCCTGACCCGGAAACTTCAAAAAGCCTCTTCCGCCTATCCGTCCCGCACCTTCGGAAAAGCCCAGCAGACCCGTCACCTGGCTCTCGAACTTCTTGCCAAAAAAAGACAGAAAGAGCTTGAAAAGCGCGGCATCCGCTCCGAACTGCTGCGTGAAGAACCCTTTACGACAGCGCAGGATTCGATTGAATTTAAGATGCATTTAATGATATGGGAGAAAGGAATTTTGAACCGTAAGGCGAGGATTGAAACCTGGGAGGAGCCGTAGTGGGACGTGAAAAACCTGAGAGCGGCAGCACTGGAAGCCGTTCTCAGGTTTTCACCTTGTTTTTAAGAAAATGATGGTTGGAATAAAATAATTTATTGCAACAGATCCTGCCGGTTGCAGTACTCTGTATGCAGCAGCTTATGTGACAGCTCCCCGCACGGTTCTCCCAGATACGTCTCATAAATTTTCTGGATCGCCGGGTTCTTGTGCGACTGTCTGACCGGAAGCTCTGCCTCTGCCTCATAGATGGCTTTCTTCCGCTTCTCCATGATCGACCATGTCTTAGGCGGATTTCCACCGCCGCCGATGCAGCCGCCCTGACATGCCATGATCTCGATAAACTGATAATCGGCGGTTCCGTTTTTTACCTTTTCCAGCAAAACTTTCGCATTTTTAATGCCATGTGCCACCGCTACCTTGATGACTCTGCCATTCAAATCAACCTGCGATTCCTTGATTCCCTCAAAACCGCGGACCGGCGTATAGTCGAGACGTTCCATCTCCTTGCCGGTTACCACCGCATAGACGGTGCGGAGTGCCGCCTCCATGACGCCGCCGGTCGCGCCGAAGATAAGTCCCGCGCCGCTGCCTTCGCCAAATGGATCGTCAAACGGTGTATCCGGAAGCTCGGCAAAATCGATTCCACCGGCACGGATCAAGGCAGCCAGTTCCTGAACCGTGATGGAAATATCCACATCCTGGTAGCCGCTGTCCTTCATTTCCGGACGGGTACACTCAAATTTCTTTGCCGTACACGGCATAACGGAAACACTGCAGATCTCACCCGGATCGATGCCCTCGCGCTTCGCAAACCAGGTTTTAATCAGCGCGCCGAACATCTGCTGCGGAGATTTCGCCGTCGATAAATGCTTTGTATACTCCGGTGCATAGGTTTCACAATATTTGACCCACGCCGGACAGCAGGAGGTGATCATCGGCAGGGTTCCGCCGTTCTGCAGGCGGTTCAAAAGCTCGGTTCCTTCCTCCATGATCGTCAGATCGGCAGAGAAATCGGAATCGAATACCTTGTAAAATCCCAGGCGCTTGAGAGCCGACACCAGACGTCCTGTGCTGACAACGCCCGGCTGTTCGCCCAGTGCCTCCGCCAGCGTAATGCGGACGGACGGAGCCACCTGGATAATCAGTTTTTTGCCTAATTCTTTCTGGCGATATAACCCGTAGGTATGATAATGCACCGTCAATGCTCCGGTCGGACACACCTGCACGCACTGGCCGCAGTTAATACAATTGGTATCAGCCAGTTTTTCCCCATAGGCCGGGGCAATCAGCGTATGGAATCCACGGTTTTCCTTCGAAAGGACATTGATTCCCTGAATCTCATTGCAGACCTCCATACAACGCCCGCACAGAATACATTTCTGCGGATTCCGCATGATGGCCGGAGAACTCCAGTCCTCCTTCTGATGGCGGAGCTGCTTGTCATAGCGGATATCGAGGTGCATTCCGACATCCTGCGCTACCTTCTGCAGATCGCATTTTCCGTCCTTCGGACATACGAGGCATTCCTGCGGATGTCTCGCAAAAATCAGTTCCAGAATATTTCTTCTCGCTTTCAGTACCTTCGGGGAGGCCGTCTGCACGACCATTCCCTCCGAAACCGGTGTGCTGCACGCCGTCGGAAGCAGTCTCTGTCCTTCTACCTCGACCACGCAGATGCGGCAGACCGCCTTGATGCTCAGATCCTCATGATAACAGAGAGTCGGAATGTGGATACAGGCTTTTTTCGCCGCCTGTAGGATCGTCGTTCCTTCCTCCACCTCTACCGGCTGCCCATCGATTGTCAGATGTACCATCATGCTTCTCTTCCTCCTCTCCGCTCAAATCGTCCCGCGTAGGATGTTCCCCGGCTGCGGTGTCTCGCATACGCGTCATACGAATCATACATGACATCGCGTTCACCGACTGCTGCACGCCGTCTTCCCATCCGGCTGTTTCCATCGTTTCTATAATCTTCTTCTGCTTCATAAATTCCTTCCGCCACGGCTGCCTGAGCGCAGACCGGGCAGTAATCGCGGTCGATGTGCGCCAGATATTCCTTACGGAAGTTCTGGATGCTCGTCTGCACCGGAACAGCGGTCGAATGTCCCAGACCACACAGGGCAGTCAGGCGCATCGTCTCCGTCAGCTCATCGATTTTTTCCAGATCCGGCAGAGTCGCCAGCCCCCGGCTGATGCGGGTAACCAGATTGTAAAGCTGCTGGCCGCCCTCGCGGCACGGTGTACATTTTCCGCATGACTCGCCGCGGAAGAAGTCCAAATTGTTTCGCACAATATCTACAATACAGTTGCTGTCGTCGATGACCAGAATCGTACCGCAGCCAAGACGTCCGCCGGATGCCGAAACTGTATCAATATCCAGTGTCATATCGATCTGATCGGCATTGATGATCGCACCGGAGGTACCACCGGTCTGCACGCCCAGAAGCCCTTTTCCATCCTCGATACCGCCACACACCTCATAAATGATATCTTTGAGGTTCACGCCCATCGGAAATTCAAATACGCCCCTGCGGACCACATTTCCACAAACCGTAAAAAGCTTCGTGCCAGGGCTGTTTGCCGTGCCGATGCTGCGGTACCACTCCGCTCCGTTTAAGAGGATCGGTGCAATATTCGCCAGCGTCTCTACGTTATTTAACATGGTCGGTTTTCCAAAGAGTCCGTGAATGCTTGGAAACGGCGGACGGAAACGTGGCTCGCCTCGTTTTCCCTCAATGGACTCAAACAATGCCGTCTCCTCGCCGCAGACGTAAGCACCCGCACCAGAGCGGAACTTGATTTCAAAGTCAAAACCGCTCTCCATCATATTTTTTCCTAAAAATCCGCGTTTTTCCGCATCCTCCAGCGCATCTTTTAATACTGGGAACAAATATGTATACTCGGCTCTCAGATAGATATATCCGGTATGGGCGCCGACTGCTTTTCCAGCAATCGCCATGCCCTCGAAGACCGCACACGGGTCGGTCGAGAGAAGAATCCGGTCTTTATTCGTTCCCGGCTCTCCCTCATCGGCGTTACAGACGATGTATCTCGTTGGGTCAGATGCGTGGGCGGTAAACTCCATCTTGCGGTAGGTCGGGAATCCCGCACCGCCGCGTCCACGAAGTCCGGAGGCGCGGATCACATCGATAATCGCTTCACTGTCCATCGAAAGTGCTTTTTTCAGCGCTTCAAATCCGCCGCGGTCCGCATACTCCTGTGAACTTCTCGGATTAATCTTGCCGCGGTTTTTCAGCAATACGTGCATTTCCTCCATACTATTCCACATCCTCCCGTATATATTGTTTGATAATATCCCGCACCGATTCCGGCGTCAGGTTGCCGTACACGTGCTCATTGATCATGATCGCCGGGGATATTTCACAGAGTCCCAGGCAGGGACAGTATTCCAGAGTGAAACGTCCGTCCTCGGTCGTCTCCCCGATGCTGATGCCAAGCTGATCCTCCAGCGCCTGCACGACCGCCTGCGCCCCATGTACGTGGCACGGCGCGCTCTTGCACATCCGGACAATGTAGCGCCCCCTCGGTTTTACCGACAGCATCGCATAAAAGGTGATGAAACTGTACACCTTGTTCATCGGAATATCCATCTCCCTGGCGATGACTGACGCCACCTCCTTGGAAAATGCCGACACAACCTTCTGCGCCCGGATGATCACTGTCATCAGCATATCCGGTCTGCCCTTGTATTCCGCCGCAATCGCAGCCACCTGTACCAGCTTTGAAGCCGGTGTCTTATATACATAACTGTCCCTGTCCATCCTGCTCCCTCACTTTCAGTTTGTGTTTTTACAAACTTATTTTTTGTTTGTCTAACTGTCTGTTTGATTTTTTCTCAATTATAGGGATGCACTGACAAATTGTCAAGAAAAACTTACAGTCTGGTTTGTTAATTGACAAACAGTTTGGTTGAGAGTATGATGAAAGAAACAGGTTTGCTCTCATTTCCCGTTATCTTGCACCTGAATTTTTGATTTTTAAACAAAAAAGGGAGAACATTCTCTTATTTATGTTCCCTATCTACTAACTTTTTTCTATAGAAACGGGATTGACGCAGCAAAATGAACGCGATAAAATTTTTTCAGGAACTTTGACAAAAGAAAGACAATCCCTGTGCATTTCATTTTCCGAATTATTTTAAGACGCAAAATTTTGCGATACACACTCGGGGCACAGAGCATTCTAAAGGAGGTATTCATGGAAATTTCCAACTACATGGACTTTCAGTTTCTCATCCGTTTTCTCGAAGGACTTCAAAAGTTTCTCGGAGATAACTGTGAGATCATCGTCCACGATTACCGCAAAGGCTACGATCACACGATCGTCTACGCATTCAACTCACAGCTAAGCGGACGCGACGTCGGCGGTTCCCCGCGCGGCGGCATGATCACACAGCTTGGCAATGATATCGAGCCGCTCAAGCATTCGATCATTTCCCTCGATACCAGCCAGAAAGACCGGCTTTTTAAGTCCTGCACAACGCTCATCGAGAACGAACATCACAAAATTATCGGATCTGTCTGCTTAAATATGGATGTTCGCGATCTCTATCTGGCACAGAGCGCCCTGCAAAATCTGATCGGACGCCCAGGCACCATCGGCGTATCGGCAGCTGTGGGCGCACAGATCGATGGCATGTCTGGCTGCACACCATCCGGAATGGCTTCTGATGGCACCTTTTCCGGAACTGGCAGCACGGACGGCACGAATGGCGCAAATCAGGCAGCCATGTCTGACCGCGACTTTATTCTCAAAAAGAATGTCGATGATATTTTACAGCACTATATTTATCAGGCAGAGTCCATGATCGGAAAACCGATGATGCTGATGAACAAGGAAGAAAAAATTCGTGCACTCGACTATCTTGACCAGAAAGGCGTCTTCAAGATCACAAAAACCAGCCTGCTCCTGTGCGACGCGATGCAGATTTCCAAGTATACACTGTATAATTATCTGGAAGAAGCGCGGATTTCACGAAAGAGTGAAACGAATGAATAAGAATCATAAACTAATTCTTTCAACCTCTGTTTGCTTAACCTTTGATTCATTTTAAAATATAAAAGACCTGAAGAGCAGCCATTTACCGCACCTTTCAGGTCTTTTTATATTCATTTACCATATTTACATTATTTTCTCAATTTTTCTAGTATTCTTTCTATTATTGTTGCTTCTTACCTATTCTTTTTATCCTATAAATAGACACCACGCCGGAATCGTAATCATCGAAATCAGCGTCGTGAGCACTACCGTTTTCGCTGCAAACGGTGCATCGCTGTCATAGCGCGCCGCAAAGATCGCTGCAGTTGCACCGGCTGGCATTCCCGTCATGATGACTGCCACACCTGCTGCCACCGAATCCAATCCGGCCGCCAGGCTGATTCCATATGCTAGAAGCGGAAGAAGGAACAGACGGAGCACACTGAATTTGAGGGCCGTCGGATTAATAATCTCACGCAGTTTCACATCGGTCAGAATCGTACCGATAATAAACATCGTCAGCGCCGAGTTACAGTTTCCAATGTAGGTAACCGTCGATTTCAGCACGCCCGGAAGCTGCAGCTGTGTTGCCATCAGGAACATACCGATGTAGACACCGACCAGACACGGGTGCGTCAGGACATTTTTCAATACCTTTTTCCGGTCAGAACCGCCTCCAACAAAATAGGATGTACCCGCCGACCACATGACAACGCGCATCGGAATCAGAAAAATGGATGCGTAGAGAAGTCCCATACTTCCATATACGCCTTCCGCAACCGGGTTTCCGAGGAATCCGCCGTTGGAAACGATCGTACAGTATTGAAGCACCTTCCGGTGCTGCTCTGAATATTCCTTAAACAGCACTTTGTTGAGTGCCACACAGACAAGCTGCAAGACAAATCCAACCGCCAACAGCAACCCGCACGTTTTAAAAATCGAAGCATCAAATGAAATCAGGCACGATTTCACAATATTGCAGGGAATCACGATATTCACGCAGAGATCCGTCAGACATTTTTCGCCTTCCTTGCTGATGATCCCTCGACGTTTCAGTACCGCACCCGCCAGTATCATCAGGAATAAGGAACCCTGTAGGTTGCAAAGTTCGAGTAAATTCATATGGCTCTTCCTCCTTTTCCTACGACCTTCTTATGAGACGAACCAAAAAACTCCAGATCGGCAGTATGTACAGATACGACGCCACCACCACACTCGCAATCGGAGCACCGACGGCTGCCAGAGGAACGGCTCCGGCGATCGACCACGGTACCAGCGGTGCCAGCACAACCGCCGTATTTTCCAGATCGATTGCAAATCGTTTATTATCTGGATTTCCTTCCTTGCAGAGCTGATGGGTCAGCATAATCGACAAGGTCTGGTTACAAGCGATCATGGAAGCAACTGCTGCCACCGCAAAAGTCGCACCAAACGGAGTAATTTTCCGGCTCAGCGCCTCTATTTTCCCCTGAATCGGTTTCAAGAGCCCGGTTCCCTCGAAAATTCCTGCATAACAGGAGGACAGGCTCACGATAGCAGCCACCTTAATCATGGATTTCAAGCCGCCGCCGTTCATCATGGCGCTGATCGCCGGATCGTTTGCCTGATAACCGGTCAGACACATCTGTAAAATTTCCCCGAATGACCGCCCCTGGAGCACCACGCTCAAAAATGCCGCCAACACAATGCTGATCAGCATCGTTTTCTTGACCTCCACCCGGAACACAGACAGCACCAGGATAATCGCCGCCGGGATCACCGCGCTCCAATGAAGTACAAAACGATTGGAAAACAGCCCTTCCACATCCATCCGTCCGTTTCCGGCACTCATGGAACGTCCCACTATATAATAGAGAATACATGTAGCCACAAATGGCACCAGCGATGTCTTTACCATTTCGCGGATATTTTCATAAATATCCGTCTTCGTCAGCACACAGACAAGATTCGCGCTGGACGATACCGGTGAACAGCGGTCGCCAAAATAGATGCCAGAAAGAATCGCGCCGCCGATCCAGAACGGGTCAAGCTCCATCGCACGTCCCATCGCCATACAGATAACACCCATCGTCGCGCCGGTTCCAAAGGAGGTTCCGGTCAGGATCGACACCATACAGTTAAGAAGGAACGCGATCACCAGAAATGCCGACGGCGACACCAGCTTCGACGACCAGCACACGATCACGGCGATCGTGCCGGACGCCCGCCACAACGCTGTGATAAAGCCAATAAGTCCGAAAATCATCAGGATATTGCGGACGGTTTTAACGCCGGAAAGCGACATTTTTCCGAGTTCCGCAAGGCTGTGCTTCCGAATCAAACCGTACACACAGAAGATCAGATAGCCGCCCGCCAGCGCCCAGAGCACCGATACGCCGGTAAACACGCAGCCTGCCAGCGCCGCGATAAATGCAAGTAATACAATTCCTTCTAACATAGCTTCACACTCTTTTCCCTACCAACCAGTTATTTTTCGCAGTAATTTTTTATTTTTGGATGTTTTTAGTATATTCCTGTTCTAACTCAATGTCCATCTGTTAATTTATGTATTAAATACAGTTTATTTTTGTATCCTTTAATTTAAGCTATTTCTGCCCTTCTGCCAACTCGGGTCTTCTTTCAGTTTCCCAAAAAATGTGTCCCCAGTGTTTTATAAACATCTTGGTTTTCTTCTACTTTCATCTTCCTCCTCATATACTTTTCTGACATACCCTCCCCGGAGATCTGCCATGCGAAGATTTCATCCTTTGATTACCGGAACCCTGCTCCTGACGGCAGTCGGATTTTTCTGCCGGATTCTCGGCTTTTTCTACCGCATCTTTCTCTCCCGGACGATCGGCGCCGAAGGTCTGGGTTTATATCAGATGATTTTTCCCATACATGGCATCGCATTTGCTCTCTGCGCCGGTCCAATCCAGACTTCACTCTCCCGCCTGACCGCCGCCTCCCCGGAAAAGGGACGCGCCTTTTTGCGGGTCAGCCTCGCACTCTCACTATCGATCGCCCTGCCGCTGACCTCTTTGATCTACACCTTCGCCGATTTTCTCGCCGCGCGCGTCCTTCTTGCGCCCGAATGTGCGCCGCTTCTGCCCGCACTCGCCCTCTCGATCCCCTTCTGCGCGATCCATGCCTGCTGCTGCGGGTATTATTATGGGCTCAAAAAAACGGCAGTCCCGGCATTTTCACAGGTGGTCGAGCAGTGCATTCGCATTTTCTCCGTCCTGCTGATCGTCCATGTCTGCCGCACGAACAGGATTCCGATCACGGTGCTGCTGGCTGTCTGGGGGCTGTTGATCGGGGAAGCGGCTTCGGCGGTGTTCTGTCTGTTAGTTTATGGATGCTCGAAGTCCGTTGCCATACTGCCAAATGCAAACACACCTATTACTCCCCTGCTCCTCCCTCTCCTCACCATGGCACTCCCCCTCATGGCGAATCGCCTCACGCTCAGCTTTCTCCAGAGTCTCGAAGCCATCTTTGTACCGAACCAGCTTCTCCTCTCCGGGCTCTCGCGGGTTGAATCGGTCAGTATTTACGGAGTCCTCACAGGCATGGCACTCCCCTTTGTCCTCTTTCCATCCGCCATCACCAACTCCCTCGCCGTCGTCCTGCTCCCGGCAGTCTCGGAGGCGCAGGCGCAGAATCAGCCGGACAAAATCGAACGCACCATCTCCATGGCACTCCGCTACAGCCTGTACATGGGAATTCTCTGCGTCGGGCTCTTCACCCGCTTTGGTCCAGCACTGGGCGAAACCTTTTACCACAACGCCGATGCCGGACGTTTCATCCAGATTTTATCCTGGCTCTGCCCGTTTCTCTACCTCTCCACTACCATGGGAAGTATTTTAAACGGGCTTGGGAAAACGGGAACCGTCTTCGTCCACCATACGGTTTCCATGCTTCTCACCCTGTCGCTCGTCCTTTTCGCCATCCCGCGATGGGGAATTTTCGCCTATCTGGCGGCGCTTCTCATCAGCGAACTGGTGCTCGCCTTTCTCCACATCCACGCCCTCGCCTGCGAAGTCCCGATCCGCCTGCCAGTCAGCCAGGGCATTGTAAAACCGGCATTCTGCCTGCTGGTTTCGATTGGGATGTTAGAAGTTATTCCAAACGCGCCTTACCTGCCTCACCTGTTTCCGCCTGTCCTCATCCAGTCCGGTATCCTTTGCCTGCTGTATATAGGAGGACTGCTTCTCTTACATACAGGTACAGTCAAACAATAAATTATATGCTATTTTGCTATATCCCTTAAATGCAATAAGTTTAGGTATTTTCTGGCAATTTACATTTTTTTATTTTATACTTATTACATTCAGGGGGATTTACAAAGGGGGAACTTTTTTGAAATACGATATCAATTTTCGGCATTTAGAATATTTTATCAAGGTAGCGCGCCTCGGATCCATCAATAAAGCCGCCCAGGCGCTCTATATTTCCCAGCCGTATCTTGGGAAAATCATGCACGATCTGGAAGAAAATCTCGGTGCCAGGCTCTTTAACCGCAGCCGCTCAGGCGTAACATTAACGCCTGAAGGAATGGAATTTCTGACACATTCCGAAAAAATCATTGACGAAATGGAACAGCTCTGGTTTCAGAAAAAGAAGGAACAAATCAAAATTTCTGATCCGCTGGCTGTCTCCATGACACGTTTTTCTCATATCATGGAAAGTTTCAGTGAAATAGTCCTGCGTCACCGCGATCAGCCATCCTTCTCCCATCGACTGTATGAAGGCAATTCAGACGAAGTCATCGAGGATGTGGTATCCGGGCGTGTCGATGTAGGCGTGTTTCATTTTGACAGCCGCAAACGGCGTGAAATGGATGCCCTGCTCGAATCAAAAGGGCTGGAGTACCATTTTCTTGCCAACATCGAACCACACATTATCATTTCCCGCAAACATCCGCTTCTGCTGCAACAGAAACCGGTCAACCTGCACACACTGGCAGAGTACGGCTTTCTCTGGTATCTTGGACAATGCGATGATTATATTTACCAACTTCTCTCCGAAGGGGATCAGGATGCAGAAAAAATGCGCTCGAAAATCACCTATCTTTCCAGCCGCGCCACCCTGATGTACATGATCTCGATCAGTGACTGCTACAGCATCGGCATCCACGATTTCGCCAAACAAGAAGCCTCCTACCACTCCACTTCTATTCCGATTCCAAACTGTGGTTTTATGCTGGAGTTTGGATATGCAATGCGAAAAGACACGCCAATGACGGCGATCGTACAAGAATTTATTTATGACTTAAAGAAAAAACTTCTCTAAAAAAACATCATCAAAGCTGCCGGACATTCACAGCCGTCCCGGCAGTTTTTTTTGATCCTTTTCAGCACCTCTTCCCCGTTCATCATAAATATTTATTCATATCTGACATATATATCCCGTTATACCTTTTTGTCATATCCCTTAAAGCTGACACGCATTATACAAACTGCCTTCCCCATGCTACCATACTATCAGAAAGCAACACCGAATAAAAAACAGGAGGCGTTTAAGTATGAAAGATGTACTTGAACAAGCCGTTGCACTGGGAAAAACACATACCCATGAGGGTGCAGTTGCCACCTACATACCAGAGCTTGGAAAGGTAGATGGCAGTCAGCTCGGAGTCAGTGTTTTTTGCCGGAACGGCAAACGGATTTCCGTCGGAGATACGAAAGTCCGATTCAGCATTCAGAGTATCTCCAAAATCATCACCCTTGCAGTCGCGCTGGAAATCTGCGGCTTCGACCAGGTATTTAAAAAAGTAGGCATGGAGCCGACCGGCGATCCATTCAACTCGCTGATGAAACTGGAAAATACAGACAGTTCGCCTTACAACCCGATGATCAACGCGGGAGCCATCGTGGTGGCAAGCTGCCTTGCTTCCGAAATCAGTTTTGACACCATGCTTGACACCATCCGGGCTCTCTGCATGGATCCGGACATCGACCTTGATAAAAAGGTCTATCACTCGGAAATGTCCCATATTTCCCGCAACCGGGCAATCGCCTATCTGCTGGAAAGCAAGGGCTACATTGAAAAAAATAAGGATGTAGAAAACAGCCTGCATTTTTATGTCAAAATGTGTTCTCTCAGTGTGACAGCCGAAAGCCTCGCTGGACTGGGACTGATTCTCGCCAACGATGGCATTCATCCAGACACGGGAAAACGGCTTTTAAGCAGCCAGACAGTTAAAATCGTCAAAACACTCATGTTTACCTGCGGTATGTACGATGGTTCCGGCGAATTTGCCGTCCGGGTCGGCATCCCATCCAAAAGCGGCGTCGGCGGCGGTATCTTATCAGTGGTAGACGGCGAGATGGGAATCGGCATCTTCGGACCGGCGTTAGATAAAAAGGGGAACAGCGTCGCTGGAGAATGCGTACTGGAATATATGTCACATGAACTGCATCTCCATATGTTTGATCCGCAGCGGCACACTTTATAGCAAAAACAATATGTAAATTGTATGAGAGGGGTATTTTAAAATGGCAGATTTATACGCAAAGATAATCGGCACAGCAAGCAACTATCTTTACAGCTACGTGTTAATCATCCTGCTGGTAGGCGGCGGCATCTATTTTACCATCCGCACCAAAGGGGTACAGCTTCGTTACTTACTTGAATCCATCCGGGTTATCCTGGAGCCATCCGACAAGGAAGATGAGTCTATTTCCGCCTTTCAGGCATTGATGGTTTCCACTGCTTCGCGCGTCGGCACCGGAAATATCGCCGGCATTTCTACCGCCATCTGTTTCGGCGGTCCGGGCGCTATCTTCTGGATGTGGATGACCGCGATCCTCGGAAGTGCAACCGCATTTGTAGAAAGTACGCTGGCACAGATCTACAAACGCCGTGCCGAGGACGGAAGTTGCTACGGCGGTCCTTCCTACTATATTGAAGCCGTTCTGAAAAAAAGATGGCTGGGTGTTCTCTATGCTATTTTCATGATTTTGACTTACATGGTTGGATTTAACCTCGTTGCATCCTTCAATGTGGCAGATTCTTTTAAAGTATACAGTTTCTACAATCCAAGCCTGACTCCGATTCTCATCGGTATCATCCAGGCTGTTATCTTCGGCATCTGCATCAGCGGCGGCGGCAAACAGATCGCTAAAATCACAGGAATTCTTGTTCCGGTAATGGGCGGACTTTACATTGCAGCTGCCCTGCTGATGATTATTCTCCACGGAAACATGATTCCGGGTATGTTCGCAAGCATTTTTGAAGGGGCTTTTGATATTCAGGCTATCTTCGGCGGCTTCATGGGATCCGTTGTGATGCTCGGCATCAAGAGAGGCTTGTTCTCCAATGAGGCAGGTGTCGGTGCTTCCGCTACCGCAGCCGGTTCCGCGGGTGTCAGCCACCCGGTCAAACAGGGTCTTGTTCAGGTATTATCCGTATTTATCGATACTGTTGTCATCTGCTCTGCAACCGCATTTTTACTGCTCTGCTCCGGCGTTGCACCGAGTGCAGACATGGCTGGCATGGCATATGTGCAGGCAGCTATGAATAACGTATTCGGCACCGCAGGTGTTGTATTTATCACAGTTGCCCTGATTTTATTTGCCTTTACCACGCTACTCGGAAACTACTATTTTGCTGAAACCGGCATGGCTTATCTCTGCGGCAAAACTCCGGTCAAGGGCGTCCGGATTACCCAGAGAGTGATCGCTATCGTGATTGTCCTCATCGGTTCTGTGGCAAGTCTCGGCATCGTGTGGGATACCGCCGATGTTCTGATGGGACTGATGGCAGTCATCAACGTACCAATTATCTTCCTGATTGCCAAGCCGGCGCTCCGCTGCCTGGAAGACTACCGGGCACAGAAACAGGCTGGGAAGAATCCGGTCTTTAAAGCAGCTGATATTGACTTGAAAGAAGAAACCGATTTCTGGAATTAATAAAAACAAAAATCCGCATAAACAGGGCTGTCAGAATCTTTCCCACACATGGTTTCAACCACACTGTGCAAAATTCCGACAGCCCTGCCTGTATTTTTTCATATCTGTATTATATCTATCTTTTTACCGTTTTATTAATCTGCAGCCTTATTTGCGGTTCTTCCAAATCAAAAACATTCCAGCTGCCAGCAGCACCACTCCGACGGCGGCTCCCACCATCCAGTTCGAAGAAGATATTTTCCCCGATCAATTTTATCGAAATCTCTATTTCTATATCTTATACTCTCATAAATAGCAGATTTCTGTTCCTACTCCTGCTCATCCTCTTTCAGCACGTACGGCGTCATCTGGTATACATAGTAATTCAGCCAGTTCGTGTACAGCGTGTTGGACATATTTCTCCATTTCAGCACCGGCATGGAAAATGGATCGTTGTCTGGGTAATAGTTGCACGGTACCTGCGGATTTAAGCCTTTTTTCAGATCGCGGTGGTACTCGTTGTTTAACGTCATGCGATCATACTCTGGATGCCCCTGAACGAAAATCTGGCTTCCATCCTGGTTCATCACCAGAAATACGCCAGCCTCATCCGATTTCGCCAGAATCTGCAATTCCGGATGTTTCAGAATATCCTCTTCCCGGTCTTCCGTGTAACGGGAATGCGGGCAGTAAAAATAATCATCGAGGCTACGGACCAGCGGGATCTTCCGGTTCAAAAGACGATGTCTGTAAATACCGGAAAGCTTTGTCTTTCTCTGATGTTTCTGAATTCCATAATGATAATAGAGTCCCGCCTGCATGCCCCAGCAGATATGAAACGTCGAGGTCACATGCGTCTTGCTCCACTCCATGATCTTCGTCAGCTCGTCCCAGTAGTTGATCTCCTCAAACTCCATATTCTCCACCGGCGCACCGGTAATAATCATACCATCAAAGCGCTTGCGGCGGATCTCGTCAAACGTCACATAAAACTTATTCAGATGCGTCTGCGATGTATTTTTCGAAACGTGCGTTTCCAGCATCAGGAATGAACAGTCCACCTGCAGCGGCGTATTCGAAAGTGCCCGCAGAAGCTGCGTCTCCGTATCCTCCTTGATCGGCATCAGGTTCAGAATCAAAATCTCAAGCGGACGAATATCCTGGCTCATCGCCCGATCCTCATCCATCACAAATATATTCTCCGATTCCAAAATTGCCTTAGCAGGAAGATCCTTTTGTATTTTAATTGGCATGGTTATATATCCCCTTTTTATATAAAATTCGTTTGAATTTTAGGATTCTATTATATACCGATATAATTCATTTCTATTACAATAAAAACTATATCAGCATTCCTAATCATAACACAAGCTGCAAAAAAAAGCCAGCTAAACACTGTCTGGCGTCCGGCTTTTTCACCTCTCTTATAGCTTCAAAAACTCCTCCTCCGAAAGAATCGGCACCCCCAATTCCCGCGCCTTCTTATTCTTCGAGGACGACGACGCCACATCATTATTGATCAGATAATTCGTCTTGGACGTCACGCTTCCGGTCACCTTGCCGCCGCGGCGCTCAATCAGCTCCTGCAGCTCTTTCCGGTTTTTGAAATGTTCCAGCGAACCGGTAATGACGAAATTCATCCCGGCGAATGCCTCATCTGCACCCTCGCTGCTTTCTTCGTCTCCTGCCTCAAAGGTCAGCTCCGCCAGCAGATGATCGACGATCGCATTATTCTTTCCATCCGAAAAGAATGCCGTCCACGCCTGCGCCAGAACTTCCCCGATTCCATCAATCTCGACCAGCTCTTCCACGGTGGCGTGGCGCATCGCCTCAAAATCATTTTTAAAATGACGGCAAATCATCTTGGCATTTGCCAGACCGATGCCTGCAACGCCCAGACCGTACACCATTCTCGGCAGGGTCGTGTGGGACGCTTTCTCAGCCGCCGCAATCAGATTGTCATACGATTTCTGCCCGAATCCGTCCATCTCGACGATCTCTTCCTGATGGCGGTCCAGATGGAAAATGTCCGCATACTCATGAATCATGCCGACGCCGATAAATTTCTCCAGCGTCGCCTCTGAAAGCCCCGCAATATTTAACGCATCGCGGCTTGTAAAAAGAGTAAAACTCTTGATTTTCTTCGCCTGGCAGTCCGGGTTCGTGCAGTAGAGTGACTTTACATCGTTGATCTGGCGTACCTCCGTCTGACCGCCGCACACCGGACATGCCTCCGGAATGTCCCGGACACCGCTGCGCGTCAGATTATCCGCGATCTGCGGAATGATCATATTTGCCTTATAAACCGTAATCCGGTCGCCTGCCCCCAGTTCCAGCGCCTCCATGATGCTGATGTTGTGGACACTGGCACGGCTGACCGTCGTTCCCTCCAGCTCCACCGGTTCAAACACCGCCACCGGGTTAATCAGCCCTGTTCTCGACGCACTCCACTCAATATAGAGAAGCTTCGTCTCCTGAATCTCATCCGCCCACTTGAATGCGATCGAATCACGCGGGAATTTTGCCGTCCGCCCCAGCGACTGGCCGTAGGCAATATCATCATACAAAAGCACCAGTCCATCCGACGGCGTATCATTTTCCGCAATCGCCTCAGAATACATTTTGACCGTCTCCGGCAGCGTCTCTTTTGTCACCTCATGGTACTCTACGACCTCAAACCCCTGTGTTTTCAGCCACTCAAACTGCTCTTTCCGCGAATTTTTGAAATCAATGCCATCCGCCTTTACAAGGCTGAACGCATAAAAATGGACATGCCTCTGCGCTGTGATTTCGCTGTTTAACTGACGCACCGAACCGCTGCATAAGTTTCGCGGATTCTTATATTTCGCATCGACATCCTCGATCTGCTCATTGATCTTCTCAAAATCCGAATACCGGATGATCGCCTCACCGCGCAGGATAAGCTCACCCTGGTAGGAAATATTTAACGGCACATTGACGAACGCCTTTGCATTTGCCGTGATAACCTCGCCGATCTCACCATTTCCACGCGTAACCGCCTTGACAAGTGTTCCATTCTGATAGGTCAGGACGATCGTCAGACCGTCCATCTTCCAGGATAAAAGCCCGGTCTGCCCGCCGAGCCAGTCTGCCAGCTCTTCCACGCTCTTCGTCTTATTTAACGAAAGCATCGGCTTCTCATGGCGCTCCTTCGGAAGCGCGCTGACTACCTCATATCCTACATTCTGCGTCGGGCTGTTCGCAAACACAATTCCCGTCTCTTTCTCCAATGAAACCAGTTCATCATAAAGCTTATCATACTCAAAGTTGCTCATGATCTCCCGGCTCTCCTGATAATAGGCGCGCCCTGCTGCCCGCAGCGTCCCAATCAGCTCCCGTATCCGTTTTGTCTTGTCCTCTGCCATCTATCTGACTCCACCTTTCCCATCGCTCTCTCCAACTACCTCTGAATGCGTTTTCAAGCATTTCTATGCAACCTCATATGTGAACCTGCACTGACTGCCAGACAACATTGTCTCAGCCATTCTTCTTTCCGTTCAAAATATCTTCTAATTTCTGTCTCTCTGCCGCTGTCGCTTCCCGGTACTCGCCTGTTTTCAGCCCATCCAGCGTAATGTTCAGCATCCGGACGCGTTTTAACGTCTGCACCTGGTACCCCAGCGCCTCGCACATCCGGCGGATCTGGCGGTTGAGCCCCTGGGTCAGGATGATCCGGAAACTCGTCTTCCCGGTCTTTTCCACCTCACAAGGACGGGTAACCGTATCTAAAATCTTCACTCCTGCGCTCATCTTCCGGACAAACTCACTATCAATGGGTTTATCCACCGTTACCAGATATTCCTTTTCATGTCCGTAACGAGCCCTTAGAATCCGGTTGACCAGCTCGCCCTCATTCGTCATGAGAAGCAGCCCTTCTGAATCCTTGTCCAGACGCCCGATCGGGTAAATCCGGACCGGATAATCTAAAAATTCTACGATATTTTCTGCCCGATCTTTATCAGAAGTCGTGCAGACAATCCCCCGCGGCTTATTGACCGCTAAAAGCACCGGCGCATCCTTGCCGGACACCGCTACGCCATCGCACGCCACGCGCTGTCCCGGCATCAGCTTCTGCCCGACCTCTGCCACGCGCCCATCGATCGTCACACGCCCGTCCGCGATCCGCCGATCCGCCTCCCGCCGGGAGCAGATGCCCGCCTCGCTCAAAAAGCGGTTTAAACGAATGCCTTCCGTTGGAATCCGGGATTCCTGCTTTTCACCTGGCTGTAATCTCTTGTATGATTTATCATTTTGATTTTTTTGCATTTTATTCATCTCATTTCGATTTATTGTGCCGTAGGATTCCGGCAACCAAAGTATAAAAATTATAACATTTTCGTCCATAGGGTTCAAACAGTTTTCGAAAGAATAGAGAATGTTTCATAGGGTACACTTTCCTATGAAATAAAAAGACCCATAGCACGTTCACTATGAGTCTTTCTTAAACACATATCCTGCTTACTGAATAAACATCGCATCCCCAAAACTAAAGAAGCGGTATCTCTGCCGGATCGCCTCTTCATACGCCGTGAGCACATGTTCTCTGCCTGCCAGTGCGGATACCAGCATGACGAGCGTGGACTCCGGCAGGTGGAAGTTTGTGATCAGGCAGTCCAGAATCTTGAACTGGTAGCCTGGATAAATGAAAATGTCCGTCCAGCCGCTGCATGCGCGGATCGTGCCGTCCTCGGCTGCTGCGGATTCCAGCGTCCGGCAGCTTGTCGTACCGACACAGATAATGCGTCCGCCATTTTTCTTCGTCTCATTAATCATATTAGCAGCGTCTTCTTCGATGCGGTAAAACTCCGAATGCATATGATGATCTAAAACATTTGAAACCTTGACCGGTCGGAAGGTTCCCAGACCCACATGGAGTGTCACATGCGCAATCTTCACTCCCATCTCCTGAATCTGTGCCAGCAGTTCCTTGGTAAAATGAAGTCCGGCAGTCGGAGCAGCCGCGGATCCCTCATGTTCTGCATAAACGGTCTGATAACGGTTTTTATCTTTCAGACGGTGTGTAATATACGGTGGAAGCGGCATCTGGCCAAGCTGGTCAAGAATCTCCTCGAAGATCCCCTCATAGGAGAACTGAATCAGACGATTTCCCTCTTCTACCACATCAATGACGGTTCCTTTTAACAAACCATCGCCAAAATTAATCACGGTTCCCGGTTTTGCCTTTTTACCCGGCTTTACCAGTGTCTCCCAGATATCGTTCTCACGACGTTTCAGAAGAAGAATCTCGATATGTGCATCCGTTCCCTCCTTGCTTCCGATCAGACGCGCCGGGATAACCTTCGTATCATTGATCACCAGACAATCGCCCGGATGAAGATAATTGACAATATCCTTAAACACCTTGTGCTGCATCTCGCCCGTCTTTTTATCCAGCACTAAAAGCCGGGAAGAAGAACGATCTTCCAGCGGATCCTGCGCGATCAGCTCCTGTGGTAAATCATAATAAAAATCTTTTACATCCATTCTTTCTGCCTCTTTTTCTTTCTATCTATAAATCTCTTTATTTTTCCATTCAGTTAGACAAAGTAAAACATTTTAAGGATTCGACGCAGACGGCTCTGTCTCATCCCGCATATACGACGCGCCCTGTTTCATAAATTCCACGCGCTCTTTCAGCGCTTCATCCTGCTCCATCGCCGCATCCATTGCTTCATCCGTCTGCTTGCTGAGAAGGCGCACATCCTCATTGACCGACAGCTCTTCAAAATACTGCGTCAGCTCTTCGGACATTTTCCCGTCATCGATCTGCCAGCTTCCGTCCTCCGCCCGGATCGCATAGATCCGCACCAGACTCGGTGCCGGTGTCTCCACGCCCGTATACAAAATCTCATAATACACATACGCTGCCATCTCGCCGTCCCTAAGCCCCGGCGTCGTATAACATTTCACATTCTGGTACCCGGAAATGTACTGCTTCTGTTCTTCAAATTCCTGACGGTAGTGTTCTTCCTCACTCGTATCCTGTGAGGTAAACAACTTCACAAACGTATCCATATCACAGTCGGAAACCGCCTGAAAATAAGTATTCATCAGCTCTGTGATCCCCGGCTCGCCATTCTCTGTCAGAATACATCCGCCAAAGTCCTGAATATATTCTTTCGTGTCCGGCTCAATCACCATTCCAGATCCACCTGTATCCACCATTTCTGCCGGTAAGCCATCCTTTTTCCCCAGAATGTTTGTTATTTTCCCGGAAAACATCGCCACCGCGCCAATCAGAATCAATACAATCACCGCCGCAAGCAGCATCACATAGCGGCGCAGTTCCCAGTCCGTTCCGTTCTTCCGGCTGCGTCCCGGTTTCTTTTTCGGTTCTCCCACCCGACCGCCTCCTGACTTATTCGATTGTTAATATTATAGCGGTGATTTGGTTACTCGGCAAGCGGTATTTCCGAAAAAAAACTTGCAATTTTCTAAATATTATAGTATCATACAAGTAATGCGTCTGTAGCTCAGTGGATAGAGCGCCGGCCTCCGGAGCCTGAGGCGTAGGTTCGATTCCTATCAGACGCATTCTTAAAAAGCGACAGCGGAGATATCTCAGCCGTCGCTTTTTGCATTATTCATGATAAAAGGAGGACCCTTCCCGTGGAACTCATACACGTTTCTGGAAATACAGACTGTCTGCTTGGCAAAACAGCCATCGGCGTCTACCGCATCGACGACACCCGCTGCATCCTGTTTGACAATGGTTACTCAAAGGAATATGACGAGCTGGTCGGCTCTCTGAAAGACGCCGGGCTGACCCCGGCGGGGCTGATCGTTTCCCACGCGCACATCGACCATCATGGAAACAGCAAACGCCTGCGCGAAGCCTTTCAGATTCCACTGGCTATGTCGCTTGGCGAAGCCGGGCTGATCGCCTCCCAGGCGGCGCTGGAACGGTATACCAATTATTTCGGGCGCTCCGAGGAGGAAAAGGTTTCCATCGACACCGAGCAGCGCTGCCCGGTTGACTGTATCATCCAGCCGGAGGATACTTCCGTGACACTCTGCGGCGTAACCTTCCCGGTTCACCATCTGCCGGGGCATTCCCTCGACCACATCGTCATCGGCACACCGGACGGCGTCTGCTTTGCCGGAGACGCGCTTTTAACCGAAAATGTCCTGCGTCACGTCAAGCTTCCATACTGCGACCACGTCGGTCTGGATCTGGAAAGCAAGGAAGCAATCACAAAACTGCCTTACCAGCACTGGATTTTATCGCACAAAGGTCCATTTGATGGCAATATCCGGGAACTGGCGGACAAAAATATGGATCTTGTCCGTCTGCGTCTCGCAGAGCTGGCAAAGCTTTTGCAGAGACCAATGACGCGTGATGAATTTTATCAGGAAAGCCGACGCCTGATCGGAATGCACATCGGTACCTACGACCAGCTCATCCGTCAGGAACGCCACCTGCGCCCATATCTGGAACAGCTGGTGATCGATGGGACGGCACGGCTGGAAGTAAAGAATGACACCATATATTTTTGTTTGAATGAATAAACTCTTTCTGCATGAATTTTCACTCTCCTGTTGTTATCGTTTCCGAAAATACACACACGCCACCGCAAATCCCAAGATTCCCGCTCCCATCACAGCGAAGCGGGAATATGTCTTTAACAGCACCAGAATACGTTCCCACGATGCCCCCGCCACCGCGCCGGCTCCGATGAGTACCGTATTCCAGATAAGACTGCCCGCTGTTGTCAGAAGGAGAAACGGCAGCAGTTCCATCTTTGCCATCCCCGCCGGAATCGAGATCAGGCTTCGGATGATCGGAACGAACCGGCAAAAAAAGACGGCTGACCGTCCCGTTCTCTCCAGCCATCCGTCTGCATCTTTCACATCATCCGCTTCTACTCCCAGCCGTTTTCCCCATGCCCCGCCCAAAAATGCATAAAACTTCTGCACGGGAATATGCCGCCCCAGCTCATACAGAATCAGCGCCCCCAGCACCGAGCCCGCCGTCGCTGCCAGAACTGCCCCGGCTATGTTCATCCGTGTATATGTTGTCATAAATCCACCAAAGGTTAAAATCACTTCCGACGGGATCGGCGGAAACAAATTCTCAATTAGAATCAGGGCAAACATTCCCACATATCCGTATGAACTTAAAAGTTCCAGCACTATATCACGCATGATATATCGCACTCCACGTTATTTCCACATATTCTATTTATTTTATGCGGAATGGAAAAAATCCAGGCATCTAATTTTCATTTTTCATGCCCGGATTTTAATTAAACCTAGAGAATCATCACATCCCCCACGGCCCCCGTATCCGAGAACTCTGTCCACTCGCACACATTGACCGCGTGATCGGCGATTCGCTCCAGGTACTTGGCAACCATCAAAAGATCGACTGCCACATCGGATTTATCCCCGTCTTTTTTCAGAAACTCAATCACTTCCCGTTTTACCCGTTCAAAGAAGGCATCGATCAGATCATCCCTCTGTTCGAATGTCTCCGCCGTCTCGGTGTCACGCTGGGTAAACGCGTGAATCGCATCCTTTACCATCGTTTTCACATTTGCCACCATGGCCGGAAGATGTTTGCTTACAAGACTAATATCTGCATCCTCCAAACGCAGGGACAGATCGGCAATGTCCGCCGCCTGATCGCCCATCCGCTCCAGATCGGTCACTACCTTCAGTGCCGTCGAGATATGGCGCAGATCGCTGGCAACCGGCTGCTGCTTTAACATCAGCATCAGGCAGTGTGTCTCGATCTTTCGTTCCATATTGTCCACATCCCGGTCGCCTTTGATAACCTTCTGTGCCAGCTCTTCATTATGCTCGGTAAGCGCTTGAAAACTACTGTCAATCGCATCCTGCACCATCTGGCTCATCACGTTCAATTCCTGATTCAGCCCTTCTAACTCCTGTATAAATGCCTCTCTCGTCGCCATCCCGTATCTCCTCTCCATCTCCCCTGTTTTCTGCCCAGAAAATTTCCACTTCTGAACAGCAAACTGATTTTCTACTTATTTTTAAATCCTCAATCTTACGCCTATCATCCAAACCGTCCGGTAATATAGTCTTCTGTCTTCTTTTCACGCGGATGCGAGAACAGATCCGTCGTCGGTGCATACTCGACTACCTCTCCTACCAGGAAAAATGCCGTATAGTCCGCAATACGGGTCGCCTGCTGCATATTATGGGTAACGATGACAACGGTATAATTCTTCTTGAGTTCGCCCATCAGATCCTCGATTTTCAGCGTGGAAATCGGGTCCAGTGCCGAGGTCGGCTCATCCATAAGAAGAATCTCTGGCTCAACTGCCAGCGCACGTGCGATGCAGAGACGCTGCTGCTGTCCACCGGAAAGTCCCAGTGCAGAACGTTTCAGGCGGTCCTTGACCTCATCCCACAGGGCCGCGCCGCGCAGACTCTTCTCTACGATCGCATCCAGCTCTGCCTTTCCCTTGATACCGTGAATCCGCGGTCCATACGCGATATTGTCATAAATACTCATTGGAAATGGGTTCGGCTGCTGAAATACCATGCCAACCTTCTTGCGAAGAAGCGTCGTATCGACCTTCGGATCGTAGATATCCTCGCCGTCGATCAACACCTTTCCATTGATTGTCACATTCGGCACCAGATCGTTCATGCGGTTCAATGTCTTTAAATAGGTAGACTTACCGCAGCCGGACGGTCCGATAAACGCTGTGATCTGATTTTCATATATATCCAGATTGATATTTTTTAATGCATGATTGTTTCCATAGTACAGATTCAAATCCGACGTAGAAATTTTTGTCTCCATATCATTTCCTCATTTTTTACTTTATTTTAATTTTGTCACATCAAACCGGCTGGTCAAAAATCTCGTCAGCAGGTTGATTCCCAGCACGATAATCAGAAGCACGACCGCGATTCCAAACGCCTGATCGTATTTTGCTTTCTGCATCGACAGGTAGAGCTGGATGGTCAGCGTGCCGCTCGACTCAAACAGTTTTCCAAACAGGTTTTTCGGAAGCTGGAAGCCGCTTCCGGCAGTAAACAGAAGCGCCGCCGACTCGCCCACGATACGGCCAATCGAAAGGATGACGCCGGTCAGAATACCCGGTGCCGCGCTCGGCAGCAGGATTGTCCGGATCATATACCATTTCGTTGCACCGATTCCCAGCGCGCCGCTGCGGTAGCTGTCCGGAACGGTTTTGAGTGCTTCCTGTGTGTTCCGCGTAATCAGCGGAAGCACCATCAGGGTCAGCGTGAAGGATCCGGTCAGAACCGAATAGCCCAGCTTCAGCGTCATTCCGAAAAAGACCATACCGAACAAGCCAAAAATAATCGACGGAATACCGGACAGGATCTCGGTTGTAAATTCAATCGTCCGCACCAGCTTTCCCGGCTTTGCGTATTCGTTCAGATAAATGGCGGAGCCGATTCCGATCGGCGCTGCAATGATAAGGGTAATTACAATGATGTAAATCGTGTTGATGATATTTCCCAGAATACCAAAGGTGCCCTTTAAAGAACTCTGCACCGTGGACAGAAACTGCCAGGAAACCTGCGGCAAACCGCGCACAAACACATACCCCATGATGCCAACTAACAGCGCGATCGCCACGCCAGCTGCCAGATAAATCAGCGCTTTTAAGATATTGTCCCCGATGCGGGTGCGCTTCTGGTAAATACTTTTCATACTATTATCGGTCATCTGCGCCGCCCTCCTTCACAAACATCCGGCTGAGCACCGTGTTGATAAACATGATAAATACGAACAGCACCAGACCGATGGTAAAGAGCACTTCCCGGTGAAGTCCCTCTGAATAAGACATTTCCGCCACGATCGCGGTTGTCAGGAAACGGACGGAGTTAAATGGGAGCGGCAGATTGACTGAACTTCCAGATACCAGGCTGATCGCCATTGCCTCCCCGATCGCACGTCCGCAGCCTAAAACCACCGCCGTGATGATGCCGGAGTGCGCCGCCGGAACGATTACTTTGAAAATCGTCTGGATATGCGTTGCACCGAGTGCCAGCGATGCGCTTTTTAAATGTTTCGGGACTGACCTAAGCGACGCCTCACTGATATTGATGACGGTCGGAAGAATCATGATTGCCAGAACCAGAACCGCCGATATCAGGTTCGCACCGCCGGTAAATTGATGCGTCGTGGAACCGGCAAAGATTTTCATTTCCAGCTTATACATCAGGGGATTTAAAATCAAAATTCCTAAGAGTCCGTAGATAACCGACGGAATACCTGCCAGAAGCTCAACTGCCGGGCGGACCACTGCCGCTACCTTCGGCGGCGCAACCTCTGCCAGAAAGATGGCGGTAAACAGCCCAATCGGAACACCGATCAGGATCGCCAGAAAGGTTCCGACGATGGAAGTTAAAATAACGTAGAGAATTCCGAAAGACGCCGGATTTCCAGTCGGCTTCCAGACGGTTCCAAATAAGATTTCCGGAACACCCACCTTAAAAAGTGCCGGGGTACCGCTGATAATCATGTATAAGGTAATTGAAAAAACTGCCACCACCGCCAGCAGGCCGCAGGCGGTAAAAATAATTTCCGCTGCCCTCTCTACCGCTGATTTCGTGGCATGGCTTCCAAAAATGGTAAATTTCTTTTCGTGCATATGTCTCTCCTGTCTCGGATTGAACAGCGAGCCGCTTCCGGTCAAAGCAGAGTTTCCTTTCTGCGGCTTGACTGCAAGCGACTCGATATTATTTGAATCTATTCAATATTATATGTATTCGTGAATTACTGATTTTTCTATCCTTACCTGTTTTCACCGGTAATTTTATCCACATTCACAAATTCCGATGCAGTTTCTTACTTCGTAGTAATCAGGCCTACCGATTTAATCAGGTCATCGCCTTCTGCAGAGTATACATAGTCAAACAGCGCCTGTACCAGCTCGTTCTGCTCAGAAATTTCTCCCTTGGTTGCCATAACGAATGGACGGCTTAAGAAATAGCTGCCTGCCTTGATGTTCTCCTCCGTCGGCTCTACATCATCCAGTTTAACTGCCTTAACGGTATCATCGACTACATCCAGGGAAACGTATCCGATGGAACCCGGTGTAGATGCTACTTTTGCCATAACTGCACCGGTGGAATCCAGCTCGTTTGCATATTTGCAGGCATCTTCCAGACCCAGAAGCTCCTCAAATGCGCCTCTTGTACCGGAACCTGCTTCCCGTCCGACTACGACAATCGGCATATCGCTGCCGCCTACATCCTTCCAGTTTGTGATGCTTCCGTCGTAAATGCCGGTCAGGTCATCCTTGCTCAGACCATCTACAGCGTTGGACGGGTCAACGACAACGGCGATACCATCGATAGCTACGATATTTTCAACAGCACCTTTTGCTTTCTCATCATCCTTTAATGCTCTGGAAGAATCACCGACATCACACTGACCTGCCAGCACGGACTCGATACCTGCGGAAGAGCCGGTAAATTCAGCCTGTACAGTCACGTTCGGATATTTCTCCATGAACGTTTCTGCCAGTGCATTTGCAAATTTTTCCATCGAAGTGGAACCTGCCAGGGTGATAGAACCACTCAAATTTTTTGCATCTGCGCTGTTCTCGGTTGTATCTGCTGCTGCATCACTTTCAGCTGCGCTGGTTTCTGCGCTTGTGTCTGCTGCACTTGTATTTGTATTGCTGGAACCACATCCTACCATTCCAGTTGCCAGAACGGCTGCTCCTAATACTGCGATTGCTTTCTGAACATTTTTCTTCATAATAAAATTCCTCTTTCCTCTCTCTTTTTTCTCTCAGAGTTTTTTATCTTTGATTTCTTACAGTACGCAGTATAAAAGATTCCTGGATTTACAGAAATCATATTTTGGTATCGTTTATGTAAAATTTGGGTAATTTTTGTGGGAGTGAATGTAAGATATGGTTTCGGATTTGCTCTGCTTCTCTCCATGATCGGAACCGCCGCCGGACATCTCTCCGGGCTTCGCTTGAAAGCCCGGCAGAGATCGCCGGCGGCGTGATTCTGATTTGTATGGGGTGAAGATTCTGGCGGAACATCTCCACTTATTTTAAAACAACCTTCTTAAAGTTCTTCTTACCTCTCTTGACAACCATTCCTTCGCCAGCGAGCTGATCCTTCGTGAAGACTGCCTTGATATCTTTTACCTGGTTTCCGTCTACAGATACGCCGCCCTGCTCGACATTTCTTCTTGCCTCGGAACGGGACGGAGCCAGACCGGATTTCTGCAGGATGGAGAGAATATCGATCTCATCACCGTTGAAATCATCCTCAGTCAGTTCGTAGGTCGGCATATTGGCTGCATTTCCGCTGGAGAACAGTGCTTTCGCTGCTGCCTGTGCCTTCTCAGCCTCTTCCTCGCCGTGTACCAGCTTGGTCAGCTCGTAAGCCAGGATCTCTTTTGCAGTATTTAACTGGCTGCCTTCCCATTTATCCATCTCATCAATCTGCTCAAGCGGCAGGAAGGTCAGCATACGCAGGCACTTTAATACATCGGCATCGGCTACGTTTCTCCAGTACTGGTAGAACTCGAACGGGGATGTCTTGTTCGGATCCAGCCATACAGCGCCGGACTGGGTCTTACCCATCTTCTTGCCCTCGGAGTTTAACAGCAGGGTGATGGTCATTGCGTGTGCGTCCTTGCCAAGCTTTCTGCGGATCAGCTCGGTACCGCCTAACATATTGCTCCACTGATCATCGCCGCCGAACTGCATGTTGCAGCCGTATTTCTGGTATAACATATAGAAGTCGTAGCTCTGCATAATCATGTAGTTGAACTCTAAGAAGCTTAAGCCTCTCTCCATTCTCTGCTTGTAGCACTCAGCGGTCAGCATACGGTTGACGCTGAAATGCGGACCAACCTCGCGCAGTAAGTTTACATAATTCAGATTCATCAGCCACTCTGCGTTGTTGACTAAGAGCGCCTTGTCATCAGAGAAATCGATGAAACGGCTCATCTGCTTTTTGAAGCAGTCGCAGTTATGCTGGATCGTCTCCGGTGTCAGCATCTGGCGCATATCCGTACGTCCGGACGGATCGCCGATCATGCCGGTGCCGCCGCCAAGTAATGCGATCGGCTTGTTGCCTGCCATCTGCAGACGTTTCATCAGGCACAGTGCCATGAAATGTCCTACATGAAGGCTGTCTGCGGTCGGGTCAAAACCGATGTAGAAAACGGCTTTTCCTTCGTTGACCAGTTTTTTGATCTCTTCTTCGTTTGTAACCTGGGCGATCAGACCTCTGGCTACTAATTCTTCGTAAATCTGCATTTTCCTGTTTACTCCTTTTTATAAAAAATAATTTTGCTTACTCGTTTTGCTTCTCCACGGGATTCCTTTTTTCAAAAATACATCCGATTCATCCTTTATTTTCTCTCCGAAAATCATTCTCAAAACAGAACAATAAAGGTACTTTGGAACGTCTGTGATTTCACAAGACACATTTTTCTATAAAATAAAAAAGCCCCGTCCTCCAAAAAGGACGGGGCAAAATTCCCGTGTTACCACCTTTGTTCGCAGACAGCTCGCGCCCATCTGCCTCTGCCGGTACCCTCTGATACCGTGACCGGATAACGTGTGTCTCTCACGTCGCAGCCTACCAAATCAACCGCCGCACATTTTCCACGCAGCCTTTTCATCGGATCCGATTTTAGATTCTTCGGTGCGAAGCTCCGGGATGTATTCGAATATCCGGTTCACGCGCGCCTCTCATCATCCGGCTGCTTTCTGTGCGCTCTCCTGCGGATCTCTACTTGTTCCCTTCATTGCCTTTGTAAGGTTATTGAGTATATTCTGTATTATAAGCGAAATTTATTATTTGTCAAGGCAATTTCTCAACTTCAAACTTCACGCTATAAAATTTTTACATTACTTTAAATTCAAGCGTAAAAAGTAGTGTACATATTTATTAAATATAATTATCATATTATTACTTTAGTCACACAGTTCCCAATCTCCCAGCCACGTATCCTTAGAATAATTATATAATCTTCTATATAATTTCCCGTTTTCAACTTTATAAACATATTTTATAACATCTGCTCTAGCTATTGAACTCGATTTTTCAACAGCCACCTCTTTCTCTTGTGCAAACGCAGTCCCTGAAAAAATACATGTCATAGCAATTATTACTGCTAAAATTCTGATCGTTTTTTTCATTTTTATTTCCTCCTAATATTAATATTCTTTAATTCATTTGGTATTTCATCCAATGTTCCTATATATGTACCATTCATATATAATTCATACCCGTTTTCTGTCTTTACAAAAAAGTTATTTTTTTGACTATATCATCTTCTTCAAAATACGGTGCATGCAACTTCAAATCAGCTACTGGTTCTATTACTATTGTACCAGACAATATAATAGCAATTAAGAAAAAGAACAACTTAATATTGACCTGTTTTTTTTGTTCTTCATTCAATATAGAAGAAATTCTAATTTTCAAAAAACTTCCATTAAAAAAAGATAGTGTTCCTCTCCTTTTTAACGCTTTTGTCCTAGACATTTTTAACAATATTTCAACATAATGAATTTTTTCTATTTCAGATAACTCATTACAAACAATTAAATCATTTCTTATTTCTAATATGTTAGAAAAATAATACCGAACTATGTATACTAACGGATTCCACCAGTATAAAAGACATAATATTTCAAAAAAACACTTTAAAAATAAATCTCTTTTAATGTAATGTCCCACTTCATGCAAGAGTACTATTTTTTTTGTTTCTTCATCTATATTCGGTATTATTATATACGGATTTTTTATACCAACAATAAATGGATCTTCTATACTATCAACTTTCAATATTGGTATTTTTTTCACTTTTTTATACTTTTTAACACGAATATACTCTATCGGTCTTATTTCTTTTATTAATTTTATAAATGATATATATGATAAACTTTTTTGCACTAAGATAAGAAAACTTCCAAGTAAACTAATCAAAAAAAGTACAGAAAAATGACTTAAAAATCCTATTTTCCCCCGCATAAAGCGACAAAGTTCTGGATATAATATTTTTATTCCTATCGTATGACTTATTCCGCAAATATCTATTGGAAAAAATAATCTTACTCCTGTTAGTACAGTGCAAAAAATAAGTAATTTTACTTCATACAAGCTATAATTTTCTTGCTTTTTCCATATATAAACCGACAAAAAACCCAATAGCAAAATTGAACTACATATTGCCGATAAAATTGATGTATATGTTATTTTCATAAAATCTCTTTTTTTCTTTTTTGAACTATACGTTCTAATTCGTCAATAACCGACTCTTCATCTACTGCTCCATTCAACAAAGCTGCTGTTATTGTATTTACAAAGGACATAGGATTTCTAGAATTTTTCATACATTTTTCTATTTTTTCTTCTATTTCTTCATCCTGAGTCTTTTTCGCTTTATATCGCCTAGCAAAAACTTTTCCAGTCTGAACTGTATCAATAACCTGAACATAACCCTTATCAAGCAATTTTCTTAACACAGTATGGACTGTTGGCGTTGTCAATTCTTTTTCAGATTCTACAATTTCTGTCACCGTCATGGGTTTTTCATACTTCCACAAAACCTGCATAACATTCATTTCTCGTTCACTTAAATAATTATTCTTCATAAAATTCCCAATCTCATAATTTATAGAAACAAAGGGAGCAACTGACGCCCCCTTTGTTTTTCACTCAAGTTCCAATACTACTAACTAATATTATCATTTCCAAGATCCACATTCCATAAATCACTCTATCTTTTTTCATTAGCTCATACCATTCAGGCGTATCTAATAATCTTGGTTTTTTAATTATATAATAATAACAAAAAATCAAAATACAAAGAAAAATTCTAACAGTTCCCACCTGATCATACCAATTTCTAATTCCCATTATGGAAGCAATTCGCTCCCCACAAAGACACAGTTCCATTAATAAAGCGGCAAACGTTGCTTCTCTTCCTTGACGGAATTCATTTGATACTCTATTCTCTTTCATTGCATCTCCCTTTTTTATTACCAATACTCATACTTGGTATAACCTGGCGTCCACCCTAATACTCCATCATTATTATAGCCATATGTATAAGATATTGTAACTTTTGCATAGTTTATGCCACCCTTTTGTGCAGCTGCTAAAACTGTTTTAGCAACAAGTGCTGCCACTGCTACCCCTGCTCCTGCTCCGCCTACCTGTCTTGCGATAAAATTAGTTATTGTCGCTAAATCTTTCATTTCTTGCAAATCAATTGTATACACAATATTTACAACGGTTCCTATAGCAGCTGTTGCTGGTAATCTTCCAGTTATACTAGATGCCCTCGAAGCACCTGTAGATCCTCCACTACCACTTTTGCTTACTTCCAATAATTCTTTAACTTCCGATCTTGAAAAACCAAAATCTTCCATTAACATATCTTCCACAACAGTTTCATCCGTTACCGAAGCATATTTATCATAAATATCTCTCAATTCATGTTGATCAATCACAACCTTTGTTGCCACTTTATCTATTGAATATGGCGGCGCTTCCGCAAATGTTGGGATTACCAATGAAGTTGACATAACTATCGACAATAAAATACTCATAATTTTTTTCATAAAACCACCTCTTAACGTTATTCACATTATTAATGAGCATCCCACATTTTTGCTGCATTGGAATCCCTCCCTTCTTTAAATTTAGTAAACAAGCTTTAATTTGATTATATATTATCATCTTTGATTATATATGTCAATATTAAAAATATATTTTCATTTCAAATATACTTTCAATCTTTTCTACACAATTAAAAACTACTCTTTCGCCAGCGCCGCGAGCCCGGAAAGAATCTCCCGCGCCTTCACAAGCATCATCTCGCAGTCCGTATGTTTCTGCCGCACATCGCGGTAATAGAACGACGGCACATCACCCGTCCTGAAGGTCAGCGTGCCCTTATATTTCTCCATCAGCGCCGGAATGCCGGAGACGTCCAGATCGGCTTTCTGGTACATCTGAATCGTGATATCCTGCTTCTTTACATCGACCTCCACGACACCCGCCTGATGAGCAAGCGCTTTTAGATCGGCGATCTTTAACAGGTTCTCCACCGAACGTGGAATCTCGCCAAAGCGGTCGATCAGCTCATCCTGCATATCCATATACTCTTCCTGGTTCTCAATACCGGAAATCCGCTTGTAAACGTCGAGTTTCTGATATTCATTGCGGATGTAGGACGGCGGAATATACGCGTCGATGTCGCAGTCCACCACCGTCTCGAAGTCCTCGGCTTCGTTCTCACCGCGAAGTGCCAGCACCGCCTCGTTTAAGAGCTTGCAGTACAGGTCATAACCGACCGCCTGCATGTGACCGTGCTGTTCCGCGCCCAGAAGATTTCCGGCGCCGCGCAGCTCCAGATCGCGCATCGCAATCTTGATACCGCTTCCCAACTCCGTAAATTCACGGATCGCCTGCAGACGTTTTTCCGCCTCCTCACGCAGCAGCTTGTCGCGCCGGTACATGAGAAACGCATACGAAGTCCGCCCGGAACGTCCGACGCGACCGCGGATCTGGTAGAGCTGCGACAGCCCCAGCCGGTCGGCGTCGTGGATGATGATCGTGTTCGCATTCGGAATGTCCAGTCCCGTCTCAATGATGGTCGTGGACACCAGAACGTCGATATTGCCCTCGACGAAATCCAGCATAATTTTTTCCAGTTCATGTTCGTGCATCTGCCCGTGGGCGAACACGACGTTTGCCTCCGGCACCAGAGCCGCCACATGGTTTGCCACCTCGTCGATGTTGTTGACACGGTTGTAGACATAATATACCTGTCCGCCCCGCGCCAGCTCCCTGTGAATCGCCTCGCGCACCATCTCGTCGTTGTACTCCATGACGTAGGTCTGAATCGGCAGGCGGTCCACCGGCGGTTCCTCCAGGACGCTCATATCCCGGATGCCAATGAGACTCATATGCAGGGTACGCGGAATCGGCGTCGCCGTCAGCGTCAGAACGTCTACATTTTCCTTTAATTTCTTGATCTTTTCCTTATGTGCCACACCGAAGCGCTGTTCCTCATCGATGATCAGAAGCCCCAGATTTTTAAAGACAACATCCTTAGAAAGGACGCGGTGCGTTCCGATCACGACATCCACCTGCCCTTTTTTCAGATCTTCCAGCGTTTTTTTCTGCTCGCCCGCCGTGCGGAAACGCGACAGCATATCGACCCGGACCGGGAAATCCTTCATTCGCTGCACAAAGGTATTGTAATGCTGCTGCGCCAGAATCGTGGTCGGCACCAGATACACGACCTGTTTGCCCTCCTGAATCGCCTTAAACGCCGCCCGGAGCGCGATCTCTGTCTTGCCATATCCAACGTCGCCGCAGATCAAGCGGTCCATGATGCGGCGGCTTTCCATATCTTTTTTTGTCGCCTCGATCGCCTCCAGCTGATCCTCCGTCTCCTCAAACGGGAACATTTCCTCAAACTCCCTCTGCCAGACCGTATCCGGTCCATACTGGTAGCCCTCGCTCCGCTGGCGAGCCGCATAAAGCTCGACGAGATCCTTTGCAATATCGCGGACCGCCCCGCGCACCTTGCTCTTCGTTTTATTCCATTCCGTTCCGCCCAGTTTATTGAGCTTCGGCGTCCTGGCATCCGATCCCGCATATTTCTGGATTCCTTCCAGGCGCGTCGCCGGAAGGTAGAGATTGCCGCCATCACGGTACTCAATCTTGATGTAATCCTTGACAACCTTGTCCTGCTCGATCTTCTCGATGCCCCGGTAAATGCCGAGTCCGTGGCTCTCATGCACCACATAATCACCGATCGAAAGCTCGGAAAAGCTCTGGATCTTCTTACCCTGGTAGGAGGTCTTTTTCTTCTTTTTCCGCCCCCGTCCGCCGCCGAACATGTCTCCCTCGGTAATCACGACGAACTTAATCAGCGGATATTCAAATCCCCGGTGCAGCTTTCCATAGGTCACCAGGATTTCGCCCGGTTTCACAGTGTTTTCGCCCTCATCCGGACAGAATGCGCTCAAATCGTACTCCCGCAGATCGCCCGCCAGACGGCTCGCGCGCGTCCGCGAACCCGCCAGCAATACCACACGGTATTTTTCTTTCTTCCAGCGCGTCAGATCGCTGATTAAAAGCTCAAATCCATTCTGATAGGAATTGACATTTTTGACGCTCAAACTGTACTTTTTCTTAACCGTCATGCCAGAGAGCTTCTGATCCAGCCCCAGCAGTAAAAGAGTCCGCGGGCGCATCGCCATCGCCAGCGTCTCCTTCGCCGAATAGAGGAAGGAAGTCTGCCCCGGAAGCAGATAGCCGCCCTCGAGACGGTGCGACATACTCTCCCGGAACTCCGTCTCGGTCGTCTCTGCTTTTTCCTTCAAGCGCAGCGGCTCATCCAGGAAAATCGTCAGCTCATCGACTGGAAAATAGTTTAAAAACGACACCGTTTCCTTGCAGAAATACCGGATATAGCTTCCCAGCCCATGCACCCGGAAGCCCTCGCGAAGCCCCTCTAAGACCTCCGAAACAGCTGAATCCATCCGGTACGCCTCTTCCGTCTTCATGGCATCCCGGAGCTTTTTCACGTATTTCCTGCGGTCTTTCTCGATCGCCTCGGTTCCATCCTGAATCTGCTCCGGCGTCAGCGCCATCTCCGTCGCCGGATAGATCACTGCCTCATCCACCTGCTCGATCGATCGCTGGCTCTCTGGGTCGAAGGTACGGATCGAATCGACCTCGTCGCCCCACAGCTCGATCCGGTACGGCACCTCCTCCGTCAGCGGGAAAATGTCAATGATACCGCCGCGCACCGAAAACTGCCCTGATCCCTCAACCTGCGCGACCTTCTCATATCCCATTTCCGCCAGGGCGTGCGTCAGCTTCCCGACCTCGACCACATCTTCTGCCCCGATCGTGAGACTCCGCTTTTTCATCCACGCAAGCGGCAGCAGATGTTCCATCAGTCCGTCGATCGTCGTGACCACCACGCCGCCGGAACTCTCCAGGATCCGCCGCATGACCTGAATCCGCTGTTTCGTCAGCAGGTTTCCGTGGATATCCGACGTATAAAACAGCAGATCCCTCGCCGGGTACAGCGAAATATCCGTATCAAAGCACCGGTAATCCTCACAGATCTCCCGCGCCCTCGAATCATCGTAGGTGACAATCAGCTTCCAGGGCGTCAGATCCGAAAGCTCGGACAGCAGATGCACCTTCTGCGAATCCAGGCATCCCGTGACAAGAAGCGGTCCCTGTCCGCGCTGTAAATCCGTCTTGAGATCCTGGAACTCGATCATCTCCTCTAACGGATTTGCAAATAAATCGCTCATTGTGTCTTGACTTCCTCCTTCCTATCCGCCTTCTGCTTCTCTAGCTTCTCCTTCTCTCCGCGCGCCGCGCCGTTAAAATGGTTCATCGCCGCCTCAACGCCCTCTGTCATCATATCCACGACTGCCGCCGCACCGTCCTTAAACGCCGTCGTCATCGTTTCGGCTTCCTCTTTCGGAAAATGTCCCAGCACATAGTCTGCCAGATCCATGCGCGCCGACTTCTCGCCCACACCGATCCGCACGCGTGGAAATTCCTGCGTTCCCAGATGGGCGATGATATTTTTGATTCCATTGTGGCCGCCCGCGCTGCCTTTTTTGCGGATCCGAATGCCGCCCGGAACCAGGCTGATATCGTCATAAATCACGATAAACTCCGATGGATCTACCTTATAATAATCCATCACCTGACGGATGCACTCGCCGCTCAGGTTCATATACGTCTGCGGCTTTACCAGAATGACCTTATTTCCCTCGATCACGCCTTTTCCGATCAGTCCCTTAAATGCTTTCTCCCGGACATCAATGTTATACTTGTCCGCCAGCGCATCCAGCGTCATAAATCCCACATTGTGGCGGGTTCCCTCATATTCTCTTCCCGGATTTCCAAGTCCTGCAATTACATACATAATTCTATTTCTCCCTCTTTTTCTATAGTATCAAAAATACCAGATTCTTCACTCATCGTCTTTCTCAAAAAGCCAAAACAGACACGACTTTAAGCGTTAAATCCTGAAACTGCCACTTTTTCAAGCTGTTTCAGGATCTAACGCACTTATTTTTCTGGATACTTTTAAAGTTACTGTTCACGGATAGGCACTTTTGGAATCGAAAGTGCCGTAAGTTTTGGAGTCGTGTAAATAAGAAGTTACTTTCCCTTCACAACCTCAACCGCCTTCTGCAGCTGATTATCCTTCTCCTCTGGAATCACGACTTCCTGCGCCGCCTCTTCATCCAGCTCCACCTCGAGATCCGGCTCGATGCCTTTTCCATGGATATCATTTCCATTCGGCGTATAATAATGGTCGGTCGTCAGCTTAATCGCGCTTCCATCCGAAAGCGGCATCAGCGTCTGCACGATACCTTTACCGAAAGTCTTCGTTCCGACGATCGTCGCCACGCCATAATCCTTCATCGCACCGGTAAATACCTCCGACGCGCTGGCGGAATTGCCATTTACCAGCACAACCATCGGGATCTCCAAGCTGTGTCCATCCTCAGCGTCGTATGTCTCCTCCGTGCCCTTCTTATTTGCCACGGTCAGGATCCGTCCGCCATCTTTCAGGATATAATCCGCCATCGAGACAACCGTCGTCACCTCGCCGCCCGGGTTGTTCCGCAGATCGATGATCAGGCGCTTCATGCCCTCGCCCTGCAGTTCCTCGATCTTGGATTTAAACTGATCGGCAGTCACACGGTCAAACTCCACAACGGAAATATATCCGATCTCTTCATCCAGCATCTTGCCTGACACCGTCTGCACATCAATCGGTCGGCGGGTCAGGGTGATATCCTTGTACTCGTCGCTATTTTCACGATAAACCGTGATCGTCAGCTGGCTGCCTTCCTCGCCCTTGACGTAATTATTGACCAGAAGCGACAGATCCATGCCAATCACCTCGGTGCCATCTACCTTATAAAGCGCATCACCCGGAAGGATGCCTGCCTCCTCGGCCGGACTGCCCTCAAAGACGCGCACGATCGTGCTGACGCCGGTCTGGACATTCTGGGATACCAGAGCACCGATGCCGCAGTAAGAACCATTTGTCTCATCCAGGAAGCTTGTCAGCTCGTCCGGCGTATAATAAACCGCATACGGATCATTTAAACCACTCAAAAAGCCCTGATAAATGCCGGCTTCCTCCTCGGATGTATCAATTTTTTCCTCAAACAGGTACTTTTTATCGATAATATCCTGTATCTGCTCCAGCTTTTTCGTGACATTCTCAAAATTGACCGGCTCCTGTGCCTGCGACGGTGTTCCCTCGGTCTGTACCTGTACCTGTGTCTGGTTATCGATCACACGGCGTCCAAACATGTAAATCCCCGCCGAAGCACCGACCGTGATCAGACACACCAGTGCTGTCACCAGCACACCGACCATCACACCGCGCCAGAATTTATTTTTACTGTCCATCTCTTATGCCTCCTGATTCCTGTCTATTCCTTCCGGATTTGTAACTGTTCAGTACCTTCACAGTCACGCGCAAAAATCCATCAAAAATTGCCTACGGCAATGGGATTTTTGCCTGCTGGTCCATGTTTTCGTACGGTCAGCGCAGTAAATGCGCAGACCTACTGAACAGTTACCCGGATTTCATCTTTTGCAGCCACCTGATACTTTCCACACTACGGACTTACATAGCTCGAAGGGTTTACATAACTTCCGTTCTTGCGGACTGCAAAATGCAGATGAGAACCTGTCGAATATCCGGTCGAACCTACCTTCGCGATCGTCTGTCCGGCTTTTACCGTATCCCCTGCCGATACCAGAAGCTGGGAACAGTGCATATACACGGTTGAAAGTCCATTTCCATGGTTGACCACAACATAATTTCCAGCCGAATAACTGTAGGTTGCAATCGAAACCGTTCCTCCGGCGGCTGCCACGATGCTGCTGCCGGTCGAAGCGCTGATATCAATGCCCTTATGGTTCGAGGACGCGCCCGCCGTCGGTGATTTACGTTTTCCGAATCCAGATGTAATGCGTCCGCTTGCAGGGCACGGCCAGCGCAGCGAAGAACTTCCCGTCGAAGTAGTAGTCGTACTGCCAGTATTCCCTTTCGCGGTCGAATTATTCGTCTTTCCCGCTGCGGCGGCTTTTCTGGCAGCTTCCTCTGCCGCTTTTTTCGCCGCCTCTTCCGCTTCCTTCTTCTTAATCTCCGCCTCCATCTGCACGATCTTGGCTTCCTGCGCCTTGATATCGTCCTCATACGCTTTCGCCTGCGCTGATTTCTCGCCGATCTGCGCGTTGACGTTCTGGAGTTCTTTATTTTTCTCATTCAGGAGAAGCTGGACCGAATCCTGCTTTGCCTCCGTCTGCGTCTTCATCTCCTGCAGCTCCGCCTTCTCCGTCTCCAGCTTTTTCTTACTGTCCGCGATGGACTCTTTCGTCGCCACATACTGGTCGAGCATCTTCCGGTCATACTCCGAAATCTTTGAAACATACTCTGCCCGGTTTAAAAGCTCCGAGAGCGAACGGGCTTCCAGAAGCAGATTTAAGTAGCTGCTGTCGCCCTTCTCATACATATATTTGATACGCATTTTCATCGAAGCATACTGCTTTTTTTCGGTTTTCTGCGCTTCTTCCAGCTTTACCGCCGTCTCATCGATGCTTTTCTGCTTGCTGGAAATATTATTTTCCAGCTTCGTGACCTGCGACTGCAGATCATTCATCTTCGTGTCCAGCTCCTTGACATAGCTCTCGGTGTTACTTTTCAGCCCCTGAAGGCTTTTGATCGCCTCCTCGGTCTTCTTTTTCTCCTGTTCCAGGGCGCTTTTCTTATCCTTGGCGCTGCTTACATCCTTTTTCGTCGCTGCCGCCACCGAGGTCAGCACTGGGGAAGACGCCAGCGCCGCCGTCACAAGGAACAGAGCCGCACGTATTTTCAATCCCTGTTTTTTCATGTTCTCATCCTTTTTACCGCAAATTTCCGCTGCCGCCGCATTCTCCTACAGCAGCCGCCAATGTTTCTTACACCTTTAAATGTCTGCGGATCGTAAAGAAACTTCCGACAAAACCGATTCCCACGCCCAGCGCCATCGCCACGGCTACCATGCTCGGGAAAATGGTCTGAATCGGGATAAATTCAATCAGGTTCGACAAGATATCAAACCGTTCCATCATATATACAACCGCCTGGCGGTACAGAAAATACGTGATCGCCAGCGGAATCAGCGCGCCAACCAGACCGATCATCACACCCTGTACAACGAACGGCGCACGGATCATGAAATTCGTCGCACCGATCAGGCGCATGATCCGGTTTTCCTCCCGTCTAAATGCAGCTGCCGTCGTGATCGTATTGCTGATAAGGAAGATAGCAACTGCCAGCAGAATAGCGATGATCACCGCCGACAAAAGTCCCAGCATCTTGTTGAAGCTCGAAAGCCCGGACGCCGTATCACTCGAATAATTGATCTTCCGGATTCCCTGCACCGTGCCAAGCCATGCAACCATGTCATCCTGCATGTCAATGTCTTTCAGATAGATCTCGTAGGACGCCGAACCGGCTAACGGGTTGTCATCCGCAAATCCTTCTGCCAGATCCTCGACTCCCTTAAAATATTCTTTCTTAAAATTCTCCCATGCCTCCTCGGCAGAAACATACTTTACTTCCTTGACCTCATCGCGGGCGCGTATCTCATCCCCGATTTTCTGTATATCGTCCTCACTCATATCTTCATTGAAAAAAACCGTGATTCCTACTGTAGATTCTGCATTCCGCACCATATACTGTACGTTGGCAATCAAGCCAAAAAACATACAGAACAGGAAAATACATGCCGAAATAATCGCCACCGACGCCAGTGAAAACCAGATATTCCGGATGATATTGCGCATGCCCTCCTTGGTGCAGTAAATCAATGTACTAATTTTCATGCCAGATACCGCCTTTTTGATCTCCCGTCAGCACGCCGCGCGTCAGCGTGATCACACGTTTTCCCATCTCTGCTACGATCTCCCGGCTGTGCGTTACCACAAGCACCGTCGTCCCGCGCCGGTTTATCTCCTCCAGAAGCTCCATGATCTCCATAGAATTATGTACATCCAGGTTTCCCGTCGGCTCGTCCGCCAGAAGTATCTCCGGCGAGTTGATCAGCGCACGGGCAATCGCAACACGCTGCTGCTCGCCGCCCGAGAGCTGGTTCGGGTATGCTTTATATTTTGAAGAAAGCCCTACCAGTCGGAGCATTTCCGGCACATTTTTCTTAATCTCACGGGGCGATACGCCGATGACCCGCTGTGCAAACGCGACATTTTCATATACTGTTTTATCCTTCAACAGACGGAAATCCTGAAACACCATTCCCAGCCGTCTGCGGTACTTCGGAATGTAGCGTCTCGGCATCTTTTCCAGATCCATATCGTTGACGATAATCTGGCCGGAAGTCGGCTCCAGCTCCTTCAAAAGAAGCTTTAAAAGCGTCGATTTGCCGGAACCGCTTCGTCCCATGATGAAAACAAACTCGCCGTCCTGAATCTGAATATTGATTCCCTTTAAGGCTTTATTCCCCGTCTTGTACGTCTTGGTGAGATTTTTAACCTCTATCATGCGTAAATCCTCTTTTTCAATTCTCCAAATGAAATTGCTGCGGCAAAGGCAATCTTCCTCCCCGCCACAGCAATTTGGATTAATAATCCAGGTTTTCCATGTATTTCATATATTTTACAACCATCAGGGCAATCTTAAATGTGATCGCATCCTCAAACACCCGCAGATCCAATCCCGTGCTCTTCTGGAGCTTATCCAGACGGTATACCAGTGTGTTGCGGTGAATGTAAAGCTGTCGGGAAGTCTCTGATACGTTCAGGCTGTTCTCGAAGAACTTGTTGATTGTCGTAAGAGTCTCCTCATCAAACTCATCCGGCGATTTGCCATCAAAAATTTCCTTGATAAACATCCGGCACAGCGGCAGCGGCAGCTGATAGATCAGACGTCCGATTCCCAGCTTGCTGTATGCGACCACATTTTTGCTGCTGTAGAAAATCTTTCCTACATCCAGCGCCATCTTCGCCTCTTTATAAGAACGCGATACGTCCTTGATCTCGTTGACGATCGTACCGAATGCCACGCTGACACGTGTCAGTGACTCGGTATTGAGCATATCTACGATCGATGTGGCTGTCTTTTCCAGATCGTCGTACGTCTCGCCCGGCTTCACTTCCTTGACTAGAATAATGTTCTTCTCATCCACTGCCGTGATAAAATCCTTCGTCTTGGTCGAGAACAGGCTGCGGACGGTCTCAAGTGCATTCACATCCTTCTCATGCTGCGTCTCAATGATAAATACGATCCGCTTGACGTTCGTCTCGATGTGCAGCTTCTTCGCACGGTTATAAATGTCAACCAGAAGCAGATTGTCAAGCAGCAGGTTCTTGATAAAATTGTCCTTGTCAAAGCGCTCCTTATAAGCTACCAGCAGGTTCTGAACCTGAAATGCCGCCATCTTGCCGACCATGTATACGTCGTCGCTTCCGCCCTTGGCAAGAAGTATATATTCTAACTGGTGATCGTCAAACACCTTGAAAAACTGATATCCCTGTATCACCTGACTGTCCGCCGGAGAGTCTACGAAAGCCAGAATTGCACTCTCATATTCCTCAGCGCCAGTAAATGTGGATGCCAGCACCTTGCCTTCCGTATCACAGATACAGAGATCGACACGCGTAATTCCTTTTAACCCCTCAATGTTTGTCTGGAGTATCTGGTTCGAAATCATATTCCTCTCTCCTTTTCTTTTATCCTCCGTCCAGCTGTGTTTCCGGGTCTTTCAACCTGTCATTCCCCAAACCCGTTTGTTACCCCTCCGGCAATCTGTGCCTGTGGACCATAACCGTTCCCTATCTGAATCTTGGACGGATCTTTCCCTTTATTTTAAAGCAAAGTGACGAAAAAAAAAAGAGGGCGGACGAAAAAAAGTGAATTTTTTCGTCATTTTGCCCTCACACGCCGGGATTTTCACAGACTGGAACTTGTTTTTCCGGCGAAATTTTCCAAATTTGCGATTCATTCTTATTTTGCTGCGATCGCTTCCATCTCCATCAGGACGCCCTTCGGAAGTTTAGATACCTCGACGCAGGAACGTGCCGGGCATGCGCCCTCGAAATATTTCGCATAGATTTCATTTACTTTTCCGAAATCATCCATGTTCTGGATAAATACGGTGGTCTTTACAACCTGCTCCATGGAAGCACCTGCTGCCGCCAGAAGATTCTTTACATTGGTTAAAACCTGCTCTGCCTGAGCCTCGATTCCCTCCGGGATCTCACCGGTTGCCGGATTGACCGGAATCTGACCGGATGCAAATACCATTCCATTTACCTCGATTGCCTGGGAATACGGGCCGATCGCTGCCGGTGCATTGGTTGTGCTGATTACTTTCTTCATGTCAAATCTCTCCTTTGTCTTTTATTTTAAACGGATAGAATCTTCGTTTACCTCTACTTTTCCTTCTTTTAAAAGGTGTCCAACCGCACGCTTGAACGCGTTTTTGCTTAGATTAAATTCGCGGCGGATAATCTCCGGCTCCACGCGGTCATTGAACGGCAGAACGCCGTTTTTTTCTTTCAGACGTGCCAGCACCGCCTCGGCATCCGCATTCATCTGACGGTACGCCACCTCGCGCAGGCTCAAATCCATTTTTCCATCCTCGCGCACCTTCGTCACGCGTACCTTTAAAACCTCGCCCAGACGGCATTTTCCATACAGCTCACGGTTCGGAATCAGACCGAAATAGCGGTCTGCCACTGCCACGAACACGCCCAAATTTTCATTGATCTCATAGACGCGTCCCTCGGTCCACTCGTCCTTCTTGTACGGCGCATCACTGCAAAGATACGAATATACCTTCATCGTCGCCGCCAGACGACCGCTCTTATCGATATACAGCGCTACCAGGCACTCTTCCCCGGCGCGAACCGGATATACCTGCTCTTTAAACGGGAGCAGCAGATCTTTTTCCAGCCCCATATCGAGAAAGGCGCCGATCTTCGATACATCCTTGACCTTCAAAACCGCTGTCCCGCCCAGTTCCAGCTTCGGCATCGAAGTCGTCGCAATCAGGCGGTCCTCGGAATCTTTATAAATAAATACCTTGAGCTTATCGCCCACTTTTGTGCCCTCCGGCACCTGTTTCTTCGGAAGCAGGACCGCCGCCGCGTCATCTTTCTTCTGTCCCAGATACACGCCGAAGTTTTTCTCCCGCACTACCATCAGTTCCTGTACTCTTCCCAGTTCAATCATGTCATTCGTCCTCTCTTTTCTGCCGATCTCTTTTTTTATTTAACGGTTGCATTTTTCATTCACTGGCAGACAATCCACGCCGAATCTTTCTTCGGCTGCAATGATTCAGTTTCTTCACTGCTACATACAAACTCTTTACAAACCAGTCTTTGCCAGCCACAAATTCGCATACACCTGACCTTCCGCATCCTGCAGCGATACCACGTATCCTTCCGGCACCTGCGCCAGCTTCGGGTACATCACATTCCCAAGCACTGCCGCCTTCCGGTACTCCACCCGCAGTTCTCCGAGTACAAAGTCCACAGGCAGCAATTCACGCGCAATCGCCACATACTGTGCATTGTTCACGTGCCGGTTCGTATCGAGATGATGGCGTTCCACCGTGACCGGCGCCGCCGTCTCATACGTCTCAGGCAGGCGGATTTTCTTCGGCGCTGGCGGCATTGCAAGCGGTTTATCTTCAATCTGGTAGCCCTCCAACTGGCTTTCCGGCACCCGCACCGGGCATCCTTTTTCCAGATCGTAGTAAAACCAGGTCGAATCCGCCCGCACCAGCGGGTTTCCCATCTCATCCTCGATCGTGAAATTCCGGTAGCCATAGATTCCCTTAAACCCATAGGGCCAGGTCGAAATACGGATTCGCTCGCCAAAATGCGGCTGTCTGAGAATCTCTATCTGCCATCCGCTCAGCCACCACGCCCGTTTTTCCTCATTCAGATAGGAAATCCCGAGTTTCAGATCCTCCGACTGGAACGTCGAACAATCCTGAAGATAATTCATGATTCCCACTACAGAAAGATTTCCCTCTTCATCCGTCTCACTGTACCGAACCCGGCTGTCAAATGTATACATATCGCTCTCTTTTCCTTTCCGGCTTCCGGCTCCCCGCACCATCTTAGCGCATCCGCCATCTGCCGTTTCGTCCTATACTGCCTTAACATTCTGTCATGAAACTCATTATATCCGATTCGAACCACGTTGTCTACTTACAGACCCAGAATATTGCAGAATTTGCCGGACGCATGGCGCGGTTTCTGCCACAGCAGCCGCCCAAACAAAAAAAATTATCAAAAAAGCGAAAAAAGTAGTTGACGAATCTGTTTCCTTACAGTATAATACAAATCGTTCAATTCATTGGGCTATCGCCAAATGGTAAGGCAACGGACTCTGACTCCGTCATTTTCAAGGTTCGAATCCTTGTAGCCCAGCTAAAAAGCATTTGTTTGCCAAAGACGGCATGACAAGTGCTTTTTTGTATTATGGAAACTCCCTCTGAAATGTTCCATAATACAACATTTTTCAACTCAATAAACCTCCATATGTTTGCGAGAAAACAAGAAAAGAACCCCCGCTCCGGTCATCCCTCACAGCCGGCGGCAGGGGTTCTTTTCTATTTCCAAATATTCTTAATAAATGTATAGATCAGCCAAATCAGAAGAATCGGTCCCGCCAGATGAATCAGGATGGTGAAAATACCTCCGACCAGTGCAAACAGCACAAATAAGATCGCGATAACCACCACGCTGAGAATTACCTTCCAGTACCATTTGTTCAAATCAATGTAATGGAAGTTCGGCGGCAGACCGCTGTCGTCCCGCTCCGAAAAACCGCCGTTGTAGGAGGACGCTGTGCGCCCGCTCCCGGCAGCCTCTCCCGAAGTGTACGAACCGCCCTGGCCGGTCTCCCCGGCGCCCTCGCTGCTGTCGATAATGGTTTTCGCAATCAGGCGTGGGCTGCCGATCTCCTCGATCACTTCTTCCTCCCTGCGCCCTTTCGCCGCCTCCTGGCGGATATACTGATCGTAATAGCTTATGTTGCTCTGGATGACTGAAGCCGAAACCTCTCCGTCCAGCGCCTCCCGAAGCTCCTGTAAAAACTCTGTCTTTCTCATCTTGTCTCCTTATTCCTCAAACCGTCCCGTTTCTCCCGTTTCACCCAGCCGAAAGAAACAAGCTTCCAGTTCCCGTCCCTTTCAACTGCCTCAGCGCACGCGCTCTTTCAAAAGTCCGCTCCGGTACGCTTTCAAGAGCTCTTTCAGATCCTCGATGCGGCCCGCCAGCTCCTTGCCCTCGTCGGTATCCGCCACTGTGATGCGCTTCTGCATTTTCTCCACAATATATACCTTCGGCGTCCGCTCGCGCTCCGGGTCAAATGGCTTGTGTTCCGCAAGCGCGAGATGGTGCGAATTGAAAATCAACGTATATCCGGCGATTCCCGTCCGCTCCTGGTAGGCTTTCGACAGCCCGCCGTCAATGATGAAGAGCATGCCGCCAGCCCGGATCGGTGTCTCTCCACTCTTAATCTTCACCGGCATATGCCCGTTGATGATATGCGATCCCTTCGTCGGAAGCCCAAATTCCTTCAAAATCATATCGCAGGTCTCTTCTTCCTCACTGAGCTGGTAATACGGGTTCATCGTCTCTCTCATCACTTCCGGATCCTCGATGAAATAATGCTCAAAGCTGCGGTTTTTGTCCTTTCCAAATACCGGCGATTTCGCACCATTCCACAGATACCACATAAAATCGCGGCACGCCTCCTTCTCCGGCGCGTCCTCTGGAAGAAAATAGGCATTTTTAACCTGTGTGTCAATAAAATCCATCAATTCCTTACCGCGGTACATCTTGCCGCCCACCATCAGACCGTCAAATTCCCGATTCTCCGTCATCGGGATACAGCCGTGATAGAGCAGGTTGGAATTGCAGCATTTATACATGCTTCCGTTGGAATATAGGAAACGGACATGCTCATGCAGCCGCGCATTGTGGCGGAACGACAGCTCCAGCGTGTGAAGCAGCTCTTCCTCTTCGTCCGTCAGCCGCAGCGGATCCGCCGGATCCACCGTCGGGAAATTCATGTCGCGCATCGGATACTCTTTTCCATCGATCGTGACCGTGCCGCGGTCATAACGAATCGCTGACAGAAGTATCCGCTCTTCCATCCCGTACTCCGGATGGCGCTTGATGATCTGCCCCTCTTCCTTATACTGTAACACCGCGATCGCCTTGTGCATCTTCGCCGCCAGCTTCGGATCCACTGCGTCGTAAATATTTTTGTCAAGAATCTGCGGCAGAAAACAGGTACACGGATCGTCCCGGTACACGCGCTCCGCAAACATCGACAGCGGGCGCAGGTTAATTCCGTAGCCGTCCTCCAATACATCAAATCCATTGTAACCGAGCGCCATACGCAAAACATTGCAGATACACGCCCGGTTGCCCGTCGCCGCGCCCATCCACGAAATATCATGATTTCCCCACTGGATATCCACATCATGGAAATGCATCAGTTCCTCCAGAATGATATCTGGTCTCGGACCACGGTCAAATATATCGCCCAGGATATGAAGATTATCGATCGTCAGACTCCGGATCAGGCTGCAGATCGCGACAATAAAGCTGTCCGCCACCCGGACGTCAATCAGGGTATTGATGAGTTCACTGTAATACTCCGTCTTATTGTCATCGGTATTATCGACATATAAAAGCTCATCGATCACACCCGAAAATTCCTTCGGCATCTTTTTTCTCACCTTGGAACGGGTGTATTTCGACGAAACCTTCCGGCAAATCTGCACCAGACGGTACACCGCCGTCTTCTGCCAGTCCTCCGTGTATTCGTTCGCCTGTTTGATCTGATTGATCATTTTTTCCGGATAATAGATAAGGTTCGCCAGCCGTACCTCGTCCTCCTCCGAAATAATATGTCCAAATGTCTCGCGGATTTTCTCCCGGATAATACCCGACGAACTGCGGAGCAGATAAATAAACGCCTCATGCTCACCGTGCAGGTCACTGAAAAAATATTCCGTGCCCTTCGGAAGTCCACAGATTGCCTGTAAATTAATAATATCACTCGCCGCCGCCCGGATATTCGGATACTCCCGCGAAAGCAGCTTCAAATATGCTAAATCCCTCATGTTATCAGCTCCCAAACTGCGCTGTCTGCCCGGATATTATCGTGACTCGTTATCGTCGCGCTCGCTTTGGGTAAACAGCACATTATCTACATTACATTTGCCTTTTTGATAGATTTATAGTAGCATAGATTCAGATCAGGGTCAAAATATATTTTCGGCACTTTCGGTTCCAAAAGTGCCTACTCGTGAACAGAAACATATTTTTGTTACTGCACACGCATACGTGCCCAGTAACGGAATTTGCCGTGGCTTCGCATTTCAATACGGCAAATTCCTGCTGCCATTACGTTTTCTTACGGCACTTTCGGTTCCAAAAGTGCCTACCCGTGAACAGAAACATATTTTTGTTACTGCACACGCATACGTGCCCAGTAACGGAATTTGCCGTGGCTTCGCATTTCAATACGGCAAATTCCTGCTGCCATTACGTTTTCTTACGGCACTTTCGGTTCCAAAAGTGCCTACCCGTGAACAGAAACATATTTTTGTTACTGCACACGCATACGTGCCCAGTAACGGAATTTGCCGTGGCTTCGCATTTCAATACGGCAAATTCCTGCTGCCATTACGTTTTCTTACGGCACTTTCGGTTCCAAAAGTGCCTACCCGTGAACAGAAACATATTTTTGTTACTGCACACGCATACGTGCCCAGTAACGGAATTTGCCGTGGCTTCGCATTTCAATACGGCAAATTCCTGCTGCCATTACGTTTTCTTACGGCACTTTCGGTTCCAAAAGTGCCTACCCGTGAACAGAAACATATTTTTGTTACTGCACACGCATACGTGCCCAGTAACGGAATTTGCCGTGGCTTCGCATTTCAATACGGCAAATTCCTGCTGCCATTACGTTTTCTTACGGCACTTTCGGTTCCAAAAGTGCCTACCCGTGAACAGAAACATATTTCATAAATACAGGAGGAACATTCATGACGCAACCACACACTCTCTACGTGTTTGGCACCGGCAACGCCACGATGACACGTTATTATAATACCTGCTTCGCCATCCGCTCCGGCGAGGAATATTTCATGACAGACGCCGGCGGCGGCAATGGCATCCTGCGGATTCTGGAAGAAATGCAGGTTCCATTAAACCGCATCCACCATCTCTTCGTGACACACGAACACACCGACCACATTCTCGGCGTGATCTGGATGATCCGGATGATTGGCACTGCCATCAAAAAGGGAAATTATGAGGGAATTTTTCATATTTACTGCCACGACGGGCTGATCGACACGATTCAGACCTTCTGCCGCCTGACACTCCAGAAGAAATTCTGCGACCTGATCGGCGATCCGATCCAGCTCATCCCGGTTTCTGACCGCGAAACCCGGCAGATTCTCGATATGGAGGTCACCTTCTTTGACATTCATTCGACCAAGGCGCGCCAGTTCGGCTTCCGCGCTGTGCTGCCGGACGGCAAGATCGTCTGCTGCCCGGGCGACGAACCGCTGAACCCGCTCTGCGAAGAATTTGCCAAAGGCGCCGACTGGCTTTTCCACGAAGCCTTCTGCCTCTACCGCGACCGGGAAATCTTCTCCCCTTATGAAAAACACCACAGCACCGTCAAAGATGCCTGCGAACTCGCCGAACGCCTCGGTGCGCGGCATTTGATTCTGTGGCACACTGAAGATAAGACTTATCCGGAACGCGCTGCTTTGTACCGCGCTGAAGGGGAAGCCTATTATCATGGGGATTTGCTGGTACCGGAGGATGGGAATGTGATAGAGCTGTGATTGTATCTTGCAGCTCTACCTCTTCCTCAAATGATAATACGTCATCGTCGCCGACGCCAGCAGCGTCTCCTTATCATCATAAATCTTGCATTCGCACACCGAAAATGCATAACCATTCTGTATTTCCTGCGCCCGGGCGATGATTTTGGATGTGTTTTTTCCAGCTTTCAGATAATGGATCGTGCCATCCACGGTCGGGACTGCGTAGTCGCGCCCGGTCATCGCTGCGGTGCCGCCCACGGTATCCGCCAATGAATACAGGACGCCGCCGTGCACGATACCTAAGATATTCATATGCCACGGTTTCAATACAATCTCTCCAACTGCATAGCCCGGGCGTGCCTCGGTAATCTCCATCTCGATTTTCTTCCGGAAATCATTGGCTGCATCCGTCTCCTGTCCGCGCTTCTCCCAGACTTCTGAGAATGAGCCGGACGGCTTTTTCTTTTCTTCCTTCTTTTCCATTTCATGTACCTCCTTGTATATATGATTTACTCTCTTTTTTATTTCTCTGCAGGTCATCTATTATTTTCTTCTATTTTTTCTATCACTTTTCTCTCTGATATAATCTGTTTGTATAATCTGTTTGCCTGAATCAGCCCATCCTTTTTCCTCGCCTCAAACGCTTTTTCTCATAATTTTTCCAAAGATGGACTCATACTTTCTCCCATCCTCTCATACAATCTTATCAGATTGCAAAAATGTTATTGTTCACGCATACGTGCCCAGTAACGGAATTTGCCGTGGCTTCGCATTTAAATACTATCGCACAGGAGGGATCTGTCTTGAAACGAAGTTCTGTTATCATTGCACTGGAAATCTGCGCCATTGCGGCGCTCTTTGTCAGCTGGTCCTTCCAGCGTCCAAACAGCCGTCAGGTCACGGCCGGGAATGCGTCGGAACATTTTATCCGCTGGGTGGATTTCGATGTGACCGCCGACGCCATGACACAGGCGTTCCGCTATGATGTTGATACCTGCCAGCAGGATCTCCATCTGAACTGGGTCGATCTGCTCGCTTACCTGGGGGCGCGCTACGGGGGCGATTTTTCACATTATCAGGCGTCCGATATGACGGAAGCTGCCGAACAGCTCCAAAATGGCGTTACAGTGGAAGAATTGACGAAAAATATGACCTCTTTTGCCTATTATCGTGAGGCTTACGGCGCGGTTCTGGATGGAATGGTCGGACTGTATGAAATTGAGATTCCGAAATCGGAAGCACCGGCTTTTGCACTGGCGGACGCGCAGATACAGGAGGGGGATCCGGCTGCCAATACTTCCTACGCAACGACACCACCACCAACAACAGCAACAACAACAGCAACCACAACTGGTACAGACACAATCGACTCAGCCAGTCAAGCTTCACCAGAAACTTCAGCCTCATCCAACACACAAACTTCTCTCGAAACCCCAGCCCCCACTCTCTCCGATCCCGACGCTGTCCCCCTGACTCCCTCCGGTGAGGAAAAAGTCTGGGTTACCAAATATGGTCTGAAAGCGTTTCTCCCACTGGCGAAAAACTTTCCCTACAGCCACTATGACGATTTCGGTGTCTCCCGCAGCTACGGTTACCGGAGACGGCATCTCGGGCATGATATGATGGGGCAGACGGGAACGCCTGTGATTGCTGTGGAATCCGGGCGCGTCGAGGCGCTCGGCTGGAACCAGTACGGCGGCTGGCGCATCGGCATCCGCAGCTTTGACGGGAAACGATACTACTATTATGCACATTTACGCAAAGACTACCCCTACCAGTCAAACCTGAAAGAGGGCAGTCTCGTCACCGCCGGGGACGTGATCGGTTATCTCGGGCACACCGGCTACAGCAGCACTGAAAACACCAACAACATCGCTGAACCGCACCTGCATTTCGGATTGCAGCTCATTTTTGACGAATCCCAGAAAGAAGGAAACAACGAAATCTGGATTGACTGCTATGAACTGATCCGTTTTCTGGCGATGAACCGCTCCGAAACTGTCAAAAAAGATGGCACTAAGGAGTGGACGCGTGTTTATGAAATGAAAGATCCTAGTATCGATCAATTTTCCACCCCATGACAAGGTTTTCTTACCAAGTCAATCCTGTCGCTTAATATAACCCGCCACTGACAGTTTCTCACCAATATATACATATAATTATCAAGTTAAAAAGCCATGCAGAGATTCTTCAATAAAAACATTCTGCAATCCATAAAAATACAGCCGGAAAAGGTGCACCCAAAACCGCACTTTCTCCGGCTGTTTTCAATAAAACTTATTATTTGATCACGCGCACGCGCATCATACCCTGAATAGCTTTCAGCTTCTCAATCGTCGCCGCGTCTGCCTTGGTCTCCAGATCAACCAGCGTATAAGCGTATTTATCACGGCTCTTGTTCGTCATGTTTGCGATGTTCATGTCAGTCGATGCCAGGATCGAGGAAATCTGTCCGATCATGTTCGGCACGTTCTTATGAAGAAGTGCAAGACGACCTACGGTTGTGCACACGCCCATATCGCAATTCGGGAAGTTGACGGAATTCTTGATATTACCATTGTCCAGGTAATCCATCAGCTCTTTGACTGCCATCACGGCACAATTATCCTCGGATTCTTCTGTGGATGCGCCCAGATGTGGGGTTGCGATGACGTTCGGCATCTGCATTACTTTTGCATTCGGGAAATCGGTGATATAGCGTTTTACACGACCGGAAGCCAGCGCCTCTGCCATATCGTCGTCATTTACCAGAAGGTCACGCGCAAAGTTTAAGATAACCACGCCGTCCTTCATCTGTCCCAGGCTGTCTTTGTTGATCATCTGGCGGGTGCTGTCAAGCAGCGGTACATGAACGGTGATGTAATCGCATTCCTGATAGATCGTATCAACCGATGTGATGTGCTTTACGTCTCTGGAAAGCATCCACGCTGCCTTGACAGAAATAAACGGATCATAGCCGTATACTTCCATGCCAAGCGCTGCAGCTGCGTTTGCAACCTCTGCGCCGATGGCGCCCAGTCCGATAACACCAAGCTTTTTGCCGCGGATCTCATGACCGGCAAATTTCTTTTTCGCCTTCTCCATATCTTTGGAGATATTTTCATTGTCCTTCTGCTCCTTGCACCAGTCGATGCCGCCGACTACGTCTCTGGCTCCCAGCAGCATGCCAGCCAGCACCAGCTCTTTGACACCGTTTGCATTGGCGCCCGGTGTATTGAATACGACAACACCAGCCTCCGCACACTTGTCAAGCGGAATGTTGTTGACGCCCGCTCCGGCACGTGCAACAGCACGCAGTCCCTTCGGAAGTTCCAGATCATGCATGGCAGCACTGCGGACCAGAATGCCCTCTGCCTCCGCCAGGTTGTCAGTCATCTCATAATTTTCGGTCAGTAAACCGGTTCCCAGCTTGGAAATCGGGTTCAGGCAATGGATTTTTCTCATTTTTTAACTCTCTTTTCTTTCAAAATTTCAAATCTTCCCATACGCGGGCTGTTTTTGTTTTAAAAAGTCCACTGCTGCAGCAGAAAGGAACGGATTCCCCCTCCCTTTCGCCGCAGCAATGGCATAAATTTTAAAATTGATTAATTTGTATGTTTTTTCTCAAATTCGCGCATGAAAGCAACTAATTTCTCAACGCCCTCGATCGGCATTGCATTGTAGATGCTGGCACGCATACCGCCGACGGTACGGTGACCTTTTAAGTTCACAAAACCTGCCTCTTTGGCTTCCTTGACAAACAGGGCATCCAGATCTGCATCGCCGGTGACGAACGGTACGTTCATCAGGGAACGGTCTTTTTTCTCAACGGTTCCCTTGAAGAGCTTGCTCTCATCGAGGAAATCGTAAAGGATCTTCGCCTTCTTCTCGTTGCGCTCCTTCATGGCACTTAAACCGCCCATTTTCTTGAGCCATTTAAATACCTTGCCGCACATATAGATGGTGTATGTAGGCGGTGTGTTGTACAGAGAGTCATTGTCTGCGTATGTTTTGTAGCGCAGCATGGTTGGTGTTCCCGGAAGAACATCCTCAGTGATCAGATCCTCGCGGATGATGACGATCGCCATACCAGCCGGACCTACGTTCTTCTGGACACCGCCCCAGAGAATACCAAACTTACTCACATCCAGCGGCTCTGACAGGAAACAGGAGGAGATGTCTGCTACCAGTGTCTTGCCCTTGGTGTTCGGAAGCTCGTGGTATACGGTTCCGTAAATAGTGTTATTTAAGCAGATATACACGTAATCTGCGTCCTCATCCACTGGAAGGTCCGAACAATCCGGGATGTAGGAAAAGGTCTTGTCAGCGCTGGATGCAATCGCGTTGGCGGTACCAAACATCTTTGCCTCCTGATATGCTTTCTTTGCCCACTGTCCGGTGATGATGTAATCCCCCACCTTATTTTTGAACAGGTTCATCGGAACCATGGCGAACTGCATATTGCCGCCGCCCTGTACGAATAATACTTTGTAATTGTCCGGAATCTGCATCAATTCGCGCAGATCCTTCTCTGCATCATCAATGATGGCCTGGAAATCCTTGGAGCGGTGGCTCATCTCCATGACGGACATGCCGCTGCCCTGGTAATCCAGCATCTCTGCCGCTGCCTCTCTCAGTACCTCCTCCGGAAGTACTGCCGGACCTGCCGAAAAGTTATAGACTCTGCTCATAATAAATCTCCTCCTGTCTTACACAAAAATGTGATAATTGCCCCCATTTTACAACTATTCGATGCGTAAGTCAATCTCATCAAACGCTTCCTCGATGGGTTTTCCAGCCGGAACCATCGGGAATACCTTGTCATCGCTGCCGATCTGGCACTCGATCATAACCGGGATATTTAAGCTGATCGCCTCGCGCAGCACCGGCTCCACATCCTCTTTCTTCGTGATACGGTATGCTTTCGCGCCCATGCCCTCTGCCACCTTGACGAAATCCATCTGATCGTAAAGCTCCGTCTGGGAATAGCGTTTTCCATAGAACAGGGTCTGCCACTGGCGCACCATACCCAGAACATGGTTGTTAAATACAACCTCGATAACCGGAATATTGTAGCGAGTTGCCGTCGCAATCTCGTTCATGTTCATACGGAAACAGCCGTCTCCGGCAATATTGATAACCGTCTTATCCTTACAGCCCATCTTCGCACCAATCGCTGCACCCAGACCGTAGCCCATGGTGCCCAGACCGCCGGAGGTCAGAAGCTGTCTCGGACGTTTGTATTTATAATACTGTGCCGCCCACATCTGATGCTGTCCGACATCGGTACAGATGATCGCATCGCCGCCGGTTACCTTGTAGATCTCTTCCATGATATACGGACCGGTCAGAACTTCCTTATTGTAGCGGAGCGGGTACATATCTTTCAGACGCTCAATGTGACTCAGCCACTCGTCATGGTTCATCGGATCCAGACGCGCGTTTAACTTACGCAGAATAATCTTGACATCGCCAATAATGCTCGCATCGGTCTGGATATTTTTGTTGATCTCCGCCGGATCGATATCTATGTGTAAAATCTTTGCATTGGTTGCAAAATGGTTCGGATCGCCCACAACACGGTCACTGAAACGCGCGCCTACAACGATCAGCAGATCGCACTCTGCCACACCGAGGTTGGATGTCTTGGTTCCGTGCATACCGATCATACCGGTATAAAGGACATCGGTTCCGTCAAATGCACCTTTACCCATCAGGCTGTCCCCCACCGGCGCCTGAATTTTATGTGCAAATGCGCTTAATTCATTGGCAGCATCTGACGCCACTGCACCGCCGCCGACGAAAATAAACGGTTTTCTCGCCGCCTTGATCATCTCGATCGCCTTTTCCATGTCTTCCTCACGGATCAGCTCTGTCTCGCGCTCGATCGGCTGCGGTTCCTTCGGCTCGTACTCGCAGGCCGCTGCCGTCACATCCTTGGTGATATCCACCAAAACCGGACCCGGACGACCACTCTTAGCGATCACGAACGCACGGCGGATCACATCTGCCAGCTTCGTGACATCCTTTACGATAAAATTATATTTCGTGATCGGCATGGTAACACCCAGAATGTCGATCTCCTGGAAGCTGTCTTTTCCAAGAAGCCCTGTCGTTACATTACAGGTGATGGCTACCATCGGAATGGAATCCAGGTTAGCCGTTGCAATACCCGTAACCAGGTTTGTAGCTCCCGGACCGGATGTCGCCATACACACACCGACCTTACCGGTTGCTCTCGCGTAGCCGTCTGCCGCGTGGGACGCTCCCTGTTCATGAGAGGTCAAAATATGGGTGATTTCATCCTTGTGTTTATAAAGTGCATCATAAATGTTGAGGATCGCGCCGCCCGGATAACCGAACACCGTGTCTACCCCCTGCTCTTTCAAGCATTCAATGACAATCTCTGCTCCTGTCAATGTCTTCATCTGTCTAACCTGCTTTCCTTCCTTAAACCATTTTAAATGCATATACTCCCGGGCTTTCATCAACCGCAAAAGCGGGGCTGAAAAACTCCGAGAGTACATATCCCCGCAAAGCTTCCGAAAGCGTCTGTCGCGCTGTCAAGCTCTCCGTAGGGGCAGCCTGATAAATCGTCCCATCCACTGCCTTTTGGCATCAAGCAGTACTTTCCGTCTCAAAAGCACCTGTCTGAAGCCCGCAATGATTACTTCTGTGTCTTCGGAACCTCCAGGATTGCGCCCCGGTTTCCGCTCGTTACAAGCGCTGCGTAACGTGCCAGGTATCCGGTCGTAACCTTCGGTTCTCTCGGCTGCCATTTCTTTCTTCTCTCTGCCAGCTCCTCGTCAGATACGAGTACGTTCAGGGAGTTATTATTGATATCAATGGAAATAATATCGCCTTCCTCAACCAGCGCGATCGGTCCGCCGACTGCCGCCTCCGGAGAAACGTGTCCGATGGATGCACCTCTGGATGCGCCGGAGAAACGTCCGTCTGTGATCAGAGCTACGCTGGAACCAAGTCCCATACCTGCGATGGCAGAAGTCGGGTTCAGCATCTCACGCATGCCCGGACCGCCCTTCGGTCCCTCGTAACGGATGACAACAACATCGCCAGCCACAATCTTGCCGCCCTTGATCGCTGCAATCGCGTCTTCCTCACAGTCAAACACACGCGCCGGTCCCTGATGTACCAGCATCTCCGGTGCAACGGCAGAACGTTTTACAACGCCTGTATCCGGTGCCAGGTTTCCTTTCAGGATCGCAATACCGCCAGTCTGACTGTACGGATTGTCGATCGGTCGGATAACCTCCGGATTCTTGTTGACACAGCCCTTGATATTCTCGCCAACGGTCTTGCCGGTTACGGTCATGCAGTCCAGATTCAGAAGGTTCTTCTTGGACAGCTCATTCATAACCGCATACACGCCGCCTGCCTCGTTCAGATCCTCCATATAGGTCGGACCTGCCGGTGCCAGATGGCACAGGTTCGGGGTGCGCTTGCTCATCTCATTGACCAGCTCCATGTTCAGGTCTACGCCTGCCTCATGTGCAATCGCCGGAAGATGCAGCATACTGTTGGTAGAACATCCGAGTGCCATATCCACGGTCAGTGCATTTAAAAATGCCTTTTCTGTCATAATATCTCTCGGACGGATGTTTTTCTCATACATCTCCATAACCTTCATACCAGCGTGTTTTGCCAGTTTGATTCGCTCGGAGTAAACTGCCGGGATCGTACCGTTGCCCTGAAGGCCCATGCCGAGTACCTCTGTTAAGCAGTTCATGCTGTTGGCGGTGTACATACCGGAACAGGAACCGCAGGTCGGGCAGACCTTACATTCGAATTCTTTCACATCTTCTTCCGTCATGGTGCCTGCTGCGTAGGAACCAACTGCCTCGAACATGCTGGAAAGACTTCTCTTCTGTCCCTTTACATGACCGGCTAACATCGGACCGCCGCTGACAAATACAGTCGGTACATTGACGCGGGCTGCTGCCATCAGAAGTCCCGGTACGTTTTTATCACAGTTTGGAACCATAACCAGCGCATCGAACTGATGTGCCAGCGCCATACATTCGGTGGAATCTGCGATCAGATCACGGGTAACCAGAGAGTATTTCATGCCGACATGTCCCATAGCGATACCATCACAGACTGCGATCGCCGGAAATACAACCGGTGTGCCGCCAGCCATCGCTACCCCCAGCTTCACGGCATTTACAATCTTGTCCAGGTTCATGTGTCCCGGAACAATCTCATTATAAGAACTTACGATACCGACAAGAGGTTTGTTCATCTCCTCTTCCGTCATACCGAGTGCATTAAACAAAGAACGGTGAGGTGCCTGCTGCATCCCTTTTCTTACTGCATCACTTTTCATCTTTTCGTCTCCTTCTATCTCTTTCGACGACCTCCGCCCCTGGTGACAGGGGCGGTTTTTACGTTTATCTTTGATTTTATCGCATTTATGAAATTTTTGCAATCTTTCTATTTAATTCTCTCACAGATCAGCCTGCCCATCTCAACGGTTCCAACCTGCTTGCAGCCATCCGCCATGATATCCACGGTACGGTAGCCCTCGGTCAGTACCTGCTGTACGGCATCCTCGATGGCTTTTGCTTCCTTATCCAGATCGAAGGAATAGCGGAGCATCATCGCTGCGGAAAGAATAGTTGCAATCGGGTTTGCGATGTCCTTGCCCGCGATGTCCGGTGCGGAACCGTGGCTCGGCTCGTAGAGACCAAATTTGCCCTCGTTTAAGCTGGCCGAAGACAGCATACCGATGGAGCCGGTAATCATGCTTGCCTCGTCAGAAAGGATATCGCCAAACATGTTCTCAGTCAGGATCACGTCGAACTGTCCCGGATTCATGACAAGCTGCATCGCGCAGTTATCAACCAGCATATGGGTCAGGGTAACTTCCGGATAATCTTTAGCAACTTCCTCGACTACCTTTCTCCACAGGCGGGAGGAATCCAGTACGTTTGCCTTATCGACGCTAATAACGCTCTTGCGGCGCTTCATCGCGATATCGAATGCCTTGATTGCGATCCGGCGGATCTCATTTTCATTGTAGGTCAGGGTATCTACCGCGGTCGTCACGCCGTCGATCTCCTTCGTGTAACGGTCACCGAAGTACAGACCGCCGGTCAGCTCACGCATGATAACCATATCGAAGCCGTCGCCGATGATCTCTTTCTTTAGCGGGCAGGCATCTGCCAGCTCTTTGTAGAGGTATGCCGGGCGGATATTCGCGAACAGTCCCAGACCTTTACGGATGGCAAGAAGACCGGCCTCCGGACGCAGGTTCGGAGCCACATCGTACCAGCGGGAATTTCCCACGTTGCCGCCGACTGCACCGAGCAGGACGGAATCACTCTTTTTCGCGGTCTCCAGTGCCTCATCGGTCAGCGGTACGCCGTACTCGTCGATGGAACAGCCGCCCATCAGGATTTTTGTATAATTAAATGTATGACCGTAGACGGCGCCTACCTTGTCCAGCACGCCGCATGCCTCTCTCACAATCTCCGGTCCGATTCCGTCGCCCGGAATCACAGTAATATTGCAATTCATAATAAAATACCTCCCTTGTTTCAAACGGTTACTTTTTATCATATCGGATTCCGTCCTATTTTGCAATCTTCTGACAAAGGAAAACGGGTATTCCCCATATAGTAATTTGGAATTTATTCTATAACCTGGGGTTATCTGTAAAATAAAAAAGAATGTGCCTTGGCACATTCTCGCGCCGAGCGCGGTCGCTTGCGACATGTTTCTGCTTCGCGCGAGTGCGCATCATTGGCACGTTAGTGCCTTTTTGTGTCATAGGGAATTCCAAGGAATTTCCTGTTACACAAAAAAAGGACCGCCGCCCCATCGGGAGCTGCGATCCTCTCACTTTCTTACCGTTCTTCTTAGACTTCCGGTTTCTCAACCTGAACGATTGCATCCTTACGCATCGGGATGCGGCAGTTCTTGTTGCTTCCGAACTCTACGATTACAGTATCATCGGTCATATCGATAATCACGCCGTAGAAGCCGCTGGATGTCAGAACGCTGTCGCCTACTGCTACGGTTGCCATCAGTTCTGCCTGTTTTTTCTTTTCCTTGGACTGTGGACGGATTGCCATAAAATAGAAGATGGCAATGATAAATACAAGGTAAACGATCATTCCGCTTGTGCTGCTCATGTGGTATATTTCCTCCTTTAGTTCGATTCACCCATCATGCCTGCAAGTTTCTTTGCTTTATACTCAGCATAACAGTGATGTTCGATCGCGTCGCGAATCTCTTCCATCATTTTATTATAAAAATACAAATTATGCAAGACGCATAATCTCATCCCCAGCATTTCCTTCGCCTTAAACAGGTGGCGGATATATGCGCGGGAGTAAGAACGGCATGCCGGACAGCCGCAGCCTTCCTCGATCGGGCGCGGATCCAGCTCATATTTGCTGTTCAGGAGATTTAATTTGCCATGGTTCGTGTATACATGGCTGTGGCGTCCATTCCGGGACGGGTACACACAGTCAAAGAAATCAACGCCCCGGTCTACCGCTTCCAGGATGTTTGCCGGTGTGCCAACGCCCATAAGATAAGTCGGCTTGTCCTCCGGCAGGTGCGGAACGACTGCATCCAGAATCCGGTACATTTCCTCATGGCTCTCGCCAACTGCCAGACCGCCAACCGCATAGCCGTCGAGGTTCATTTTGCTGATTTCCTTCGCGTGTTCGATACGGATATCCTCATAAACCGCGCCCTGATTGATACCAAACAGGAGCTGTTCCCGGTTGACCGTATCCGGCAGTGCATTGAGGCGTGCCATCTCATCCTTGCAGCGCGCCAGCCAGCGCGTCGTGCGCTCCACTGATTTCTGTACATAGTCCCGATCGGCAAGACTCGGCGGGCACTCATCAAATGCCATCGCGATCGTCGAACCTAAGTTGGACTGAATCTGCATACTTTCCTCCGGTCCCATGAAAATCTTGTGACCATCGATGTGGGAGTTAAAATAAACGCCCTCTTCTTTAATCTTCCGCAGTCCCGCCAGGGAAAACACCTGAAATCCGCCGGAATCCGTGAGGATCGGGCGATCCCAGTTCATAAATTTGTGCAGACCGCCAAACTGTCGGATCAGCTTGTCGCCGGTACGGACATGGAGGTGATAGGTATTGGAAAGTTCCACCTGCGTGCCGATCGTGCGGAGATCATCGGTCGAAACCGCGCCCTTGATCGCCGCCACCGTGCCGACATTCATGAAAACAGGCGTCTGGATGGTTCCGTGGACCGTTTTCATTTCCGCGCGTTTTGCGCGGCCATCTTTGTATAAAATCTTGTATTCCATCTTTTTTCCTATACTTTTTACTTCTCTGCCTTTGCCTTCTTGCCAGCCGGTTTGGCATTCTTCTCCATGCGCTTTTTATTCAGCACATACCAGACAGAGCCGGACAGGCATACGGACGAATACGTACCGCAGATCAGACCTACCATCAGCGGAAGAGCAAACTCACGGATGGAAGATACACCCAGGATATAAAGAATCAGGACCATGACGAAGGTCGTCAGCGTCGTGTTGATGCTTCGCGTCAGGGTCTGGCTGATACTGGTGTTGACGATCGTCTCAGCGGACTCTTTATTGCCCAGAAGCTTCATATTCTCACGGATACGGTCGAAGATAACGATCGTCGCGTTGATTGAGTAACCGACAATCGTCAGCATGCAGGCGATGAACGTCGAACCAACCGACCAGCGCAGCATCGCATAGCAGGTCAGGACAACCAGCACATCGTGCATCAGGGCAAGAACCGCGCCCGCCGCGAACGTGATGTTGCTGAAACGGAACCAGATGTAAATCAACATGCAGATCGTCGCAATCGTAACCGCCACAATCGCATCGCGCTTCATCTCCTGGCTGACCGCACCGGAGATACTGTCGGCTGTGATCTTCTCTTTATCCACACCAAACTGATCCGCCAGCGCCTGGTTTAACTCTTCGCGCTCGTCCATGTTCAGGGTACGTGTCTTGATGATAACCTCGTTGCTTCCGGCTACCTTCTGGGTCTGTGTGCCAGCTTCGCCGGTAATCTTTTCTACCACCGGAACCACCTGGGAGGAAATATCTTCCAGAGACATATCCTCGTTAAAGGTAACGTTTGTAGAAGTACCGCCTCTGAACTCCATGCTGTAGTTGAGCGGCACACCCATCGAAGACTGATTGTGAACCATGCTACCGACGCCTGCCAGAATGATCACGAGCGACAGAGCAAAGTAAAGCTTGCGGAATTTCAGGAACGGACGCGTCTTCATATCCTTGCGGCATCCGTAGAACTTCGCATCCTCAAAGCCCATCTCATAGAAGCAGTTCAGGGCAAATTTGGTTACAAACAGCGCCGTGAACATAGAAAGCACGATACCGATTGCCAGCGTCGCCGCAAAGCCCTTGACGGTACCGGAACCTCTCCAGAACAGAACCGCTGCCGCAATCAGGGTGGTTACGTTTCCGTCGATGATCGCGGAAAGTGCCTTGGCGAAACCTGCCTTGATCGCATTCTTGACGGATGTTCCCAGACCAATCTCCTCTTTGATACGGGTGAAAATGATGACGTTCGCATCCACCGCCATACCGATCGACAGGATGATACCAGCCACGCCCGGAAGCGTCAGAGTCACCTCAAATGCTACCAGCAGGATCAGGATCAGACCGACATACAGGCACAGAGCCAGAGATGCAGCCAGACCCGGAAGCAGATATACGGCAATCATAAATACAATGACAATGGCAAATCCGATCAGACCTGCCTTTAAGCTGGTGGAGATCGCCTCCTGGCCCAGCTTCGCGCCAACTACGTTGGAACGCAGCTCTTCCAGCTCCAGGGACAGGGAACCGATACGGATCGTGGACGCAAGATTATTTGCCTCTTCATAATCCGCCATGCCGTCAATCTGGCACTGTCCGCCTGTGATCGCCTCACGGACGGTCGGAGCAGAAATAATCTGGTTATCATAAATGATATAAATTGGTTTTCCGACGCCATTCGTGGTCGCCTCAGCAAATGCCTGTTTACCTTCCTCGGTAAAGGTCAGAGAAACGACATACGCCTTGGAACCGGTCGTCTTATCCTCGGTCATGCCGGCTTTCGCGCTGGCAACCTGTTTACCATCGAGGATCTGATTTCCTTCTGAATCCACGAAAATCAGGGAACCCGGTTTTCCTAACTCTTCCAGAATCGCGTTGGCATCCGATACACCCGGAATATCTACGTTGATACGGTTATTTCCCTCCTGGTAAACCTCCGCCTCGGTACTGTAATTCTGTACACGCTGCTGGAGCTTGTAGATCGTATCCGCCATATCCTCGGAAGACGGATTTTCTTCTTTCGCCTGGTAGGTAATGCTGACACCGCCAGCCAGGTCAAGACCCAGCTTGATCTGATTCATCGTCGAATAGCCGAAATAGCCGAATACGCCGATGGCAATCAGAAGGAGCAGCATCCCCAGGAAGCTTTTTCCTTTTTTGTTCTTCATTCCTCTCTCTCCTTGTTCTCTACTCGTCAGAGCCGTCTGCAAGAGCAGCTTTTATCATGATCGCGCACTCGATACGTTTTTTCTGCATCTCGCACCCGATATCATACGCATCCGTGATGGAACCGTGGAAGTTGTAGGAATTGGCCGCACAGCCGCCGCTGCAGTAAAATCTGGCAAAACAATCCCGGCATTTGTCCTTCGCATAAACATTGCAGAGCTTGAACTCATCGCGGACTGCCGTGTTGGTCACGCCCGTATCTACATTGCCGAGAAGGAAATCTTCATTTCCTACAAACTGATGGCACGGATAGAGGTCGCCCCACGGGGTCACAGCCAGATACTCGGTTCCCGAACCGCATCCGGACAGACGTTTTGCCACGCACGGTCCCTGTGTCAGGTCAAGCATAAAGTGGAAGAACGTGAAGCCGCGTCCCTCTTTATGTCTCTTGACATACTCTGCTGCCAGACGGTCATATTCCTCGAGAATCTGCGGAAGATCCGCCTCTTTGATCGCGTAGGACTCTTCATCCGGTGCTACAACCGGCTCAACCGACATTTTCTTGAATCCAAGATCGGCAAAATGCAGAACATCTTTGCCAAAATCCAGGTTGTTGTGTGTGAAGGTACCACGCACGAAATAATCGCGGTCTCCGCGCTTTTCTGCAAATTTCTGAAACTTCGGCACGATCAGGTCATAGCTTCCGGTTCCGTTGCGGAATGGGCGCATCTTGTCATTGACCTCTTTTCGTCCATCCAGACTGAGTACAACGTTTGCCATCTCGCGGTTGCAGAATTCCATAATTTCATCGTTTAACAGAACGCCGTTGGTGGTCAGTGTGAAACGGAATTTCTTGTTGTGCGCCTCTTCCTGGGAACGTCCGTACTCGACTAACTGTTTAACCACCTGCCAGTTCATCAGCGGCTCGCCGCCGAAGAAATCGACTTCCAGATTCCGGCGGTTGCCGGAATTGGCAATCAGGAAATCCAGCGCTTTCTTGCCGACCTCAAAGGTCATCAGCGCTCTGCGTCCATGATACTCGCCCTCTTCTGCAAAGCAGTACTGACAGGCAAGGTTGCAGTCATGCGCGATGTGCAGGCAGAGTGCCTTGACAACCGTCTGGCGCTTCTTGAAATCCATAACGAAGTTTTTGTAAATGTCAGCGGTAAAGAGTTCTTCCTGATCGATGAGCTCCTGAATGTCCTCAAATGCCTCTCTGATCTCTTCCTGGCTGTATTTCTCTTTTAATGCTGCCGCCGTCTCGTCTTTCAGGGACTGGGCAATCTGAAACGGCTTCTCGCTGTCCGGAATCCGCTCCGATAAAAAGGAAATCACATCGTACAGAAGCGGATCGACCGAATGGACGGAGCCACTGTTGACATCCAGTACGATATAATATCCATTATTTATATACTGATGAATCACTGTCTTTCTCCTTCTATAAGACATAGGCAGGCAGACAACCCGGAACATATGCAGTCCTCTCCTCGGACCGCGCTCCGTCTTGTCTGCCTCCCTGTGTCAACTCTGCGTTTTCTCAGACTCCAGCTCTCCCACTCATGAAAAGCTCTGATTTATCAGAAAACGCCTCATTTGTTTTGTACTGCCAATTAGCGGTTCTGGTTCTCGCAGCTCTGGTTACCTACAGTACAGGATGTCTTACATGCAGACTGGCAGGATGTCTGGCACTCGCCGCAACCGCCTTTCTTCATGCTGTTCTTCAATGTGCTTGCGCTCAGTGTCTTTACGTGTTTCATCTCTATGTCCTCCTTCATTTTTTTAGTATATAAAGTCCTACAGATTATATCATATGTTGCCCGCTTGTGCAAGCATTTCAATTTACCGTGTTTCTCACAGATTCCGGCTTTTTTGGAACTGTTCACGGGTAGGCACTTTTGGAACCGAAAGTGCCGTAAGAAAACGTGGTGGCAGCAGGAATTTGCCGTATTGAGATGCGAAGCCACGGCAAATTCCGTTACTGGGCACGTATGCGTGAACAGTAACGCTTGTTTGTAACAGTGTTTCATTCTGCAGGCATATTTGTCCTTCTTTGCTCATATGAATAGAAAAAAATGCACACAGGTATTTTATCATGGAAAAATCAGCTATCCAGATTCTGCTCCGTTCTTCCCTCTTCTCCTACGCGGCAACCGCTGTCTTTCTGCTTCTGCTCGCGTTTGGGATGTACCGGTTTCAGTGGGGTGAAAAGGAAATCACGCTAGGAGTGCGCGGCATCTACATTCTCGCCTGCTTTCTGGCAGGACTCGTCGCCGGAAAGAAAGCAAAAAGGCGCCGGTTCCTCTGGGGATTCTGTGCCGGCGCCCTTTATTTTCTTATTTTTCTAGCCCTGTCTTTTGCGATCCGACAGTCCCTCAAGGAGACTGCCTCATCCCTGCTGCTTTCCTTCGCCCTCTGCGCCGGAAGCGGCACCATCGGCGGTATGTTTAGCTAACGCCGCCTCCGACGGGCTTAACAGGTACAGATGAATCTTATCGATCCGGTTCTTATCCACACATTCGACGACGAGGCGGACGTTTTCCACCACAACCTCTTCTTTTTCCTGTGGAAGATGGTTCAAAAGTCCGATCACCAGTCCGCCAATGGAATCATATTCGTCTGACTGGAGTTCCAGATTCAGGCGTTCATCCAGATCGTCAAGTTTGACCGAACCGTCTACCATGTATTCCCGCGGGGCGATGCGCTGTATGGACTTTTCCTCGTCTCCATCGTACTCGTCCCGGATATCTCCGACAATCTCCTCCAGCATATCTTCCAGCGTGATAAGACCGACCGTCGAACCGTACTCGTCGAGCACGATCACGATGCTGATCGCTGCTTTCCGCATCTCGCGCATCAGCTCAGCAACCTTCTTAAACTCATATGTATAGAGAGGTTTCCGCAGATATTTCCGGACAGAAAAGCCCTCTTCCCCGCCTTTTAAGAAAATATCCTTGATGTTCAGAACACCGATGACATTGTCCGTCGTCTCCTCATAGACCGGGTAACGCGTGTATTTCTCACTGCGGAATACCTCCATCAGCTCGTCATACGTCGCATCCACGTCCACAAACGTCATGTTGACCTTCGGAAGCATGACATCGCGCGCCACGGCGTCCCCAAAATCAAACACATTGTTGATCATCTTCTTCTCTTCGGACTCGATGACGCCCTCTTCGTGGCTGACCTCCACGATCGTTCGCAGCTCATCCTCCGTGATGGACTCGCCCTTTGCCTTCACATCCACGCGAAGCAGCTTCAACACTAAAAATGATAGCTGGTTGACCACAAAAATGACCGGTGTCAGCACCGTCATGATATAATAAATGATTTTAGCGAACCGAAATGCAATCCGCTCAGCCTGTATCGTCGCAACCGTCTTCGGCGTGATCTCGCCGAAAATCAGGATTAAAAGCGTCAGAATGCCCGTCGCAATCCCTACGATCTTGTTGCCCCAGATGTGGGTGGCAAGAACCGTCGCAAGAGAAGACGCATACAGGTTTACCACATTGTTGCCGATCAGAATCGCACTCAGCATTTTGCTCGGATCCTCTATGATCTTCAATACATACTCTGCCTGCTTATCGCCATTCTCCGCCAGCGTCCGCACCCGGATCTTGTTGACCGTCGTCAGCGCCGTCTCCGTAGAAGAAAAGAAAGCCGACATCAAAAGCAGAAGTATCAAAATCAATAGCTGTATCCCATCACCAGAACTCAAAAAACTCAACTCCTATCTCCCCATGTAGGGGATTACTCTTTTTTAAGGTTGATTCTACCGTATTTCATAGGTTCTGTCAATAAAGACAGGCTTGCATTTCCATACTTCTGCCGTCTCCGGGAGTTTGACCGTTGAATAATAGAAAAATACCTTGCAGGCCGCATAGAACCTGCTTTTTTTTGTGTCAAAAAAATTCGGAGTCTTTTTATATTGCAAAAAGCTATATTAATAACGAGGGAAAAAGTACATCTGTTAATGTGCGTAAACTGGGAACACTTAAAGAACTCCTTATTAAACATGGACCTCATACTCTCTGCTCCACCATGCCTGATATCCCGTATTTCCGGTCACTATTTCCTTATCATTAAAGCATATTTCAGTCTCTGCCGGAATCTCAACAAAGCTTGGGCGTGACATATAAATCTTTATGTTATCCATTTGAAATATCATTTTAAGAACATTCGGACCACATTCTTCCATTGCACTTTATTTTACTTTACCCTATAATGTTTATAAAAACAATCCAATTCTTACAGTCATAAAAGATACGGAACGACTGCCCTGGCAGCCATATCCTATTTTTATATCATAAAGGAGATAAGCAAATGAATTTATCCCTCGGAATCGACATCGGCAGTTCCAGCACCAAGGCGGCGGCGCTGGATGAGCATGGCACTCTGCTTGGTACGCTTCAGGTTCACGCGGATGACCCGCGCACCTCGGCTTACGGTGTTCTCGGGCGTTTCCTGGATCAGCAGGGCGCTTCGTTTGACGATGTTGAAAAAATCGTCCTGACCGGGCTCGGTTCGACGTATTTCCATGAAAATATCTTCGGCATCCCGACCATCCATGCCCTGGAGCTGGATGCCATCGGACACGGCGGCCTATACCTGTCCGGGCTTGACGAAGCGCTGGTGGTCAGCCTTGGAACCGGCTCTGCCTTTATCCGCGCTTCCAGGACAAACGGCTTCCGTCATCTGGGCGGAAGCGGCGTCGGCGGTGGGACACTTGCCGGCATGGCGGAGCGTTTTCTCGGCGTCACCGACATTTTTGCCCTCTCAGAGATGGCGCTGCGCGGCAATAAGGCCATGGCAGATCTCCGCATCGCCGACGTGCAGGAGGAAGATGTCCCGGGACTTGCCGCCGACTTAACCGCTGCCAATTTTGGGCGAATCAAAAGCGGCGCCTCGGATGCTGACCTGGCTGCCGCTCTTTTCAATATGATTTATGAAAATGTGGGTGTGATGGCGTCCCTGGCGCTCAGCCGGGACACCACCCGGAATGTCGTCCTGACCGGTTCTCTCGCCAGCCTTGCACCTGCTGCAAAGACCTTTGACATTTTCAATCAGATGCACGATGTCTTTGGAATCGACTATATCATTCCGCCTCATCCGTCTTTCGCCACGGCAGTCGGAGCGCTTTTATGTGATCCTCTGCCGGAGAAGTAAGATCACGGACGGCTCCCAGCAGATCGGAGGCTGCGATCAGGGCGCTTCCTGCGAAGATAAAAAAGTCTCCCAGATTAAAGACGACCTTTTCCAGGTATTTACACCGGATGCTGAAATAATCTACCACATAACCGCGTTTGAGGCGGTCATACAGGTTGCTTAAACCACCCGCCGTGATGAGGGCAAACCCGATCCGATCGGCTTTTCTGCCTTCGTCCCGGCACAATAACCATGTCAGAATGCCCGCTGCCGCCGAGGTAAAGACAACCGGCACCATGCGAACCAGTTCTTTCTTTTCTTTTTTTACCCCAAAACAGAAACCGTCGTTGTGATTGCGGTACAGTCGGATCTTTCCATGGCTTTTTTCCATGTCGCGCGGAAAATCTTCCGGTTTCTGGGCTTCTATGTTTTCCTTGCAGAAATAATCGATACCGAACAGGGCAGCTATCATATACAGGTATTTTTTCATAAGGGCACCTCCTCATATAATTGTCATTATCTAACTTATATTTATTATAACAAGTTTTTCCGACAGAGTATAGGGAAGCTTTCGTATTTTACCGCATATCTTATCTTAAATTCTAAAAAATCTCTATGGAAACCGCTATGAATTGCTCTTCTCTTCCAGACAACCAAACCGCCGATTTTATCGAACGTTTTTTCCCTTTTACCTATAACCAGATTTTGGAAAATGATTCCGGCTGCTATGATTTTGTCAATCATGAGTATGTGATCTGGCACCGGTCTCTGGCGGAGGCGCTGCCGCTCTCAGTCCAGCAGTATGGCTATGACTCGATCCCGAATCTTTATACCATATTAGATACATCCAGCCTGGACAGCGCAGGAATTTCCCGGACGGCAGAACAGCCCTTCCTGGGAAACAAGGGGCGCGGGACGCTGATTGGGATTGTGGATACGGGGATCGATTATACAAATCCCTTGTTACGCGATCCGGATGGAAGCACGCGCATCGCCGCCATCTGGGATCAGACGGTTCCGGGCACGGGGCTTAGCACGCCGGATCCGATCGATGCGCTGCACTACGGAAGTGTCTACCAGCGTTCCCACATCAACGAGGCGCTGCGCTCGGAAGATCCGCATTCCATCGTCCCCACCTCGGATCCTCTCCGCCACGGCACGCAGATGGCGCTGGTCGCCGCCGGTTCCGAAGATGCCGATACTTTTTTCTCCGGGGCGGCGCCGGAATCGGAACTGGTCGTTGTACGCTTGAAACCAGCCAGAACCTATCTTCGCGATTTTTTTCTGATCCGCGAGGATGCCATCGCCTTTCAGGAGGACGACATCATGCTCGGAATCAAGTTTCTTCTTTATATTGCCAGGCAGGAGAAAAAGCCCCTTGTGATCCTGCTGGGTCTTGGCACCAATACCGGAAGCCACAGCGGCACTTCGCCGCTTGGTCTATATCTGAACAGCCTGTCGCGCGCCAGCGGGCAGATTCTGGTCGCCGCCGGAGGCAATGAAACCGGGCGCGGGCACCATTTTCGCAGTGTATTTCCTGCTTCCACCTCCTATGAGGATGTGGAACTGCGGGTCGGTCCCGGCGAACGGGGATTTACGCTGGAACTGTGGGCGCGTGAATCGGAGCTTTACAGTGTCGGATTTTTATCCCCCTCCGGCGACGAAACGGGACGCATCCGGCTCTCCGGCGACGAAGAACGCCGGATTCCCTTTCTTCTGGAAGGAACGACCATTCACCTCAACTATACCAGCTCCGAGCTGGCGACCGGAAGCGAACTGATCCTGATGCGCTTTGATGCCCCCGCCGCCGGAATCTGGAAAATCCGCGTCTACCACACGCTCTCGATTCAGGGTGAATACCATATGTGGCTGCCGGTGCACGGCTTTATCTCGGATGAAACCTTCTTTCTGCGCCCGGATCCGGACACAACCATCACCGATCCGGGCAATACAGCAGCCATCATCACCACCGCCGCCTACAGCCACCAGACGGGCGGGATCTATCTGCATTCCAGCCGCGGTTTTACCCGCACCAGAACTATCAAGCCCGACCTTGCCGCCCCCGGCGTCCGGCTCCCGCTTCCCGATTATCAGGAGGTAACCGGAACCTCATTTGCCGCCGCCATGACCGCCGGAGCCGCCGCGATCCTGCTCTCCTGGTCTGCCTATACGCCATCAGCCCCGCGGATCAACACCTCGATTGCCAAGGCATTTCTGATCCGCGGGGCTGACCGCCGAAATTCCATCGAATATCCCAGCCGGGAGTGGGGGTATGGGACGTTAAACCTATATAACTCTTTTTTATCCATGAGAAGTTAATTAACTTCTGCTGTTTTCTCTTCACACACAAATTGCTTTTCCGGATCCTTACATCGATAACTTTCACCACATCCATGACACCGTTCACCGATCATGCTCCTGAAAAGCTATTACCCCCGCATCTCTATCCGCGGACCGCCCTTCTTCTCCAGATACGGGCGCGTGATCACAACGGATCCGATATTCGGATCTTTCGGGATCTCATACATGATATCCATCATAAAATCCTCTAAAATTGCACGCAGCGCACGGGCACCCGTATCTTTTTCCAGCGCCCGCTCGGCGATCCACTCCAGTGCATCGTCCTCAAACACCAGTTTGACCTCATCCAACGCCAGCAGGCGCTCATACTGCTTGAGGATCGCATTTTTCGGTTCTTTCAGAATCCGCATCAGCAATTCCTTTGTCAGCCCCTGCAGGCTCACAAGCACCGGCAGACGTCCGAGAAACTCCGGAATCATGCCAAAATTCCGCAGATCTTCCGTTGTCACCTGGCTCAAAATATCCGGATCATTGTCAAATTCATCCTTCAAATGGGAGTTGAAGCCCATCGTGGAACGCTTTTTCAGGCGCTCCTTGATGATATCATCCAATCCCGGAAACGCGCCGCCACAGATAAACAGGATGTTGTTCGTATCCACAGTCGCCATCGGCGTGAGCGCATTCTTCTGGTTTGAGCCGACCGGCACCTCTACCTGGCTGCCTTCCAGAAGTTTTAAAAGCTCCTGCTGTACCGACTCACCGCTGACATCGCGGCTCATCGTATTTTTCTTTTTCGCAATTTTATCGATCTCATCGATGAAAATGATGCCTTGCTCAGCTTTCTCCACATCATTTCCAGCCGCTGCCAGAAGCTTGGAGACTACGCTTTCTATATCATCTCCGATATATCCAGCTTCCGTGAGCGCCGTCGCATCCGCGATCGCCAGCGGCACATCCAAAAGCTTCGCCAGCGTCTTGACCAGGTACGTTTTTCCGCTTCCGGTCGGTCCCAGCATCAGGATGTTGGATTTCTCAATCTCCGGCTCGCCGCCCTGCATCTGCATTCCCTGTGCCGCCGCGTTTTCCGCTTTTTCTTCCGTATTTTCATTTGCCCGAAGCTCGTCCTGCTGCCGGAGAATCACGCGCTTATAATGGTTGTAGACTGCCACTGAAACTGCCCGTTTCGCCCGCTCCTGCCCGATCACATACGTATCCAGCTGCGCCTTGATCTGGTGCGGTGCCGGAACATCCTTCATCGTCAGAAATTTCTCCGCGTCTTTTGCCTTGCTCTTTTTCTTGATCTTATTTTTCTCTGGAATCTCTGTATTCGGCATCTGCATGCCCGCAAAATCATTGAGATTCATGTTCATAAACGGCATATTTTGAAGCTTGGAAAAGTCCATGCCCGACTTGGAAATCGAGTCAAATGCTTTCTGCATACACTCATGGCAGAAATTCATCCCGCCCGGCATCGTGATCATCTCTCCCGCCTTGCTCTCCGGGCGGCGGCAGACGTAGCAGATTTTCTCGTAATCATCCGAATGATCTGTACTGGTTTTATTTGTATCTGTTTCGTTTATATTGGTTGTCGTATCTATATTCTGGTTATCACTCATATTTTTATATTTCCTCCAATCTGAAAGCACCTTTTCATTTTATCATAGCTTGTGAAAAACGTAAATCATAACAGCAGCCGTCATTTCGTTTTAAAAACAAAAAATTTCCTATGAAACAAAAAGACAGATGAATCACCGCCCTCTCTGATTACAAGAGGATCTACCGGCGGTTCACCTGCCTTCTTTTCTATATCTTCCTGATTTTATTCATTTCCGCTTCGCAACAGTTCCGTATCTTCACCGTTACGGGCAAATATCCATTCCAGTCCACTTCGCTGATGGGATATTTTCTATCTTCCCAGTTTTCTCTGCGGACTTGCCTGTGATTCACTCCGGCTCTCGTTCTGGCTATCCTGGCTCTGCGGCATATCGCTCTTGGAGCCTAGTGTAATCTGTACGTTTCTCTCGACATATTTGCCATTTTCCAGACTCTGTACCGTCATGGTAACGGTGGAACCTGCCTTATAGTAAGTCAGCAGTTTCTTGAGATCATCACCATTCTTTACCTTCTCACCGTCAAACTTGGTGATAATATCGCGCTCCCGCAGATCCGACCTGGATGCCGCGCCGCCCGCAACAATCTTGTATACATAGATACCTTCCGGCATGCCATACGCCTGCGCCATCTGGCTGTCGATATTCTGAAGCTGGATTCCCAGATAGCCCTGCTCATTCTCATCGACAGCTACCTTCGTCGTCTTCGTCATCAGGTCGCTGATAATATCCTTTGCCTGTGAAATAGGGATCGCATAGCCGATGCCCTCAACACTGGTGTCCGAATACTTCGCCGCATTGATGCCGATAACTTCACCGTTCATATTTAAAAGTGCGCCGCCGCTGTTGCCTGGGTTGATCGCCGCATCAACCTGCAGAAGTGTCCGCTCTACGTCGTTGATGGTTAGCTTTTTATTTAAAGCGCTGACATAACCGACGGTAACCGACTGCCCCTGTCCCAGTGCGTTACCGATTGCCACAACACCCTGTCCCAGCTTCAGGGAATCAGAATCGCCCAGATCGGCTGCCTTAATCTGTTTTCTCGTTTCTTCCGGTATATCCGAAAGCTGTACGGCAATGACTGCCAGATCCGAATCGGAATCAGTACCTTTGACCGCTGCCTTAACGCTCTGGTTATCAATAAAGGTAACCGAAAGTTCCTCGGAATCTTCAACGACATGGTTATTGGTAATAATCAGAAGTTCCGTGTCATTCTGTCCGGCAATGATTCCTGAACCGCTGCTCGGCACCTCGTACTGCTGCTGACCAAACAGCCAGTTGTCCTGTGTATAAATCATCTTGTTGTTGATCGCTACAACGGACGGCATCGCTTTCTCTACAATCGAAGAAACATCGTTGCCAATGGAGGCCTGCGTTTTAGTGCCCGCATCTGCCTGTGTCTCCTGGGAAACCTGACCGATCGTTTCCTGTGCGGTCTCACCCGGAAGAAGCCGGTTTGAAAGTGCATTCACGCCGACCATGGTTCCGCCTGCCACACAGCCAAACAAAATGCCCGACATCACAAGTGCCGCAATTTTCTTACCAGTATTCTTAGAGCCATGTCCCCGGCCACTCCGTTCTTCCGGAATATAGCTGCGTTCCGGCTGCTTCTCTGCATTCTCTTTCGGATCTGCTCCGGCTGCTGCCTCCGGTTCTCCATCGAGACTGCTCCGGTAACGGGAATCATGATAACCGCCATAATCGGAAGTTTCTTCTTTTTTAGCAGTATCGTTATTCTTTTCCTCATAAGCGCTGTCCGAATAAGCGCCCTCCGTATAATCTACATCCTGATCGTGTCTCTCATTTCTTTCATTCTCGTCATACATATATTCATACCTCCTGTTCTCAGGAATCACAGCCGCGTACTGTCCATTTTGCGAACCTTCCCGCAGCGGATTGTTCATACTCTTATATTCTGTCTCAGGCTTTCTGCCCTCTCTCTGTTTACATGAGATAGTCTATCAGTTATTTGTGATGTAATTGTGAAAATAAAATCATAAATCTGTGAAGCTTAAAAACATCTCTCGGTTTTCACTTGTCAGTCCTTCTCTCCTCTTGTATACTTAATGAGTGAAACGAATTTTACATTTTATATGAAAGGACTGTTACATCCATGATGAATACACAGGCAGTTGTCCATATCCGCAAAGGCGAGGCTCGTTCCCTGAAAGCCGGCGGTATGTGGATCTATGATAATGAAATTGAACGAATTGAGGGCGAATTTGAAAATGGCGATATCCTTCGTGTCGAAGATTTTGACAGTTATCCGCTCGGATGTGGTTTTATCAACACCCGCTCCAAGCTTACCGTGCGAATGCTTTCCCGCAAAAAGGATACTGTCATCGACGATGCTTTTATCGAAATGCGCGTCCGCAATGCCTGGGAATACCGCCGTCAGACAGTTGATACCAGCAGCTGCCGCCTGATTTTCGGCGAAGCAGATTTCCTTCCGGGCATCGTGATCGACAAATTTTCCGATGTGCTGGTCGTTGAATCCCTGGCGCTCGGTATCGACCGTCTGAAACCGCTGATTCTGGAAAAACTCGTCAAGGTGCTTGAGGAAGACGGCATTCATATCCGCGGTATTTACGAGCGCAGCGACGCTAAGGTCCGCTTACAGGAGGGCATGGAGCGCTATAAGGGCTTTATCGGAGAACCATTTGATACAAAAGTAGAGATCGTTGAAAATGGTGTCCGCTATCTGGTAGATGTCAAGGACGGGCAGAAAACTGGCTTTTTCCTCGACCAGAAATACAACCGTCTGGCAATCCAGCGTCTCTGCCCGGGCAAACGCGTTCTGGACTGTTTTACCCACACCGGCTCCTTTGCCTTAAATGCAGCCGTCTCCGGCGCCAAAGAGGTCATCGGCGTGGATGCGTCCGAACTTGCCGTCGCACAGGCGCGTGAAAATGCAGAGTTAAACGGTGTTTCCGGCACTACCACCTTTCAGTGCGCGGATGTCTTTGACCTGCTTCCGGAATTAGAGGCAAGAGGTGAGCAATTTGACGTCGTGATCCTCGATCCGCCTGCCTTCACAAAATCCCGCAGCTCGGTCAAAAATGCCATCAAGGGCTACCGCGAGATCAATATTCGCGGTCTGCGTCTGGTAAAGGACGGCGGCTACTTCGCCACCTGCTCCTGCTCCCATTTCATGACGCCGGAGCTCTTCACAAAGGCGATTCAGGAGGCAGCCCGCAGCGCCCACCGCCGCCTGCGCCAGATCGAATACCGCACCCAGGCAGCCGACCATCCGATTCTGTGGGCGGGGGATGAGACGTCCTATTATCTGAAGTTCTACATTTTCCAGGTTGTGGATGAAAAGTAAAATCACAGAATATTTGTAAGACTATAACCAAGCAATATGAACTGCTATTATAAATCATGAATCTGCAAATTCTCTCAGAGCAATCTGAGGGGATTTGTTTCGTTTTATCATTGTCTGTTCTGATAAATTATGATATACTTCGTACATGGGAAAAACCAGAGAGCCAGGCGGCTTACCCTCTGTTATCGGAGGGTTGCTAGATTTCAGCAAAACTTGTTTATCAAAGACTGGAACGAGGCACAAATCTAACCCTCCAGACGAAAGAAAGGAGGGCATTGCCAATGACAATTTTCAAGGGAAAACGAAAATAGCCGCCATTACTGCAATAATGACGGCTGTTAATAAAACAGTTGTTTAATTTATTCAGGTAAGCCACTCCTCTGGCTTTTCCTTTTTTCTATCCCTAATATAACATATCTTTTCATCCAATGCAAGCGAAACCCCCTTTATAGAAATACGAACTCATAAGGGATTACCGCTGCAGCACCATACACCAAACCGGTGCCGACACCATCGAAAGCAGCGTCGTAAATACCACGCACTTCGTCGCAAAGACTTCATCCCCGCCATATTTCGCGGCAAGAATCGCCGTCGTGCTTGCTGCCGGCATCGCTGCCAGCACCACGGAAATCCCCATCACCAGCGTGTCGATATGGAACAGCAGACAGCCGGCCCACACAAACGCCGGGATCAGGATCAGGCGCACGGCGGCATAGTAGCAGCTGAGCGGCGTGATCATCGTCTTCATATCTGCCTCCGCCAGAACGGTTCCGACGAAAATCATGGAGACTGCCGTGTTTGCCTTGTTCAAGCTATGTACCGTATCTCCCAGGAATCCCGGAATCTGCATCTGTAAAAGCATCAGCACAAAGCCGATGAATACGGAGACAATACACGGATGCGTGCATATCTTTTTAATCAGCGTCCTCCGATCCGGCGCCTTCGTAAAATACGTCATTCCCAGAGACCACATCGCAGTTCTCTGCGGAATCAGGTAAAAAGAGGCGTAGAAAAGCCCCATCGAGCCGAAAATGCCCTCCGCCACCGGATTTCCCAGAATCCCGGCATTGGACGCCATCGTCGCGTATTTGAGGACCTTCTTCTTTTCCTCTTCCACACCCGGATACAGTACCATATTTAAGATATAACAAGCCACCTGAACCATACACGAGACGAGCAGCGCCTGTGCGCTGCTCTTTAAGATATCCATGCTCAGTTCTACTTCAAATGACTCGATGATACTGCAGGGAAGTGTCACAAAGATGACCAGATCCGCAATGACCCTTTTTCCCTCATCCGTGATAATTCCCTTCTTCTTTAAGAATGCACCCAGAATCATAAGGGAAAATAACATTCCCTGCATCCGGTACAAACCATCTAAATTCAACGCATTTCCTCCGTTTCACACTCTCTCATCACTCAATGATGATTCCCGCATCCGTCTTACTTCCCGGTGCACTGCTTCCATTCGGGGAACCGCTGCCGGAAGGTTTTTCTCTGCCATTCTCCGTGCCGGTGCCAGAATTTCCGCCCGGAAATGCCGGCGAAGAACCGCCAGACTCTGCCTCACTGCTCTCCCGCGCATTTTCCTTTGATGCATGCGTACCGTCCGGACGGCTTTCCTGCTCAGAAACGTCATTCTCCTGTGTTTCCGAAGCATTACCGGTCTCTTTCTCCGACTCGTCGCTGCCGCTCCCGGCTTTCTGGCTTTCGTCCGCGCCGCTCTCCTGCGTCGGATCCAGGATGGAAATTGTCGTCGCCTCGGTCGTCTTCGGCAATGCCTTCGTTTCTGCCTGTTTCGTGCCATGAACGCCTGTATCTGATACAATTTTCTGACTGATCGTCCGGACCGTCTCAGTCGGCGTGTATTCCTCATCGCCAAACAGGAAATGATGCAGCTCGATGACATTGCTCTCCAGCGTCTGCGGGATGACGCAGGCGCCCTTGCGTCCCATCTTCTTTTCCCTCAGCTCCGACGGAAAACCGGTCGTCTCGGTCAGATGGTAACGCGTAATATTTCGTCCTATCTTCAACAGATCATTGATCTCGATGCTGGTCGCCACCTGTGGAAATACCGTCTGCACAATATTGTTGATCGTCGCCCAATCTGCTTTTTTCATCTTCTCAAACGCGAGGGAAATAACCTTTCTCTGTCGTTCGGTACGGGCATAGTCCGTATCCATCAGACGGAGACGCCCATATGCAACCGCCTGCACACCGTCCAGATGGTTCATGCCCGCTGATTTAAGCTGGGTCGAAGCGACGCCGGTCGCCTTGACCGTCTCAGAAATGAACGCATTGATATAATAAAACTCTGATTTCGTGATCTCCACGTCAATGCCGCCCAGAATGTTGATCGCATCTGCAACGGCTTTCCAGTTAAAGGTCGCATAATCGTCAATATCGATATCCAGGTTCCTATTGAGCGCCTTGACAACCTGCTCCGGTCCGCCCTGCATATAAGCAGCGTTGATTTTGTTGTAGGTATTCTTGTCGCTGATATTTAAATATGAATCCCGGTACACCGAAACCAGACGTATCTCACCGGTTCCCTGATCGATGTTGCAGAGAATATTGACATCCGAGTTGTTGCCCTTTCCGACCGATGAGTTACGGCTATCCACGCCGAAAACCGCGATCGTCCAATAACCGCTCATCTGCTCCTGCTTCTCCTCCGAAATCTCGACGTTTTTGATCTCATCCGGGTTCCACGGAAGCCGCTGCATCAGATCCAGACGGCTGCTGATATACGAATATCCCGCAAAGCAGAGAATCCCGATCAGCATCACGCTCTCCAGAAGAATAAACCATATCTTCCGCTTCTTTTTCCGGCGCGCTTTCAATTTAACCGGGTCGGCGTAAATATCCGACCGGTTCATGGTCCGGGTTTTCTCCTGATTCCGGCTCTCCCGGCTGCTGCCAGGCTGCGTCTGTCCCCTCTTTGCCGCTTTCTGACCACTTCGGCTTCTATCTCCGCTCCGGTGGGATCCGTCCTCCCGGCGTCCCGTAAATGAATCCGTGATCAGTGTCAGACCATCGTCTTCCATCTCCGACGGTTTTGCCCGTCGGCTCCGGCGGTGTCCTGACCTATCTCTTTCTTCTTCATATCCCATGTGGTTTTCCTCATCAATACGCGTTTTTATTTATAAAGCCCTTAAAAACCGTCAAAAACATGATTTTAAAATCAAATCCCAGCGTCCAGTTCTCGATGTAATACAGATCATGCTCAATCCGCTTCGTGATCGAGGTATCGCCCCGGTAACCATTGACCTGTGCCCATCCGGTCATTCCCGGACGCACCTGGTGTTTGATCATATAACGCGGAATCTCTTCCTTGAATTTTTCAACGAAAAACGGGCGTTCCGGGCGCGGTCCAACCAGGCTCATATCGCCCTTCAGAACATTAAACAGCTGCGGAAGCTCGTCAATGCTCGTCTTCCGGATAAATCTTCCAATCGGAGTCACACGCGGGTCTCCCGGCGTCGTCCACTGGCTTTTCTCCTTTGCCGCCGACTGTACCGCCATCGAGCGGAACTTATACATCTTAAACGGCTTATTGTGAAGTCCCACCCGCTCCTGACAGAAAATGACCGGTCCCGGCGAAGTCGCCTTTATAAGAATCGCCGTCACCAGCATCACCGGTGAAAACAGGATGAGCGCCATCATGCCGCCGACCAGATCCATCGTCCGCTTCATCGTTGCGTTGAGCAGATTCGTGAGCGGCACATGGCGGATGTGGATCACCGGAAGTCCCTGCAGATCCTCCATAAACGGACGGGTCGGGATAAAGTTATAATAATCCGGGATAAATTTCGTATGCACACCCGATTTTTCACAGCCTGCCACGATTTTTTCCAGTTTTCCATACTCCTGGATGCTCAGGGTGATCGCGATCTCATCCAGCGTATTGAGCGCCAGAATCGTATCCAGATCGTCAATTTTGCCGATCACGCGCACTCCCTTATATTCTTTGCCCCACTCCTCATGGTCATCCAGAATACCGCGGATTTTATAGCCCCACTCCGGGTTGACATTCACACGGTCAATAAATCCTTCCGCTGCCCGGCTGTAACCGACCAGAAGCAGATGCTTCTGGTTATATCCCTTCGACCGCATCGACCGAAGCGCTATCCGCAGGATATTCCGCATCAGAATCTCAGCAAAGAGATTGATGCCAAAAAACAAAAATACCATCGGACGGGAGAAGTTGTGGAAATACTCATTTTTACCGCCCAGGTAAAGCATCAGTGAGATCACCAAAAGACCGATGATGTTCGCCTTAAAAATATTGGCTAACTCCACCCGTCTTCCCTGAACCCGTTTGGGCGTGTAAAGATGAAAAAATGCGTATAAAATCAAATAAAACGGTACAATAAGAACGCCAGCCGCCAGATAGACGACTGCCATTGCGCTCTTATTATGCCCTGTTACATTAAACCACGACGTTCCATTGACGATAAACCACGCAAGTGCGTAGGCGCATGCAATGACACATGCGTCCAGCACTACGTGGAAATGGTTCAGCCGTTTCTGGTTATCTTTTATCATAGTATATCACCTGAATTCAGATTAAGCTCCCGGACCTGCCGGACCGCCGGGGCCTGCTGCATCGCTGTTTCCGGAATTCCCCGGATCCTGAATCTCTGTGACCGGGCTTTTCACACCGGAATTATCTGATGCACCCGGAGAAGTCTTTTCACTGGATGCCGCTGTCTCTGCCGCTGTCGTGGTTGTAGATCCCGGTTTTGCAACGGAAGACTTCGTCTCCGATGTGCTGCCTGGTCCGGATAAAGAATCATCCGCCTCGGTTGTCTTATCCGTATGATTTTTCTTGCCGGGAGTCGTCGTTGTTCCTGGTCCCTTACTGCTGTTGCTCTTCGACTCTTCTTCCTCCCAGTCAATCCAGTCTTCATCCGGATCAAAGATCTCGTCCAATCCGATCGAGCTCTCGCTCTCGCCCTTCTTGGTCTCATCCCCGCTCTCGTCATCCGACTCGTCCGAAGCACTCGTCGATGACTTCTTAGCGGCATCCTTCGCCGCTGCCTGCGCGGCAATACGGCTCGCCCGTTTCTTGATAAACGTCTGGGCGCTGACACCCTGATCGACCGGAACATGACCAATCAGCTTCGCATTCGTCGTAAGCCCCGTTACCTGCGCGATATGGCTGCTGTACTCCTTGACATTGGACGGAACCTGATAATCTTCCTCATCAAACAGGAACTTATGAAGCTCTTTTACGTTGTACTCCAGTGTCTGCGGGATAACGCAGTCACCGATCTTTCCAACATCCTGCTCACCTCTGGCTGCCGGGAATCCCGCGGTCTCACCAATATGGAACTTCGCGATATTGCGTGCCAGCGGAATCAAATCCGTAATATCAACATTGGTTGCAAGCTGCGGCATGATCGTCTGAATCAGACAGTTGAGTGTCGCCCAGTCTGCATTTTTTGCCTTATCAAAGGCTTTCTGAAGAATAATTCTCTGACGCTCGGTACGCGCATAGTCCGTATCTGAATAACGGATACGTCCGTATGCAACTGCCTGGATACCATCCAGATGTACATTGCCCGCATGGGTCAGCTGATGAGAACCGATACCAGTCTCCTTTACGGTCTCCGTGATGAAGGCATTGATCCAGGAGAACTCTGCATCACTCAGCTCGACATCTACACCGCCCAGAATGTTGATGGCATCCGCAACCGCTTTCCAGTTGAACGTCGCATACTGGGTAATGTTAAGACCCAGGTTCTTATTCAGCGCCTTAACTGCCTGCTCCGGACCGCCCTGTGCGTAAGCGGCGTTGATCTTATTATAAGAGTTTTTATCGTTGATATTCAGATAACTGTCCCGGAATACCGATACAAGGCGGATCTCACCCGTCTCCAGATTGATATTGGCAATCATGTTGACATCCGCGTTCGTACCTTTTCCGACATTCATCTGCCCGTGCTCACTTCGCGAATCGACACCGAAGCACGCCACGATCATGTAGCCCTTCATATCATCGATCTGTTCCTGGGACAGATTGACGTTCTTAACCTGGTCCTCGTTGAAATCAATCTTCTGCATAGAACCGAAGGTTCTGTGATACATATACCAGAACGCACCGCCCAGAATCATCAATATAATCACGACAATCTCCGCCGCAATGATCATATGCTTTCTGTGGCGCGCCGATTTACGGTAATGGCTGCCGCGGCGTCCCGAACTCTTTTTTCCACTTCCAGCGCTCTTAGGACCGCTGTAGCCGGAACGTACTGAACTGCTGCCCGCCTCACCTTTTCTCTGGCTATTTTCGACTGTACTGCTGACTCTTCTGCGGCTGGTGCCGGAAGCAGAACTGCCGCGCGAAGAATACCCTGCCTGACTGGCACGGCTGCTTCTGCCCTCGCGGCGCGCCCTCATGCGCTCCAGCTCATCATCCTCATAATTCATAAGCTACCTCATCTTTCACTTGCTTGCTGCCGCTCAGACATTGTCTGATAAGCAGCCTTTCTCCGTGTTGCATCTGCTAAACCATGACCGTTCACACATCGCGCAAACTCTAAGTTACTGTCCACACATACGCGCCCAGTAACAACTCTAACCTTTTCCTCACGATTTATCAGATGCTGCTTTTTTCTCGATCTGTCTCACAGCAAATTCATAGACATAGAGAAATGTCCCAGCTAAAAGTTCCAGCTCTATCGCCAGATAATTTTTAAGCCGTTCCGGGCGGTACGCCACTTTTTTACACTTCTTTGCCGTCCGTATGCCTTCTTTCAGACCTTCCAGATAATCTTTTCCAAACCCGAGTTTCCTGAAAAATGAATATTTCACGAAAATCCCCGCTGCGATCGGAATCGCATTTATGATAAGCTGTAAGCACGGCATATTTTTATAATTCAGATACACATTGTTGCGTGCCGCCAGCTTAACCTTGAATGAATTGTACTTGGAACCGCTGGTTCCGCTTCCGACGTGCCATACCAGCGCCGCCGGGCAGTATATATTGTCATAACCCGCAATCCGGGCTCTATAACCCACATCAATATCTTCCAGATAGGCAAAATGCATCTCATCGAAATAGCCTATCTCCTCAAATACCTCTCTCCTGTAGATCGCTGCGCCCGCGCACGCCGAGAATACCCGGCTTGAACGGCGGTAATGCGTAAGATCCCGTCCCACGCCGCGCTGGTACGCCCAGCCAAGCAGGGAATACATATCGCCTGCATCATCCAGCCTGTCCGGATGGTACATCTGGATCATCCGGCTGCTGACGGAAAAGATGCGCTCCGACTGACCGATCGCACGCACCATCTCCGCCACGAAATACTCGTCCACCCGGACGTCATTATTTAAAAGCAGCACATACGGTGTGTCTGCCGCCTTGATTCCGACGTTGACTGCGCCGGAAAATCCCGTGTTTTCCGGCAGGAAAATCGTATCGATCTGATGTTCCTTCAGCCACTCCACGCTTCCGTCCGTCGAACCGTTGTCCACCACCAGCGTCCGGAAATTCGGATACGTCTGTGCATTCAGTGAACGGATGCATTCGTCCATAAACTTTAACCCATTATAATTGGGAATAATAATTGTCGTTGTAATCTCCATCCCGGGTTATACCTCCAGATGATACGGTTCTCCGATTTTCTCTTTTTTCAGATCCCTGAGGGCGAAATTGGACTTCCGCAGCGTCAGGTTCGGATTGTAGTAAGGATCTCCATCTTTAAGGATCTCCGGCCAGCGCTCCGAGAAAATCTTGATCTCCCTGTTAAAACGTGCCACCTTCTCCGGCGTATCCTCCAGTCCTCTTGACTTCGACTCATAATGATACAGCAATGCGTACGGATTGTAAACCACTAAATGATTTGATGCCCGCACTTTCATGCAATAATCGATATCGTTAAATGCGACCGCCAGCTTCTCCGTAAAGCCGCCGACCTCATCAAAGAGCGCTTTCTTTGTCATCAGGCACGCCGCCGTCACAGCGCTGTAATCCTGTGTACTCATCGCACGGTGGAAATAGCTGTTTTCCGCCTTATGAAGCCCGATAAACGTATGCCCTGCGATGCCGCCGAAACCAACCACGACGCCCGCATGCTGGATCGTATCATCCTGATAGAGCAGTCTCGCGCCAACTGCGCCGACGTCCTCCCGCTGGCACAGTCCCAGCATCTCCTCGATGAAATTCTCCGCAATCAGCTCGGTATCATTATTTAAAAACAGCAGATATTCGCCCTTTGCAAAGGTCACGCCGAAGTTGTTGATCGCCGAATAGTTAAACTCGCGCTCCCAGGTTACCACATGGACATTGGAAAATTCCTTCTGAATCTTTTCATAGTATTCAAAGGTTTCCTTCTCCGTGCTGTTGTTCTCTACAATGATAAACTCAACATTGCGGTACGTTGCCCGCGTCTCAATCGCCCGAAGGCATAGATCCAGATCCGTATGGTGATCCTTGTTCGGAATGATGATCGATACCAGCGGTTCCCCCTGAATTTTATATACAGAGTGATAAATGCCGTAGTCCACACCTTTTTCCACGCGCTCCGCCTCGATACCGACGCGTTTATAATGATCCATGATCGCGCGCGCACCCGCATCAAATGCGTACAGCTTGCTCTCCGGGTTGCTCGCTGTCGAATCCTTGTGGCAGCGCCAGTGATACAGCACCTTCGGGATATGGCGGATCTCCTTCGCCTTCTCCGTACAACGGAAAATGAAGTCATAATCCTGCGCCCCGTCGTATTCCTGACGGAAGCCGCCCAACTGCGCTGCCAGATCGTGGCTGACTACAAACAGATGGCAGATATAGTTGACGCTGCAGAGCAGATCGATATTGAAATCCGGCTTAAAATGCGGATCAAACAAAGCGCCACCGTCCATATCCAGCTTATCCTCATCCGAATAGAAGCAGTCGCATCCCGGATGTTCCTGTAACAGTTTCGCACACTCATAGAGAGCATTCGGTGTCAGCTTATCGTCATGGTCTGCCAGCACGATATAATCGCCGGTCGCCATATCCATTGCTGCATTCGTATTGCCGGAAATGCCCTTATTTTCGCCTAAAATTACGTATTTAAAGCGGCTGTCCTTCTTCGCATACTGCTCCAGCACCCGCTCGCAGCTTTGTCCTGCCGGACTGCCGTCCGCCACGCAGACCTCCCAGTTTGCGTATGTCTGTTCCGCGATCGAATCCAGCATTTCCCGCAGAAATCGCTCCGGTGTCTTAAATGCCGGAATCACGATCGAGAATTTAACTGGCGCGTCAAACACCTTTTTCCTCTGCTCCTCCAGCTCCTCCGCCGTCGGCTTCGTCAGTGAATACCACTCGCCGTAATCGTAGTCATTGTCAATTCCCTGCAGTTTGTGCTTGGATTTTACCAGCAAGGCTTTCAGACCATTTTCCTTCCAGAAATCCAGACAGACCCGCACAGTCTCCATGTTCATCAGATCGCGGATCTTCTGCATCCGCTTGTGCGCCACACTGCTGCGCTTGCGGATCAGTTCTTCATTATATTTAATGCGGATTTTGCGTCCCTCGCCTTTTGCGATCAGATAATAATCTTTTCCGCGCTCATACGGGAACTGGATATCAAATCCAAGCTCTTTTTCTACCGTTCGCCCAAAATAAATCTGGCTGACGTCGTCGCGGCGGGTCGCCACATACTGAAACCGAATCGGCTGATGTGCCCCATCTTCAACCTGATAGGTGATCTCCGTCTCCGGCGTCTTTCCGATCGCCCAGCCATTGAGCTGAATCGAATTTTCACGAATCCGAACTACATCGACATTACATTTCATGCTGTTTGCCCCCAACTTTTTTCACCGGTGTATCAAAATTCAGCCGCTCTTCCTCCACTACCAGCGGACGCTTCATGACTCTCGAATTGATCGATAAAATATACTCTCCCACCAGACCAATGAAAAAGATTTGAACCGACCCTAAAAAGCACATTCCAATCAGAACCGGCGCCATACCAGCCGGAAAATCATACCAGTGAAGCAGTTTCATCACCAGATATACAATCGCCACGATCATACTGATCGCCGCGCAGATACTTCCAAAGATCGTCGCCAGGCGCAGACCGACCTTCGTATAGGAGGTCACACTGAGCATCGCGGCATCGTAGAGCCGGTAAAAATTGTTGTGTGTCTTGCCTGCGCGGCGCTGCGGCTGGATATATGGGATCTCCTTGCGCTTATAACCAAGCTCCGCCACGATTCCGCGCAGAAACGGCGTCGGATCATCAAGCTCCCGCAGAATCTCAATAAAATCGCGGTCATACAGACCCGAACCGGTAAAATGCTCAATCTGCTCGACATCGGAGAGTTTCTTTATCATCTTGTAATAGCAGCTCCTCAGCGCATACATGATCGGGTTTTCCTTGCTTCCCGTCTTGATGCCGATGACAATCTTGTAGCCATTTTCCCACTCATGGACATATTTCGGGATCATATCGACCGGATCCTGAAAATCTGCCACCATGCTGATCACGCAGTCGCCGGTACACTGTAACATTCCATAATACGGGGAATTGAACTGTCCAAAGTTTTTGGCATTAAAAATTGCCTTGATCCGTGGATTCTCGCTGCAGATCTTCCGAAGAATCGGGCGCGTCTGGTCCGTCGAATCATTGTCGATAAAGACAAGCTCATAGTCATATTCCGGCAAATCGCGCTCCAGCGTCTCCACAACTGCCTCGCTGATCGGACCTACATTCTCTTCCTCGTTGTAGCAGGGAATTAATATACTGATTTTTTTCATACTTTTCTGATTCCTATTAATTTGCTTTTTGTTTGAACTCTTCTGTTTCGTTCCACCAAATTTCGAACACAAAAAAAAGAGAAAGCCGCTTCGGCTATACTGCCTTTATTTTAAACGTCTTTCTCTCTTTTGACAACCTACAATTTTCTTAACGATTTTTGGCTGCTTCGCTATTTACTTGGCATAAACTGATAAAATATGTCCAAATATTTACCATTCTCTCCCGTCACTCTGCACAGAGGGCAGAAAAATCATTTCTGAAAAGCTAGAATTCTCTTCATTCCTTCTTCAAAATATACCTGTGGCTTCCAGCCAACCACCCGCTCCATCTTGCGGATATCCGGGATCAGATTGACGATTCCCTCTGCATTCGGCGGGCGGACGCCAAATTCCATGCTGCCCTGCCTGCCGCACAGCTCATAGACCGTCTCGACAAACCCGCGCAGCGGTCCTGTCTCATCCATCGGACCGCCCAGATTGTAGACACATCCGTGATCCGTGAGATTTCCCGCATATTCTGCCAGATCCGCCAGGGCGCGCCCCGCATCGTCAATATACATGAAGTTCCAGAGCTGCGTGCAGGCGGTCATCGTCATCTTCTCCCCTGCCCGGAAGACCCGGACACAGGAAGAAAGAAGCGACCACGGGTGATCGCCCGGTCCATACGTGCTGAAAATCCGTGCATGCCCGTAATCCAGTCCCAGTTCCCGGCAGAGCACTTCCGCCCGCTGCCGGACTGCCAGTTTCGCGCGTCCATACGGGGAGGTCGGCTCGCAGACCGTCTCCTCGTCTGTCAGCTCGCTCTTGACGCCATACTCCGCCTGCGAACCTGTAAAGAGAAACCGCCGGCACCCGAGGTCTTTCGCCACGCGGACGGCATTCAGCGCGTCCTGCACGCTCTCCTCCTGGACTGCCTCATTTTTCCGTGAATCACTCCCTGCACCGCGCCAGCCCATATGGAGAAACACATCGCATCCGCCCGGAATCCGTTCCGGCAGTTTCGAGAGATTCCCCAGATCCTCCTCCAAAATCGTGAGTCCCTGCGGAAATTTTCCATTTTCCCGCAGCAGATCCGCTTTCGTCGAATGTTCCCGCAGTACGGCGTATACCTGATGTCCGCGATGTAACAGCTCGCGCACCGCCCCCAGACCTACAAAGCTGGTGGCACCAGTGACAACTATCTTCATTCTATCGTTTCCTTTACTATTTTTTAATACGCGGAATCAGCATGATACGGTCCATCTCCTCGTCCGGCAGGAATGGGGACAGATCCTCCAGCGGCGGCGATACAAGCGTTCCGTCCGGCAGTCTCTTCGCCGCGGACTTTGGCTCAAAGTTCTGATCCAGCGTTACAAATACCTCGCAGATCACCGGGCCGTCCATCGCCAGCGTTTCTTCTACTTTCTCGCCCAGCTCCTTGTTTCCATGAATCGATACATATGGGAATCCATACGCCCACGCCAGCTTTTCCATGCTCGGGAATCCAAGATCGCCGCTGTCCACGCCGATACCGATGAGCGGCTCGCCGAAGAAATTCTTCTGGGTCTGGCGGATGGAATGGTAACCGCCGTTATTGATAATGAAGATCTTGATCGGCATCCGGTGGCTGACAACTGTCTCAAGCTCCTGTAAATTCATCTGAATACTGCCGTCTCCGGTGATCAGGATAATATCCTGGCTGTGATCTGCCACGCACGCGCCGATCGATGCCGGAAGTCCGTAGCCCATCGAAGCGATGCCGGAGTTCGAGATAAATCTCTGTCCCTTTTTCACAATATTTGCGTGTCCACACACAACATTTGCAGATCCATTCCCCACAACCACGATCTGGTTCTCATTTAAACGGCGGCTCATCTCATACGCAAATGCATATACGTTTGCCTCTGTCTCCGTGCCGCCGTTCATGTGCTTCGGCAGAACCACCGGATAATCATGCTTCCAGCCCTGGCAGATACGCAGCCACTCTGCCTGCGCGTCCTTGTACTCCTGCGTCATCGAAGCCGCGCCGTCCGCTTTTCCTTCCTCCGAAAGAACCTCGTCCATCACGGTCAGAAGATCCTTCACATCCGCGTGAACCGGCATGTCCACATGCAAGGTCGGCTTTTTCAGCTCTTCGGCATCGATATCATTCACAATCACATACGCCTCGCGCGCCCAGGTAGTAAAACGGTAACCGACCTGACGGAAACTCAGACGGCTTCCGAGCGACAGCACCAGATCGCTGTTCTGGATCGCGAAGTTGCCCGGGCGATCGCCGACGTTGCCGCCTTTTCCGATGTACAGCGGGTGTTCGTCATAGATACAGTCGATGCTGTCCGCGCCGGTCACAACCGGGATTCCCAGCTTTTCAACCACGCGCATGAAAACATCGTGCGCCGCGCCGATACGGATACCATTTCCGGCATTGATCACCGGACGTTTGGAGGTGCGGACTTTCTCGATGATCGCACGCGCCGTCTCCTTCGTCACACGTGCCGGAAGTTTTGCACGAAATTCACCTTTTCCGGCGGTATCCTCCGGGATCTCGGACGCGCTCTCTGCCGCCCAGCCGGTTCCGCCCGCCTCATAATCCTCCGGATCAAAGCCGATCAGATCGTCTGTCTCGATCATTGCCGCCTGCACATTCAGCGGAATATCCAGCCAGGTAGGACCCGGACGACCGTTGTAAGCCAGATACAGGGCTTTTTCCACACAGAAGCGGATACGCATCGGATCGATCACCATCTCACAGTATTTTGTCATATTGGCAACCGATTTGGTGATATCATACTCCTGATCGCCCATCGCGCGCAGGTGAAGTCCCGTGCTGCGCGCTGTCGTGTCATAACGCACCTGTCCGGAAATGACAAACATCGGGATTGAATCCAGAAATCCGCCCGCAACGCCGTTCATCGCATTGATGCCGCCAGGTCCCGTCGTCACGCACACTGCCGCAATCTTGTTGTGGATGCGGGCATACGCCTCCGCTGCCATCGCACATGCCTGCTCATGATGATTGTAGAGGCAGTGAAGTCCTTCCTGATGCCCCAGCGCGTCATCCAGATGCATCGCGCCGCCGCCCGTGATCATAAACACATCCGTGATACCGGATGCGAGAAGCTTTTCTGCTATATAATTAGAAAGTTTCTGTTTCATTTTGATTTCCTCCTGAAAATACCTTGTCAAGTGTTCATACTACATCATAAGAACGTATTCTCACCCGTCCACTCACGAACCCGCGCTATCGCGCTCTACCGCCCTGCTTCGCATGGCTGTTCGTTCGTTAATGGCGCAAGAAAAGAATATGTCTGCTTCGCAGCCGCATTCTTTTCTTCTGCGCTCATTATACCATGACCACTAAATTCGTGAAACACCTCATTAAGTGGTCAGGTATATGTTCTCACTAGACTTGAAAATACCTCGTCAAGTGTTCACATTATATCACACATATTTCTTTTTTCATAGCCAACACGGCGTTTTCCCTTCTTCTGAAATGTTCTTTTGTTACTGTTCACGCATACGTGCCCAGTAACGGAATTTGCCGTGGCTTCGCATTTAAATACGGCAAATTCCTGCTGCCACCACGTTTTCTTACGGCACTTTCGGTTCCAAAAGTGCCTACCCGTGAACAGTAACTTACATTTTTCTTATGTTGTCTTGTGTTTTTCCTATTTCTTTTCTATAATAAAGGTCGGCATCCGATTCACGTCGGTATGCCTGAATCGTTACGGTTCAGTTTACTTTATGTAACTGCATTTTTATCATACAGAGGAACGTCTTATGAATCGATTAGCACAGAAAAAAAAGGTCTGCGCGCTGATTCCGGCGCGGCTTAATTCGGTTCGCTTTCCGGGAAAGGCATTGAAACAGATTGATGGGATTCCAATGGTTGTGCGGGTTCTCGCGGCGGCGCGGGGCAGCGGTGTATTTGATGCCGTTTACGCTGCGACCGACAGCCCTGAGATTGCTGCTGTTTGCCAGACATATGGATTTGAGGCGGTTTTTACCTCCCATTCCCATCAGAATCCGACCTCCCGCATTCAGGAGGCGGTGATGATTCTGGAAGATTCCAAGTCTGCTTCTTCGCGGAAATTTGATTTTTATGCGATGATCGGCGGGGATGAACCGCTTCTGACACCGGAGATTCTGCAAAATTTTATGGAGCAGGCGCTTACTGTTATTACCTCAAAAGAGAATGTACAGCGTCCATTTCTCATGAATGCCATGGCAGATATTCCGAACGATGCCGAGACAGCCGATCCATCCAACATAAAAGTGGTCTGCCGCCCGGACGGCACAGGGCTTTACATTTCCCGTGCGCCAATTCCATTCCGCAAGGGGACGCTTGACGAACCTTCCCGGAAATTTGTGAGTATCGGGCTTTATACGCGGGAATCGCTCGATTTCTTCTGTCAGAGCAGACCGGGCATTCTGGAACAGATCGAGGGCGTGGATTTGCTGCGTTTCCTCGAATATGGGAAAACGATCCTATTTCTTCCCATCTGCGGATATACGCTTTCCGTAGACACCCCCGCCGACCTTGAAACAGTACAGGCGATTTTACACAGGAGGACTAGCACCCTATGAATAAGAAAACATACCGCGGCGTGATCTTCGACCTCGACGGCACGCTGCTCGATACATCCGAAGGCGTCTTTGCGAGCGTGCGCCACACGGTAGAAGCACTTGGAAAACCTGCCCTCGACGAGGCGACACTCCGCACCTTTATCGGACCGCCCGTCAAGCTGTCGCTCATCCGCCTCTATGGACTGGACGAGGACGCCGCGAACCACGCAACCGAGATTTTCCGCACCCAGTACAAGGATCACGACCTGCTAAAAGCCGAGCCATACGCCGGTATCAAAGACCTGATCCGCGCACTCCGCGCACAGGGCTGCAAGATCGGGGTTGCCACCCTGAAACGTGAAGATTATGCGCTGACTCTGCTGGAACATTACCATTTCACAGAACTCTGTGACTCCATCTGTGGCAGCGATTTTGCCAGCAAAATGACGAAGGCTGACGTTCTGCACAAGTGCTTAAAAGCTTTGGAGTTGTCTCCATCCGAGGCAGTTCTTATCGGTGATACCTCTTCCGACGGAAAAGGTGCCAAAGAGGCAGCTGTCGATTTTATGGCAGTTACCTACGGCTTCGGACCAGATACCGCGGAGGCATGGCAGGAATATGCGCCGGTTTATACGGCAAAGGATACGCATGATATCGGGGCGTTTCTGGGAGTCAATTTTTAAAATTACAAACATAACAAGGGGACAAACATCATGAAACAAGTCAAATTACTCGACTGCACTCTCCGCGACGGCGGCTACGTCAACGACTGGGAGTTCGGTCACGACAATATTGTTACTATTTTTGAACGTCTGATCAGCGCGGGCGTGGACATTCTGGAAGTTGGTTTTCTGGATGACCGCCGCACCTTCGACCGCAACCGCACGATCATGCCGACAACCCAGTGTGCCGATCAGATTTTCGGCAAGCTGGACAAGGGAAATACAATGATCGTCGCCATGATCGACTACGGAACCTGCGATATTTCTAATTTAAGCCCGTGTTCTGAGTCCTACATCGACGGCATCCGCGTCATTTTCAAAAAACATGTGATGCATGAGGCGATCCAATTCTGCCACGAAGTCAAAAAACTGGGCTACAAAGTGTTTGTACAGGCGGTTTCGATCACCAGCTACTCCGACCGTGAGCTTCTGGATCTGGTTGACCTTGTCAACGATCTGGAACCGTATGCGATGTCCCTTGTAGACACCTACGGTCTGCTGCATCAGGATAACCTGCTGCACTATTTCCAGCTCTTAAACTACAACTTAAAACCATCGATCGCGATCGGCTACCACTCCCACAATAACTTCCAGCTCGCATACTCAAACAGCATGGAAGTCTTACGCGAACCGGCAGACCGCACCGTTTTAGTTGATGCCACCCTGTACGGCATGGGAAAAAGCGCCGGAAATCTTCCGATCGAACTCATTTCCATGTACATGAACACTGTATTCGGACGCAATTTCAATGTCAGTCAGATGCTCGAGGCGATCGACATCAGCATCATGCCGTTCTTCCGCAAGAGCCCATGGGGATATAACCTGTTCTTCTATATTTCCGCCTCCAACAACTGCCATCCGAACTACGTCCGCTTCCTGATGGATAAGCACACCCTGTCGCTTAAATCCATCAATACGATTCTGGATGCGATTAAGCCGGAGAAAAAACTGCTCTACGACAAAGATTACATTGAAACACTGTACCGCAGGTATCAGAGCACAGAATGCAATGACGAAGCCGATATTCAGGCATTGAGTGCTTCCTGGAGCGAGCGCCCGCTTCTGCTGCTCGGTCCGGGAAAGAATCTGGAACTGGAAAAGGAGGCAATTCTTTCCTATATTAAGGCGCACAATCCGATCACAATCTCCGTCAATTTTATCCCGGAGGGAATTCCAATCGATTATGCGTTCTTAAGCAATTCCAGGCGCTATGTCCAACTCAACAACCGCCTGCTCGAGCACGCCGACGCCCAGGGACGCCCGGTGCGCGTCATCGCGACCTCAAACGTGACAAATGTCAAAGATACACATTTTGATTACACCTTAAACTATAATTCCCTGATCGACCAGAATGCAGAGATCATCGATAATTCCTTTGTCATGCTGCTGAACGTCCTGACCAAAACAAGCGTCCACCACGCCGCCTGCGCGGGATTCGACGGATATACGATCGATGGAGACAACTATTATAATTCCGCGATGGACTACCGGATCGCGCGGGAAAAATCACAGAGTATTAACCAGTATGTGATAGATACGCTGGAGAGGCTGGCAGGAACGCTGACGCTGGAGTTCCTGACGGATTCGAAATACGTAAAATAAAAAATTATATTTTCATATAGAAAAAGGGGTGTTCCAGCTGGTTCACCCCTTTTTCCACATCTCTCCACCCTTTCCAGCAACGCACACTATCTTTTTACGCATAATCCCCGTATAATAAGCCCCGTAATGCAGCGATGGATTTTCGCATTTTCAAAAAGGAGAGATTATACCATGCGTAAGCAAACTAAAACTTTAGCTGTTTTATCCGCTGCGGCTTTGTTCGCGGCTGCTGCACCTATAATGACAAATACGGGAACTTACAGAGTTCTGGCGGCTCAGAGCGGCTGGACAGAGGAAGATGGTCGTCTTTATTACTACGATGAGGACGGCTATAAAGAGACAAACACATGGAAAAAGCGGAATGGCGACTGGTTTTATCTCGATGAGGAAGGCGAGATTGCTACCAATCAGAGAGTCGATGACTATTTCGTCAACGATGAGGGGCACATGGCAAAGAACCAATGGGTTTCGGCTGAAAATGAGATCAGCTACGACAGCCCGGATTCTCCGGACGGCGGCTCCTGGCTCTATTTTGGCAAAGACGGCAAGATTGTAACTGCCAAATGGATGAGCATCAACGGAAAAACCTACTATTTCGACGAGGACGGACTGATGCAGACCGGGCTTCTGGAGCTGGACGGACAGACCTACTACCTCGGCGAGGAGGATGACGGCGCCAGAAAAACCGGATGGATTCTGCTGGAAACCATCACGAAAGACACCGACGATGAAGATGTCTGGTGCTATTTTGACACCGAAGGACGCATGATCGTAAACCAGATGGACCGCAAAATCGACAATGGCTACTACACCTTCATCGACGGCCAGATGCAGACAGGCTGGATCAATGTCGCGGAAGCTGGCTTTGTAAGCTCCAGCACACCTTCAAACGAAGCAGCAACAACGGACAACTCTGCCACAGACACTGTCAGCTTAAACGATTTCCGCTATTACGATCCGGAAAATGGCGGACGCCGGGCAAGCGGCTGGTACACCATTGAAGGGGCACCGGGCATCAGCGAAGAAGAAGAGCCATTTTCCTTCTTCTTTAAAAACGGAACTGCTTACTTTGCCGAGAAGGATCTTGCTATTTTCACCATCAATTCCGAGCGCTACTGCTTCAACGAACGCGGTGAAATGCAGACCGGGCTTCAGAGCCTGAAACAGGCGGATGGCAGCTTCGCCTCCTACTACTTCGGCGACGACGGCGTGATGCGTACCGGCAAGCAGACTATTTACAATGATGATTTAGAAGAAAACCAGATCTGGTATTTCCAGACCAAAGGTTCCCTCAAAGGACAGGGCTACCATGGCGAGCGCGATAACCAGGTTTATGTAAACGGTCTTTTAAAGAAGGCGGATCCAGAGCTCCGCTATGAGCCGGTTTCCACCGGTGAAAAACGCTACCTGGTAAACACCAGCGGCACCATCCAGAAAGCAACCTCTTCCTCCTCTTCCGCTTCCCGTCCGGAACTCGGAAAAGGGTTCAAGGATATCAAAGACAGCAATGATACTGTCTGGACAGTTGACACATCTGGAATCATCCAGTAAAATATAATATTGCATCCGTTCAAATACCGCAGGACACTTTTGTGACACCGCGGTATTTTTTCTGAAAGATGTCTTTTTTTATCGTTTTAAAAATTTTTTTGGAAATTTTTAAATTTTTTTCTAAAAACCAGTTATAATGTTCCCGATTAAAACGTATTATAATAAGGGGGGATGTTTTCATTTTTCTCCCAATGACTCAACTCTTACTTCTACGGAGGCAACTCTATGCGTGGTTTAAATGTTTATTGCTGTCCAACCTGTGGACATTATGGATTCTTTCAGCTCGTTGCCAATGCGGTGTGTCCGCATTGCTCAATCGCCATGACTCCTCTTCCCATTCCATATCAGGATTTCATGGACTTAGACTATCCACAGCGGCAGATCCTGATTTCCAGACACATGATTAATGCGGCGAACCATTTGGATTCTAAAGCCAAACCGGCGAACAAGGCTAAGGCACCAGGGCAGACAAAGCCATCCGACCAGAGCAAATCACTGGATGATGCAAAATCGTCGGATCAAAATGCAGCACCCGATAACACCAAATTGATGACCGATCATTCTGCAGCACCGGGTAAAACAAAATCGTCTTCCACTTCCTCGAAGATCCATCCGGATATTTCAAAAGATTCTGACAAGGAAACGCTCTATCAGGAAGTATTGGCTCTAAGAGAGAAAAACGAGCAGCTGGAGCAGACTGTCTCCTGGATGCATGATTTAATCTGGGAATTGACACGCCGACTACATATTACACAGAGTAGATAAAAAATGCCGCATGATTCATTCTGGTTTGATAACATACCTTCTGAATCATGCGGCTTTCATATTCGATCTACTATTTAATTTTTGATTTGATTTTTCACCTGCTCCATCTGGTATAAATGAGCCTCTTCTTTTCCATCTTATCCAGGCTCTCCGCTTATCCCGCCTTCTCCGTCTTACAGAGTATGTAGTGGTCAATCATCCGGTTTAAGCTTTGATTCATCTGATCCAGAGTTTTAAATAACTCCCTCAGCTCACGCTTTAATTCTTCATTTTCCTGCTCTAAAACGATCAATTTTTTAGCTTCATCCATAAACTCTCCTCCTTTTGACTGCCTGTTCTTCCATTCAGATGACCACACTGCATAACGCAGCTCTGCCAGGCGATCATATCGTTTTTTCTTTTCATATTATTTATAAACCGATTTTAAGAAAAATAAAAGAGTCTATCGATCGCAAATTTCGACACGGAGCATCGCTCCGTTACTGTTCACGCATATGTGCCCAGTAACTCGCTCACACATTACTTTTAATTCTAAATCGACAAAATCCAGGCAGATTCGGCTTTTCCGCCGAATCTGCCCGGATTTGCTGTCTATTTAATCCGTTCTGTCTATTTGAGCTATTCTGCCTGTTCTGCTTTCTCTCTTGTGAGTGCAAGCCCAATCGCCAGCATCGCCCACATAATCGGTGTCGCGATCGGGAGGTTGATATTAACAACTGCCTGTGCTCCATAGCAGAGCACCGCCAGAACAGGCGCCAGGATCCAGGCGCACTCTTTCCATTTTTTGCACATCTGCACGCAGGTGCCGCCCAGAAACGCAAGATAAGATACAAGCGCAAGCGGTCCCATTGTAACAAGGTACTGAAAATATTCGTTGTGGGCGCTCTCATAGAAAACTCCATACCGATCCAGCGCATCCTGCCTGAAATCCCAAGTCAGAATTCCATATGTGTCGGGTCCAAAACCAAACAACTGATGCAGGAACGGCAGCTCGCGATAGGACTGCCAGCCAATTCTCCAGCAATATCCCCGGTTCGTTCCCCAGTCATCATCAAAAACAAGATACTGGGACAACGCGCTGTACCGTTCCGCATGTCCTCCCAGATTTGCATCATAGAGGACAAATGCCACTGCCAGGCATCCAAGAATCAAAACGGCACACCAGCCACGCCAAATCCATCGTCCCGGTTTGCTCTCTGGATTCGTCTGTTCCATCTTCCGTTTCCAAACACAGAGAACCCCCGCCAGAATCCAGAATAAAACGACGACTCCCTCCAGATAACGATAGCGCACCAACACGCCAAACACACCGCCCAGACCGATGACCTGATCAGCATATACTTTATTGACCGTATCTACTACCTTGATCACGGTCATAAACGTAGCCGCCAGAATACCATAATCTGCGATGCCCCGCCATGTCGTAAATAAAAACAGCGGCATCACCGCAAACAGCATTCCAAGTGATAAATATGCATTATCACTCTGTCCGGTAATCAATGCAAAAAAGGCCAGCGCCGAAACCAGATAATACCAGATACGGCGTCCCACTTTTCTCTCACTTACAAAACAGCCGCATGCAACCGCCATCGTAAGCGCCACAAACGCCGTATACGTGTTGATATTTCCCAATGTAGATACAAACAGGTTTCCCTGTTCATTGCTCACGCCCTTTTTCCATCCCAATAAATCCATCTGGAAATAATCTGTGATTCCAAACAGACAGACCAGAACGGACGATGCCAGAAACACATCCAGGTACCATTTTCTCATCCGACCATACTTGCTGATCACAATCGTTCCCAGCACATACAGCGTAATCAAAAAAAATCCGCTGAATCGTCCCTCATTGCCCCAGAACGACTCATACACATAGTCCGACAGCACCGTCGATATCAATGCCAGTCCCCAGAAAACTGCCAGCGCCTTATAGGCAAATGGCTGCTTTTTTAATTCAGACGGTCGAAACGCGCAAAAAAAGCGCCGCACATGCGTCCCGCCAAACCGCTTTAAGTCCATGCACGCAAATACTATCGCTGCGATCAGGCATGACGCCAGCATCGCAACCGTGCTGAGCCAGTAAAACTGATATTTCGATACCAGAATATCATAATAATAATTATGGAAATATAGCGGAAATGCCCCAAACACCACACACAGATACACCGACACAATCCATGAAAAAACCTTTCGGACTTTTCCTTCCCATGCCTGCTCTGCCAAAATGGATGCAGCCGGAGCTCCCTGCTCTCTTGCAATCTCTGTCTGTTCCATCACATTCTTCTCCTTTTCTTATTCGTAAAACCAGAGAAACGGCTTGTATCAGTATAGCATTTCGTTTTGTGGATAGCAAGGAAGGAAATCTTAAATTTCCCCTATTATCTCTCCTATTTTTGCAACTTGCGATACTTTTCCATATCCGAAGTATAATGACTTGGTAATGCAGTTAGGATTTCGAGAAAAATATTTCAAAAAGTAAAAAGGAGAGTGCATTAATTATGAGAAAGCAGATGATGATTACAGACTCTACTACTTAGATGGTGATGTATATCTGGTAAACAACAAAGGTAAAGTTCAGAAATCCAATAAGAAATACGATATCGAGAACAAAGGTATCGCAGCTGAGGATGTAGAAGTTACCTTTACTTCCAGCAAGAGCAAGAAAGTTGCTACTGTTAACGGTACACCTGTAGCTAATTTTGTAGCAGATATTGATTGGTCTGATGCTAAGGTAACAGAAGATCAGAAGATTTCTGTACCGTTCATCCAGCTGTATGATGATGATGTATATACCTACACAGAGGCTGATCACAACGTAACTGCTTGGAGAAGATTAAACTAATCTAATTCAAAGAGGTACTTGTTATTCTTAAATGAATAATGAAATCCCCGGATCTCGAAAGAGGTTCGGGGATTTTGTTGTTAGTACAAGGCTCCCCTTGTTGCGGGGAGTTGGATTATTTGGTACTACAAAATTTATAGATATGTAAACATAAAAAGCCTTGATATCGGAGTTTTTGATATATTGCAAAATAAGTTCAATAATCCACTCCAAAATCAATGTTATCATATGATGTTACAATCTTTTGTTTACCCAGTGACGCACGATCAAAAGGGGCTGTCGCATTAGCAAATATTTTTGCTGGGCGGCAGCCCTACTTTC
>NZ_QUJT01000014.1:0-1051 GCF_003480955.1 Clostridium sp. AM27-28
CGGGGGCTTCGCAATACCCGCACCAAATGGGAAAAGAAAGACCCAGAAAACGGACGGTATATGTGGGACTTCTCCGTTATCAAAGACCTCTTGATGAATCCCGTCTACACCGGGGCGATTGCTTCCCAGAAAAAAGACTACCGTTTCAAAATCGGCACGATTGGAGAAAAGAAGCCGGAGGACTGGATTGTGGTGGAGGGACAGCATGAACCGCTGATTGACCGCATGAGCTTTGACATTGTGCAGAACAAGCTGAAATCCCGCCAGCGTCCGGGGCAGACCAATGAAATCAGCCTGTTTGCCGGACTGTTAAAATGCGGCGAGTGTGGGAAGTCGCTGACGGTACGCTACACAAACGCTAAACATCCCCAGCGGATTTACTCCTGCAAGACCTACAATGCCTTTGGAAAGAACCACTGCACCCAGCACCGGATTGACTATGACACCCTTTACAGCCATGTGCTGCGGAAAATCCGGGAATGTGCCAGAGCTGCCCTGATGGACGGGGAAGCGGTTGCCGACCGCCTGACCAATACCTGTGAAGCCGAGCAGCGGGAACAGCGGGAAGCAATGGAACGCTCCCTTACAAGGGACGAGGAACGGATTGAGGTTCTGGACAAAATGGTCATGCGGCTTTATGAGGATATGATTGCAGGGCGTATCAGTGAGCAGAATTTCAACACCATGCTGGAAAAGACACAGACCGAGCAGACGGAGCTTAAAACAAAAGTGTCCGAGGGCAGAAAGCGGCTGTCCGATGAAGTCCAGCTTGCCAATGACGCAAAACAATGGGTGGAAGCCATTCAGGAATACGCCAATATCACAGAGCTGGACGCAGCCACCCTCAACCGCTTAATCAAAGAAATCGTCGTGCATGAGCGCATTGACGAAGATAAAACAAGACACATTTCTATCGAAATTCATTTTAATCTCAAACCCATCCCGGAGGTGGAACAGGTCACTGCCTGACCTGTCCCGCCGGGACGGTTCTCTTAAAAACACCATATAGATTTTTTGTACGCCGCCGCCCGCCATCGAGCAGAGTTTTACA
>NZ_QUJT01000014.1:1061-75372 GCF_003480955.1 Clostridium sp. AM27-28
ACGCCGCCGCCCGCCATCGAGCAGAGTTTTACACCTAATTGGGGATAAAACAGATGAAAGCGAAGGAATCTTACGTTTTGGATGTAACTGGACCAGTCGGGACAGCGATCCTGCAGGCACCGACGATCCTTTCCTTTGAGGCGGCAGTCAAAGGGCGTGCAGCACACGCCGGATTCGAGCCGGAGAAAGGCATCCACGCGATTCAGACGGCGGCCCGCGCGATTGCCGCATTGAAGCTGGGGCACGTGGATGAGGAAACAACCCTGAATGTGGGCTTGATTTCGGGCGGTTCGGTTGTGAATGCCGTTCCGGAACTCTGCACCTGCCGGGGCGAGATCCGCAGCTACAGCCATGAAAAGGCAATGGAGACCCTGGAAGATGTCCGCCATGTCTTTGAAACCGCCGTCAAAGAGGCGGGGGCAGAGCTTTCTTTCACACACCGCCTCCATGTTAAAGCCTTCCATCTGGAACCGGACGCGCCGGTGGCAGTTCATTTTGCCGAGGTCTGCCGCACCCTGGGAATCGAGCCGAAATTCGGCAGCACCTTCGGCGGCAGCGACGGAAACACGATGATGCAGCACGGAATCCCATGCGCGGTGCTTTCATGCGGTATGTACGATGTTCATTCCGTGCGGGAGTATGCGAAGATAGGCGATATTGTAAATGGGGCGAGATTGATCGCGGAGTTGATTACGCAGGGGTAAGAGGCGAGTATAGAGTAAACTTCACAAGTGTTGATAAGACCGTTTGACGATATGCAGCATAAAATATAGTCGAACGGCTTTATTATTTTATTCAAATAAAAATATAGCCGTTCGAACAAAATTTCAACAAAAATACAGAGAGTTTTATCGTAATGATTTCGTAAGAAATTGTCTATATACTTCGGAGGGGAGATCTGATATTATATGAATAAGAAACTAGAAAAGCAATTTTGTAAAAATAAAAAGCGATAACAAATATTTTATGAGATTTTTTGCTTAGATAGAATCGAGAGGTGATCGATATGAAGAAAAAATTCTGGCTGACATTATACAATTTAGGCGTCTCTATTTTATTCTTATTGTCATTGTACAGTTATGCAAAAGGCATGGCAGGCTTTTCCTTATTTTTAGCGCTGGCAGTTTTTGGAGAAATTGCGGCAAGGGCTTTTATTGAATGCAAATACTTGCAGGAGAGTCCAGAGATAAAAGAGGATACGGCTTATCGAATCACGAAAGTATTGCGATTGCTTTGTGAAATTATCTTGATCATAGGAGTATGGCGGATTCGTTTTAAATAGCCACATTCTAAAAATAATGCTTATGATATATTCCATATTCAATGAAAGAGGAGGCATCCGTCCATCAACCTCGGTTGCTTCCTCTTTCTCTATCTATTTCAATCAAAATCTATTTCATCATATCGCGTAAAACCGTCAATATTTCCATCGCCGCTGCTTCCTTACTCATCTGCTCCAGATGGCGGGTCTGCTGCTTATCGATCAGCGTGATGACGTTTGTATCGGTTCCGAATCCGGCGCCGGCTACCTTTAAGTTGTTGGCAGCGATCAGATCCAGATTTTTGCGTTCCAGCTTGCCGCGGGCGCGTTCCTCGAGCTGGGAGGTCTCCATCGCGAAGCCGCAGAGCAGCTGTCCCGGACGTTTGTGTGCGCCGAGGTAGCTTAAAGTGTCCTCAGTGCGCTCCAGCGCCAGGCTCAGATCGCCGTCGGATTTCTTGACCTTTTCATCAGAAACGACTGCCGGACGGTAGTCAGCGACGGCTGCCGCCTTGATGATAATGTCCTGTTCCTCACTCCGGGAGGTGACTGCTTCAAAGAGGTCGTGTGCGCTTTTGATGTGGACAGTATTGACAAATGGAGGCGGAGTCAGTGAAGTTTCGCCGGTGACGAGTGTCACGTCGGCACCGCGCAGCATCGCCATCCGTGCCAGCGCATAGCCCATTTTTCCGGTCGAATGGTTCGTGAGGTAGCGCACCGGATCGACCGCTTCCTGGGTCGGACCGGCGGTCACAAGGATCTTCTTTCCAGCGAGATCCTTCGGGTAGGCGATCGCGCGGAGAATATATTCCAGGATCAGCCCCTCATCCGGGAATTTGCCCTTTCCGGAATCGCCGCAGGCGAGCAGACCGCTTGCTGGTTCGATGATGGTAAAGCCGTAATGTTCTAACAGGCGGAGATTATCTTGGGTAATAGGATTCTCATACATCCGTGTGTTCATCGCCGGAGCAATGATGCGCGGGCACTGGCAGGCTAAGAGCGTGGTCGTCAGCATATCATCGGCAAGTCCGTGTGCCAGTTTGGCGCAGACATTGGCAGTCGCCGGGGCGATGATCGCCAGATCCGCTTTTTTCGCCAGCTCGATGTGTTCCACTTCAAATTTAAAATTCCGGTCAAAGGTGTCCGTCAGGCATTTATTGACGGTCAGGGTCTCAAAGGTAAGCGGTGTGATAAATTCCATCGCATTTTTAGTCATAATCACGTGTACATCCGCGTGCTGTTTCTTTAAAAGGCTGGCAAGGTTCGCCGCCTTGTATGCGGCGATTCCGCCGGTTACTCCCAAAATAATCGTTTTTCCAGTTAACATGATATATATCCTTTCGGTTTGTACTCTGGTTTTCTGGGTCATTTTCGAACAGCATAGCATCTGGAGGAAAAATTGTAAACCCTTTTTGGCTTCCGTTCTCTGCCAGATTCTTTGGTAAGCGCATATAACAGGAGAGGAAAGAAACATGTATTTTGTGAAAAGACAATAAAAAACAGTACATATTCTGGTAGAATTGTTGGTTGTATGTTGAAAAGTGATGTGATATAGTGTGGAAGTGTCTGCTGACTGGCCTGGTTTTCACTGGATGTGAACAGGGACAGGCGGCAGCAGTTGTATTGTATCCCATAGAAAACAGGCACTGAACGTGCTGGCAGCAAATCCGCGGAAAGCGGCAGAAGAAACTTCTGCCGGAATGTGCGTATCTGCATACGGATCTGTATCTGAGATGGAGAATCATACCGGAAGAGACGGGGAATTAAAATGCCCTGGCTCGCAGCTTTTCTGGATGGTATCGCCGGAAAGAACGGAATTTGTAAGGATTTTATGCACATGATATTGGCGCAGGTGAGCGGCAGTCTGGTGAACAAAAGGTGCAGCAGGTTTTCAAATCGGGAATAATAACAAGGAGGAAAATTTCATGAACACAACAAACAACACATCTAAACTTGTCATCTTAGGTCTTATGACCGGCATTCTTCTGCTGATGGCGTACACTCCCCTCGGATATCTGAATATTGGACCGCTGGCGATTACATTTAATGTGATTCCGGTTGCGATTGCGGCGATCACGCTGGGACCGGCAGGCGGCGCAGCGATCGGTGCAGTTTTTGGCATGACCAGCTTTTTACAGTGCATCGGCATCGGCGGCAGCAGTGCGATGGGCGCGATGCTTTTCAGCATTAACCCGTTTTTGGCATTTGTACAGAGATTCGTTCCACGTATGCTGGACGGTCTTCTGTTAGGCTACATTTTCCAGTTTGTACGCCGCAGAACCGATGCGTACATGGCAAGTCTGGTAACCGGATTCTGTTCCGCGTTTTTAAATACAGTTTTCTTTATGACGGCTTTAGTCGTTCTGTTTGGCAATACCGAATATATGCAGGGGCTGATCGGCGGAAAAAATATCATCCTGTTCGTATGCGGTTTCGTAGGAATCAATGCAGTATGCGAGATGGTATCGTCCACAATCATCACCGGTGCAGTCGGCGCAGCGCTTTACCGGGCAAAATTTGTACCGGCTCTGGAAAAAAGCAGGGGGTAAGACAGTATGATTTTGGCATTGGATATCGGAAATACGAATGTGGTTCTCGGTTGTATTGCGGATGGGGAAATTCTCTTTACCGAGCGGATGGCGACAGACAGCGGGAAAACAGAGCTTGACTATGCGATTTCCCTGAAAATGGTGCTGGAGCTGCGGGAAATCAAGGTAAGTGAGATCACCGGCGCGATCATCGGTTCGGTAGTGCCGCCGGTTACATCCCTGATGCGGGAGGCGATCCGCAAGGTGACGGGGCAGGAAGCTCTGGTCGTCAATGTGGATATGAATATCGGTCTGGAAGTGCTGATGGACAATCCGTCCTCCGTCGGTACCGATCTGATCGTCGGTGCCGTCGCGGGAATCAACCGGTATCCGGTGCCGCTCATTCTGATCGATATGGGAACGGCAACCACCATTTGTGTGGTGAATGAGAACAAGCAGTACATCGGCGGCATGATTCTGCCGGGAATAGGTGTATCGATGAATTCCCTGACCAGCCGGACCGCCCAGCTTCCGCGCATCAGCCTTGACCCGCCAAAGCGCCTGATCGGCAAGAATACGGTTGAATGTATGCAGAGCGGCGCTCTCTATGGCAATGCGTCCTGCATCGACGGCATGGTAGATCGGATTGAAGAGGAACTCGGCCAGAAAGCCACCGTTGTAGCCACCGGCGGTCTTGCCAGAAAAATCATTCCGCTGTGCCGGCATCAGATAGAATTAGATGATGAATTGTTATTGCGGGGGTTGTGGATTATCTATAAGAAGAATAAATAAGATAAAAGCGGCTGGAAAAAATCAAGCCGCTTTTAAAATGCAATTAAAAAAGATGCAGAAGCACAAATATAGTGCGAGTGATTAATTTCTGTGTTATACTGATACAGCTACCGCCCCTAGACAGGTGCGGAAAGGGGGTGTACTGTGTGGGAGGAATACTGTCATTCGTGCTCTCTGTGATAGCCAGCATTGTGGCTTACTATATTTGTAAGTGGCTGGATGGAGATGAGTAGGTAGCAAAGGTTTAAGCCTCCTTTTCAAAAAAGGCGAGCCCCCGGTGTCAGCACACACCGGGGGCTTTTTGTGTACTCTGTGAGTACTGTCATTCGTTTGCCTATTGGCATTATAGCATATGGAAAAATTGATTTCAATATGCATATAATATAATTTTAATAGGTAATCTCCCGTCCTTCTTTTCTCCACTCCCTAAACTGTGCCGCTGCGGAAAGCAGAAGATCACAGGAAGAGTTGAGTGCTGTCTCGACGGAATCCTGCACCACGCCGATGATAAATCCGACACCGATGACCTGCATGGCGATATCGCTTGAGATGCCAAACAGAGAGCAGGCAAGCGGAATTAAGAGCAGGGAACCACCGGCAACACCGGATGCGCCGCAGGCGGAAAGTGCCGACAGGACGCTTAAAATGATGGCGGTCGGAATATCCACCGGAATTCCCAGCGTATTGGCTGCCGCCAGCGTCATGACGGTGATGGTAACAGCCGCACCGTTCATATTGATGGTCGCACCGAGCGGGATGGTAACGGAGTAGGTATTTTTGTCCAGTCCCATTTCCTCGCAGACTTCCATGTTGATCGGGATATTTGCCGCTGAGCTCCGGGTAAAGAAGGCGGTGACCGCGCTTCGTTTCAGACACTTGAAAATCAGCGGGAACGGGTTTTGGCGGATGCACCAGTATACGAGGATCGGGTTGGTTACGAAGTAGATAAACAGCATCGAGCCAACCAGCACAGCGAGAAGCCGTCCATATTCGGTAAATACCTGTAAACCGTTGGTGGATACAGTGTCAAACACAAGTCCGAGAATACCGAACGGGGCAAAGTTGATGATCCAGGTAACAACCTTGGACAGTGCCGCTGCAAAATTGTCCATAATTTCTTTCGTGCGTTCGCTGGCACCGCGCATCGCCACGCCGAAGAGAACCGCCCACGCCAGGATACCGATGTAGTTTGCCTCTGCGATGGAGGTGATCGGATTTCTTACGACATTTAATAAAAGTGTCTGCATAACTTCTGCGATTCCCTGCGGGGCAGAGGTTTCTTCTGCAGCCTGTGCAAGTGTCAGGGTGATCGGGAACAGTTTACTTGCGACGACCGCGATCACAGAGCCGAGCAGTGTGTTGAACAGGTAAAGGCAGACAACGGTGCGGATGATGCCGCCGTGGCTCTGCTTTGCCTGACAGAGGGAACTGATAACAAGGAAAAATACGAGCAGGGGCGCGATGCCCTTTAATGCGTTGACAAATAGATTTCCAAGGATTGAGAGTCCGACTGCCTGAGGAATCATCATTCCCAGGACAGCGCCGAGAATCATGCCGCCCAGAATTCGTTTAGGCAGGCTGATGGCTGTCCAGCGTTCATAGAGTGCTTTCATAAAATACATACTTCCTTTGTGATGATGAAATGGGGTTGACGAGTGTCGGGGAGCTGAGTCAAATGTGCAAATGCAATATCTCCCGAATGATTCAACTGTCTGTGCAGCATCCGGCACAAAATCATGTAGATTCTATTATACAGGAGATAGAAAGAAAGGGAAAGTGCTTTTTTATGGCAGAGTGATAGAGAAATAGAGAAAAAATTTTTGCCCGTGTTCCGTGTGGCCAGTGGCAGAACTTGCAGTGGCGATAAGCGAAAAGAAAACTTGTATTTCTATCTGCTCTATGTTATACTCATACCCGTTGCAAAGCCCATAAAAACAAGGTCTTACAGGGCTGCCGCCGATTCCCGGCGTAAAATGAATCGAGTGTTCGTGACCTTCCACTCGTAAAACAAAACTAAAGGAGAATTGAATATGAAAGAAAACAACCTGAAAAACACGTATTTTCTGGCGTATGGCGCGGTGATCGCGGCCATCTACGTAGCGCTGACGATGGCATTCCAGCCGATCAGCTTCGGACCGGTGCAGTTCCGTATTTCGGAAGCACTCTGCATCCTGCCGTTCTTTACCCCGGCAGCGATCCCGGGACTCTTTGTCGGATGCTTTTTATCTAACCTGTTCTGCGGCGCAGCCGGACTGGATATCGTATTCGGAAGCCTGGCAACCCTGATCGGGGCAGTCGGCTCCTATGCGCTCCGCAAGAGTAAGGTTTTAGTATGTGTACCGCCGATTCTGGCCAACACGATCATTGTACCGTGGGTGCTCCGGTTTGCATACGGCTCTGAGGATCTGATTCCGTTCATGATGCTGACCGTCGGGATCGGCGAGGTGCTGGCAATCGGTGTGCTGGGAAGCATTCTTCTGGCGGCGTTAAACCGTTATAAAACCATGCTGTTCGGCAAGTGTCTGGCAACGGGACGCTAAGAAAAAGACATAACTTAAATGATATAAAAGATGCATGTTACAGACGGATCGCAGTGCGATGGCTGGCGTGTATCTTTTATTTTTTTTTGCCTTATATTGACAATTTCATGTAAAAGAAGTTAAATTAAAAGGACGTGAAAACACAATGCCTCGCGGTTCCATATCGTTTTTCTATGGCGTCTGCGAAAACAAAAACCGCCTGCGGCGGGGAAGGAATGCACAAATATGAGTGAGAATGTATATCAGATTGATTTTAATAAACCAGAATCCGTCCATTTCATCGGAATCGGCGGTATCAGCATGAGTGGACTGGCAGAGATTTTGATGGACGAGGGATTCACTGTGTCCGGCTCGGACGCACACCGTTCGGAGCTGACCGATAACCTGGAGGCGCGCGGCGCGAAGGTATATATCGGACAGAAAGCGGAGAATATCCAGGATGGCATCGATGTGGTAGTCTACACGGCGGCGATTCACCCGGATAACCCGGAATTTCAGGAAGTAAAACGGCGCGGCATCCCGATGCTGACCCGTGCGGAACTCTTGGGCGAGATGATGCGGAACTATAAAAATGCGATCGCGATTGCCGGAACACACGGCAAAACGACAACCACTTCGATGGTGACGGAGATTTTCTTGCAGGCGAAAAATGACCCGACGATCTCGGTCGGCGGCATCCTTCCGGCGATCGGCGGTAACATCCGCGTCGGCGGACCGGAATTTTTCGTGACGGAGGCGTGTGAGTATACCAACAGCTTCCTATCCTTCTACCCGACGATGGCGGTCATCCTTAATATAGAAGAAGACCATCTCGATTTCTTCAAGGATCTGGCGGATATCCGCCGCTCCTTCAAGCTGTTTGCCGAGCGCGTACCGGCTCAGGGCGCGGTTGTTATCAACGGCGATATCGAGAACTATCAGGAGATCATAGAAGCGGTAAAAGGCAAGGTCATTACTTTCGGTCACAGCCGCGGCAACGATTACAGCGCTGGTGATATCCAGTATGACGCTTACGCGCATCCGTCCTTCGACCTTTATATCGGCGGCGAGAAGAAAGAGCGCCTGACGCTCGGTGTGGCAGGTGAGCACAATGTATATAATGCGCTGGCAGCTATTGCAGTTTCCCTGGAAAATGGCATCTCCATGGACGCCATCCGCGTGGGACTGGCACATTTTACCGGAACCAACCGCCGGTTCGAAAAGAAGGGTGAGGTAAATGGATTTACCATCATCGACGACTATGCGCATCATCCGCATGAGATCGAGGCTACCTTAAAGACGGCGCAGAACTATCCACACAAGACACTCTGGTGCATTTTCCAGCCGCACACCTACACGCGGACGAAGGCATTTCTGCCGCAGTTTGCCGAGGCGCTCTCACTGGCAGATAAAGTCATTCTGGCGGATATCTACGCGGCGCGCGAGACGGACACGCTCGGCATCAGCTCAGAGGATATCGTGAAACTTCTAAAAGAAAAAGGAAAAGAAGCATGGTATCTGCCGACGTTCGATGAAATAGAAAAATTTGTCATGGAACATTGTACACAGGGCGACCTGTTGATAACCATGGGCGCCGGAGACGTTGTAAATGTAGGGGAAAACCTCCTTGCGAAATAGATGCGCTCTGAGTGTACATATAGTTATCCACATTATCCACATAGTTTTCAACATATTATGTAAAGGAACTATGTGGATTTTTTGCGCCTAAATGTGAAAATGGTGAAATGCCGAAAATGTTGATAAAATAAGGATTTTGTCGGGGGCAGGGTTGTTTTTTGAGGATTCTTGAAGGCTTTTTCCACATTATCCACATTATCCACAATCAAAATAGTGGAAAAATCGGTCTAAAAGTGTCGGTCGCGAACCATAATTAGGAGTATTTCTTTTTAAAAAAAGGTATGTTATGATAGGAACAGACGCAGTGAGCCTGTGATAAATGGATGAAAACTGTCTTGTCCGGAGCAAAATTGTGGAAAAGTCCGGAAACAAAATCAAAACGGTGGAAAAGTAAGAAAACAGGAAGATTTGGATGGAACAAATAGAGAATATTTCAAAATAAAAGTAAAATACAGCAGTTTGAATGCTTCACACAGCCGCAGGCTGCTGATAGATAAATGGTAACAGGAAATGTGAGGACACAGAATGGCTAAGAGGGAAGTTAGAAGATGGGAATAGGACTCAAAAACCGGCTGGCGGTGGGCGCGACGCCGGTTCCGGACGTATTTATTGATACATATATGGCGGGAGCCAGTGGAGAATATGTGAAGGTATATCTGTACCTGCTCCGCCACCAGCAGGAGGAAGTCTCGATCGGACAGATCGCGGACGCGCTCAACCACACGGAGGCGGACGTGCAGCGCGCGCTGGCATACTGGCAGAGAGCCGGGGTGCTGGGAACGGAAGTCGGTGAAGAGGCACAGCGATCGTTTCAGGAGACGCCGGGACAGCAAATTTCGCCGGTTTCCGCTTCAACGGAATCCCTGGCAGGCGCTGGTTCCTTTGCGCCATCTACAAAAACTGCCGCGCGGGAAGCCGCAGCCTGCGATATGTCACGCCTGACCTCGGATGAGTCGTTTAAGCAGCTCATTTATATTGCCCAGCAGTATTTAAACAAGCTGCTCACACCGACGGACTGCCAGATTCTTGGAAATCTCTATTCGAATCTGGGATTTTCCGGGGAATTGCTGGAATACCTGATTGAGTACTGCGTGCAGAACCATCACACCAGCCTGCGCTATATGGAAAAGGTGGCGCTCGGCTGGCATAAGCGCGGCATCAAGGATGTGGAACAGGCGAAAGCGAGCGGCAGGGGCTACACGAAGGGTTCATTCGCGGTTATGCGGGCGATGGGGCTTTCGGACCGGAGCCCGGCGGAGGTCGAGAGTGAATTTATCGAAAAATGGTTCTGGGAGTACGGTTTCACGCGCGAGCTGATCGTCGAGGCGTGCAGCCGCACGATCCGGCAGATACATAAACCGTCGTTTGACTATGCAGACAAGATCCTGCGGGATTGGAAAAATGCCGGGGTCAAGAGCTTCCGGGATGTGTCAGAGCTAGATAAAAAACGGAAGGAAGAAGGCGGGGCGAAGCGCCGGCAGGCGTCTGCAGGCAGCAGCCGTTCTTCCAACCGGTTCCACAATCTGGAGGAACACGGATATGATTACGACGAGATGGTATGGAGCATGATAAACGGAGCGCAGAAGACAGGAGGGGACGATGGCACTCAGTAATTCGCAGTATGAATCGATCATGCGTGTTTATAACCGGACACAGCTTCAGAAGAAACATGAGCTGGACGCGCGGGTTGATGAGGTCTATGAGAAAATACCGGCGGTCCGGGAGATGAACGACGCGATCGCCGCCGCGGCGGTCAAGAGCGCGAAAGAGCTTCTGGCGGGCGATGCGGACGCGGTGAAACGTCTGCGAGGGACAATCGCAGACCTGAAAGAGCAGCGCCAGGTGCTGATGAGCGCCTACGGCTATCCGGCGGACTATCTGGAGATGCAGTATAATTGTCCGAACTGTAAGGATACCGGGTACAAAGACGGCAAAAAATGCCACTGTTTCCGTCAGCGGGAGATCGATCTGTTATACGCCCAGTCGAATATCCGGGAAGTGCTGGAGCGGGAAAATTTTTCTCATTTTTCCTATGATTATTTTGATGACACGAAGATCGATCCGCGTAGCGGCAAGACTGCCCGCGCGTATATGGAGCAAGTGACGGCGTTCTGCCACCGCTATGTGGACGGATTTAAAGAAGAAAAGGGAAATATCTTATTTACCGGAAAAACGGGGCTTGGAAAGACGTTTTTAAGCAACTGCATCGCGAAAGAGCTGATTGAGCGCTGTTTCAGCGTCGTGTATCTCCCAGCGGTGGAGATGTATGAGATATTTTCAAGGGACCGCTTCGCAAATGATGCGACCGATGAGGATCGCGACCGCTCCCAGTATTTATTAGAGTGCGATCTGCTGATCATCGACGATCTGGGGACGGAACTGGTGAATACGTTTACGACTTCCCAGCTCTTCTATGTGGTCAACGAGCGCTTAAACCGGAAGAAAGGCACGATCATTTCCACCAATCTGCCGGTCAATGAGATGCGCGACGAGTTTACCGACCGCGTCATGTCACGGATCGTAAGCCAGTATCAGATCATTCCGCTCTACGGCGAGGATATCCGGATACGAAAAAAGCTGGAAAACCGGTAATGGGTTGACTTATAAGGGACATAATGATATAAAAGAGACGTTAGAATGCGCTAACATATGCAAAAAAAGCGAATTAACAGAGAGTAAACAGGCTGGAGGAAAATGGAAAATGCTGTACGAAGAGAAAATCATTGAGACGATACCGGTAGGTCCGCTGGGACTGATTCCATTAAAGGGATGTGAGGAACTGGTAGGCAAGGTAGACAAATATCTGGTGGACTGGAGAAATGAGCGCGAGAGCGAGCACAAGACGTCGATCGCATTTTCAGGTTATCAGAGAGACTCCTACATCATCGGGGCAAACACACCGAGATTTGGTTCCGGCGAGGCAAAGGGCGAGATCAAGGCGTCGGTGCGCGGCGATGATCTGTATCTGATCGTGGATGTCTGCAACTACAGCCAGACATATTCTCTGTGCGGCATGGTAAATCATATGTCCCCGGATGATCATTATCAGGATCTGAAACGTGTCATTGCGGCAGCAGGCGGAAAGGCACGCCGTATCAACGTAATCATGCCGTTCCTGTATGAGAGCCGCCAGCATAAGCGCTCCGGCCGTGAGTCCTTAGACTGCGCGCTGGCACTGGAAGAGCTGGTAGATATGGGCGTTGAGAATATCATTACCTTTGACGCACACGATCCGCGTGTCCAGAACGCGATTCCGCTCAAGGGTTTTGAGACCGTTCAGCCGATTTACCAGTTTATCAAATATCTGCTGAAAAATGAGAAAGAGCTGGAGATCGACAGCGATCACATGATGGTCATCAGCCCGGATGAGGGCGGTATGTCCCGCGCTGTCTTCTTCTCCAACGTGCTGGGACTCGACATGGGTATGTTCTACAAACGCCGCGATTACACCAGGATCGTCAACGGACGCAACCCGATCGTTGCTCATGAGTTCTTGGGATCCAGCGTAGAGGGCAAGGATGTCCTGATCATCGATGATATGATCTCCTCTGGCGAGAGCATGTTAGATGTAGCGAAGGAATTAAAGAGCCGCAAGGCGAGAAAGGTATTCGTATGTGCGACCTTCGGTCTGTTTACCAACGGACTGCAGAAGTTTGACGAGTACTATGAGAACGGTCTGATCGACCGCGTCCTGACCACCAACCTGGTATACCAGACACCGGAGCTTCTCTCCAGACCGTACTATATCAGCGTCGATATGAGCAAATACATCGCGCTCATCATCGATAACCTGAACCACGATGCCTCCTTAAGCGAGCTGTTAAATCCGACTGGGCGTATCAATAAGCTGCTGGCGAAGTATCGGGCGGGAATACGGGACTAAAAATAGACCTTTAAAATAGAAACAAAAAGAACGTCATTTCCGGACCAATACATGTCAGAAAATGGCGTTCTTTTTAATGTCATAGGAAACAGGCAATGTCACGGTTATGTATGAAAAGAGTCTTACAACCGCACTTCATGTACCGCAGCTCCTTCTTCCTTCAGCACCCGCATCTCCCTCTCATGACAAGTAAATACAAGAATCTGCCCGGAATAGGCACTTGGCAGCCATTTGAGGACGGTTCTCAGGCGCTCGTCGTCGTAGAGGACGAAGCTGTCGTCAAAGATGAGCGGCAGCCGGTCTGCATCGCCCTGGATAAAGTGGGCGGCGGCGAGGCGCAGCGCCAGATAGATCTGGTCGGCGGTGCCGCTGCTGACCTGTTCAAGCGGGATCAGCTTCCGGCGGGTGTTTAAAAACGCATTCAGGTTCTCATCGATGCTGATGCTGGAATAAATTCCGCCGGTAATTCCGGCGATCAGGTCGGACGCAGTCTTATTTAAGTACAGGCCGAAAGAATCCCGGATGGTGGTGGAAAGCTCTTTTAAGGTATCAAGCGCCAGATCCACGGAGGCGATCTCCTGATGGATGCGCTCATTTTCATTTAAAATGTGTTTGAGCGCCGCTGCCCGGTCTTTGCAGGCGGATAGGTGCTCCAGCTTTTTTTCTAACTCCCACTGGACGCGCTGCTGTTCCTCGATGACAAGGCTGCAGTCATTCTGCTTTGCCATCAGCGCCGAGATCTGTTCGGAACGTTTTACCAGTGAATCCTCCGAGTTTGTAACGGCGTGGCAGAGCGTGATGAAGCGGTCCAGCCGCTGGGACAAAAGCTTCATGGATTCATCCGAAATCTCGGATTCGCCCAGGTGGCGGCGCAAAATCTCCGATAAAACAGAGGCACTTTTCTCCGCCTCCTGCCTGCGGCGGCTCCGGTGCCGTGTGACGCAGATTCCCAGCATGAGAAGCACAAGAGCGGCGCCTCCAAAGATGAGGGCGGTGGGACCAGCTCCCAGCCATGGGGACGGAAGCGGGAAGAATGCCAGATATCCGCAGTATGCCGCGCAGATAGCGCAAATTGCTGCTGCGACAAAGAAAAACACCTGGAAAAACCGGGATCCCTTGCTGGAGGAAGACGCCTGTGCATGCTGATAGTCCTGGTAGAGTGTTTCAGCCTGACTGCGGTATGCCTCGATGGACGCCTCGTCCGTAAAGGAAAACTCATTCAGTACCTGACGGCTCTTCTGCAGCCGGTCGGATAAATCTTCTTTTTCTATTTTCTGATGTTCCAGTTCATTTCGGACCGAGTCACGTAGTTTTGAGTATTCCTGTAACTGATTCTCATATTTTGGCGAAGAAAGCTCGCGTTCCAGCGCGCGGATCTCGCTAAGAAGGGAGGTATAGTTGACCGAAGCCTCCGGGCTTAATTGGGATTCAAATTGTTTGCGCTGATTTTTCAGATAGGCGGTCGCCTTAGTGATATTGAGCGCCATATTGCCAGAGGTATTCATGTTGGCAATATAGTTTTTCAGTTCTGAAACCATGCCTTCATCGGTCGCACTCTTTAACTGGCTGATGCTGATGGTGTTGTTGTACATGGTTTCACTCATGCCGCCCAAGATTTCCTGCAAAACGGCGCGACCGTCCGGTTCCTCGCGTCCGGTCGTCTCGTTGATGACGGTAAATTCCTTCTTATTTTTCTGGAACGAGCGCTCGATCCGGTAAATGGTGCCGTCGTCGGATTCAAGCCGGAGCTGCCCCTCGTAGGTGCCGCTGTTTTCCCACGGCTCATATTTGCTGTAGATGTCGTTTCTGGCGGCGCGCCCCCTCTGACGCTCGATGCCGAAGAGCATGCCGCGGATAAAGGTGTGGATCGTGGATTTGCCAGCTTCATTTTTACCGTAAATGACGTTTAACCCGTCCTCAAAGGAGACGGCTGTGTCATGAAATTTTCCAAACCCACTGATATAAAGATCAAGAAAACGCATGGAAGCTAACTCCTTTCATCGGTAGTGAGAAGCAGGGCGTGGATGCCGTAAAACAGCGCCTTTTTCTCCACCGGACTCATGTCCGGTTTTTTCAGTGCCTGGATGTAAAAGCCGATCATATCGCTTGGATGCTCGGCAAACAGGGCGGAAAAATCGTATTGCGGTTCCGTCTCATCGATGATATCCGCGATGCGGAAACGCAGCTTTAAGGCGTCCAGATCGAAGGAAATATCGGGATCGCGCATGCCCTGCACCTTGAAGCGGAAAATATTGTCATTGCCGCGCTGTTCGATCTCATGGGCGATTTTTAAGTACAGCTCCGTGTTGGTCGTATCCGGCGTGACGCGGACGATGAGCGGGATGTAGCGGAGCTTCGCCATCGGAATAAAGTCCAGTGTCGTTACCTGACAGCTTTCCGGGTCGATCTCGCCGTAAAGGATGCCGTGCCTGCCGGTCTCGGTCTTATCAAGCGGCTCCGGGGAACCGCAGTATGCCATCTTTTTGTCCAGTAGGATCTCTGGCCTGTGGATGTGCCCCAGTGCGATATACGAAAATCCGGAGGAAGCCAGCGCCGCCCGGTCAATCGGGACGTGGTTCGCGTCGCCGCCGTGCCCCAGCAGAATGTGGATTTTTCCATCCTCCGGCGCTTCAAGAGTATCGAGGCGCGGCTCCGGGATCTCCGCAGTATAGTAAGAAAAGCCGGTCACCTCGGTGTTGATATCCTCAAAATAGACGGATGAGACATCCTCACTTTCCAGAAACGTCACGTTGGAAGCCCAGGAAAAGCTTAAAACAGCGGAATTTTTGCGGATCCGGTCGTGATTGCCTGCGATGATGATAACCTGTGTCTGCGGGATCGTGGAAAACAGGTAATTGACCTCTTTCAGGTCGCGCAGCAGCGGCTGGCGGTGGAACAGATCCCCCGCGATGAACAGGCAGTCCACGCGCAGTTCCTTTGCCTTGGCGATGATGGCGGTAAACGTATCGCGGATATCGCGGCTGCGCTCCCGGCTCCACGGCTTGTCGCTGTCCGGGGACATGCCCCAGTGGATATCGCCGGTATGGATAAATTTCACATTCTCTCCCCCTTTCAGGAGTCTGTCACTCCGTATGTACATATTGAAATAATAATAGAAAAGGGACTGCTGCAAATAGCAGAAAGCGGATTCCAGTATTTGCGACAGCCCCATAGTTGCTTATTGTTTACAGTTCACAGTTGTTTACGGTTCTCGGGAACGGGATGACATCACGGATGTTGGAAACGCCGGTTAAGTACATCACGCAGCGCTCGAATCCAAGACCAAATCCGGAGTGTCTTGCGGAACCGTATTTACGCAGATCCAGATAGAAATCGTAGTCCTCCTTTTTGAGTCCAAGCTCGTCCATACGCGCCTCTAACTTCTCTAAGCTGTCCTCACGCTGGCTGCCGCCGATGATCTCGCCGATGCCCGGTACGAGACAGTCCATCGCTGCAACGGTCTTGCCGTCCTCGTTCATCTTCATGTAGAATGCCTTGATCTCCTTCGGATAATCGGTAACGAAGACCGGTTTCTGGAAGATCTTCTCGGTTAAGTAGCGCTCATGCTCGGTCTGTAAGTCACAGCCCCAGAATACCTTGTAGTCGAATTCGTCGTTGTGCTCTTCGAGGATGCGGACAGCCTCGGTGTAGGTTACATGACCGAACTCGGAATTTAATACGTGGTTTAAGCGGTCAAGGAGTCCCTTGTCGATGAACTGGTTGAAGAAATTCATCTCTTCCGGTGCGTGCTCTAAGACGTAGCGGATGACATATTTTAACATATCCTCGGCAACTTCCATGTTGTCGTTCAGATCCGCAAATGCCATCTCCGGCTCGATCATCCAGAACTCAGCTGCATGACGGGTCGTGTTGGAGTTCTCTGCGCGGAAGGTCGGTCCGAAGGTGTAGATATTGCGGAATGCCATCGCGTAGGTCTCGCCGTTTAACTGACCGCTGACAGTTAAGTTAGTTGGTTTTCCGAAGAAATCCTGGGAGTAGTCAACCGTGCCGTCGTCCTTTTTCGGAACATTGTTCAGATCCATCGTGGTAACCTGGAACATCTCACCGGCGCCCTCGCAGTCACTTGCGGTAATCAGTGGAGTGTGGACATACACGAAATCGCGCTCCTGGAAATACTGATGGATCGCGTAAGCTGCCAGGGAACGTACACGGAACACAGCCTGGAAGGTGTTGGTTCTCGGACGCAGGTGGGAGATGGTACGCAGATATTCAAGGCTGTGGCGTTTTTTCTGAAGCGGATAATCCGAAGCGGACGGTCCCTCAACGGCTACCTCGGTCGCCTGAATCTCGAACGGCTGCTTTGCCTCCGGGGTCGCAACCAGGGTACCTTTTACGATAATGGATGCGCCTACGTTTAACTTGGAGATCTCCGCAAAGTTCGGCATTGTATCATGGTAAACAACCTGAAGCGTCTCAAAGTAGCTGCCATCGCTCACAACGATGAAGCCAAAGTTCTTGGAACCGCGCACGCTTCGTACCCAGCCGCCGATCTGAACTTCTTTGTCCAGATACGTCTCTCTGGAACGGTAAATTTCTCTTACAGTGGTTAAATTCATCTCAGTAAACTCCTTATTTTGCAAAATAAACTTTCTCATGCGGACTGCCCTGCAGTGTGCAGACCGTGTTTAACTTTCATTATACTGTATTTTTCTTGTAGATTCAAGGGACGGAGGGAAATTTGCGGGGGGAAGAAACCTGCCCGTATAAAAAGTGACAGCTTTAAAAATTAACAGAAACAAATGCAAAAACAGAAGGAAAGGGCAGAAAACAAGCTGGGTATTGTGTCAACTCTGTGAATACTTGTTTTACAGAGACAAATGCCCGGTGTTAGAATGGGGATAAAGAAAGAAAACCGCGGAATACTTTCAAAGAGTCTATCAAACGGAAAGGGTGTAGACAGAAGAATTATGACTGAACTTGACGCAAATAAAAAAGCGGAAGAGCTTCTGAAAGGTGCGTACGATTTACATGTACATTCATCGCCCTCTGTTTTTCCGAGAGAATTGGATGGATTCCAGTTGATCCGGGAGGCAGACGCGGCAGGAATGGCGGGAGTGATGCTGAAAAGTCATTATGAATCAACGGCTTTACGGGCAGAACTGATCAACCGCTACAGCGGCTGTAAGGCGAAAGCGTATGGCGGGCTCTGCCTCAACTGCCCGGCGGGCGGCTTGAATGTATACGCGGTGAAAAATGCATTGCGGGCGGGGGCAAAAATTGTATGGATGCCGACCCGGGATGCGAAAAACAGCCTAGTATTCGGAAACATGGAGGGAGATTTCTTCGACCGCAGGGGTATTACCATTCTGGAACAGGATGGAACATTAAAAGAATGCGTCTACGACATCATGGATGCTATCAAGGAAAAAGACGCATTTCTGGCAACAGGACATATCAGCCCGGAGGAATCCCTGATTTTATGCAGGGAAGGACGGAAACGGGGGGTCAATATGATTTTGACACATCCAGAGTTTCCAAGGACGAGGATAGGAAGAGACGATCAGGCGGAACTGGCGAAGCTGGGGGTTGTGATTGAGAAGAACTGGTTTAATCTGGCACAGAAAAGTGTGATGCCGGAAGAGATGGCAGAGACGATTCGGACCGTTGGAAGTGGACACGTATATCTGGCAACGGACCGAGGGCAGAAAGGGGCGCCGACACCCGTTTCGGAATTGAAACGGTTTATCGCCGTGATGCTGACCTGTGGGATTGCGGAAGCACAGATACGGGACATGGTCCAGAAGGTACCGGAAGAAGTGGTATGCAGATAAATTTATATAAATGCACATTTTTTAGAAGGAGGATTTTACATTATGAGGAAAGACAGAGTATTGGCAGGGGCATTAGCAGCAGTGACAGCGCTCAGCATGACAGCGTGCGGCGGCGGACAGGCAGGTGGTACCACACAGGCAGCGGCGGCAGGAACACAGGCGGCAGCCGAGAACACCGCTAACCCGAATGCCGAGACAACACTCAGCATCGGTTATACGACCGCAGCAAACGCGGATGATCCGTATCACTTTACTGCAACCAAGTTCAAAGAGATCGTGGAAGAGAAATCCGAGGGTAGAATTGCAGTCAACCTGTATGCGAGCAGTCAGCTTGGTTCCGAGCCGGAGATGTGGGAAGGCATGCAGACCGGAACATGCGACATGGCAGTCATGACGAATGCATATGTTTCTTCTTATGTACCGGCAAACGGCGCACTGGATCTTCCGTTCATTTTTAGCGATCTGGCACAGGCACGTGAGATCGTAGACGGCGATTTCGGTCAGTCCCTGATCGACAATATGGACGGAACAGGCGTTACATGTCTTGCATTTTCTGAGGGCGGATTCCGTCAGTTGTGTACAAAGGACAAAGAAATCAAAGCACCGTCCGATTTGAATGGACTGAAGATCCGCTGCATGGAGACAAAGATTTATCTGTCTGCTTACAAGGCGCTGGGTGTAAATGCAACCCCGATGGCATGGGGCGAGCTTTTAACCGCTCTGCAGCAGGGTACCGTAGATGGCTGTGACGCACCGTTAAGTGTATTATATACCAACGGTTTCCCGGATATCTGCAAATACATTGATAATGTAAACCTGTTCTATTCTCCACTTCCGGTATGTATTTCTACCAGCGTATATGAGTCCTTATCTGAGGAAGATCAGGCGATTTTAAAAGAAGCAGCACAGGAAGCAGCCAAAGAAACACGTGAAAATAACGATGCAACCGCTGAAAAGATGGAGTCGGATCTGACGTCTCAGGGCATGACGATTGTATCCTCTGAGGATGTAGATACAGAGGCATTCCAGAGTGCCGTACAGCCGTGCTATGACGAGATGGAATCCTACATCGGTTCTGAGTGGGTGGATCAGATTAAATCCCTGACCGGCACGGAGAGGTGATTGCAGAAAGAGGGTTTGACAGCATGAAAAAATTACAGCAGGTTTCAGACATAATTAATAAGTGCGTCAGTTACATAGGAATGGTGATTTTTATTATCCTGATTGTTGCCTGTGTGGCACAGGTGTTTTTCCGCTTCATTCTGAATAATTCATTGTCCTGGAGCGAAGAACTTGCCCGGTACTGCTTTATCTGGATGCATATGCTGGGGGCTTCCTTGTTGATTGAGGGAAGCGGACATGCTACAGTAACAGCAATCCTGGATCTGATGCATGGAACACTTCGAAAAATTGTCGATATTATCATTGAATTAGTTATCTTTTTTGATGGAACCGTAATGCTGTACGCAGGCTTAAAGCTTGCGTACAGCTCCAGAACCAACTTGAGCACCGCGCTTTCTGTCCCGATGTGGTGTATCAATTCCTCCGTGGCAGTCGGCGGAATCCTTTTGATGTTCCAGGCATTTGTAGCGATTGCGATGATCGTATCAGCGACAGAGAGAAAGGAGGATAAACCGGTATTATGACACTTGTATTAGTAGTATTATTCGGTCTGATGCTTTTGGGTATTCCGGTTGCATTTGCAATCCTTTCTGCCGGAATGGCATATCTGGCGACAACGGGAGGGAGCATGCTGGTAGTCGCACAGCGGCTGATTTACGGTCTTAACTCCTTCACACTGCTTGCAGTCCCACTGTTTATCTTGGTAGGAAACCTGATGGATTTCGGTGGTATTTCCAAACGTCTGACCGATTGGGCGAAGAGTATTTTAGGCTGGCTTCCGGGCGGACTTGGAATTGTAACCGTATTCAGTTGTGCGATCTTTGCAGCGCTGACGGGCTCTGGTCCGGCGACGGTAGCAGCGATTGGTTCAATTATGCTTCCTTCCATGCTGAAGGCAGGTTATTCCAGAGAAACGAGCGCGGGGTTAGTTGCATCGGCAGGTGCATTGGGACCAATCATTCCTCCGAGTATTCCCATGATTATTTATGGAGTTACAATGAATCTTTCAATTCCGGCAATGTTTATGGCAGGGGTTGTCCCGGGACTTGTTATCGCACTGGCGTTATCGTTAGTCAATGTCGTATTCGCATACAGGAATCCGGAGGTTCTGAAACATGCGAAGACGATGAAGTTTGATTTTAAAGAATCCATGAAATTGTTCTGGAAAGCGCTGGGCGCTCTGGGACTTCCGGTTCTGATTCTAGGCGGTATTTATGGCGGTATCTTTACACCAACCGAATCCGCAGCGGTCGGCATTGTTTATGCGCTGATTCTGGGTTTTGCATTGAAAGAACTGAAAGTAAAAGATTTACCGAAGATCCTGATCAATTCCCTGAAAACATCGACAATGGTCAATTTCATCATCGCGGCGGCGTCCCTGTTCTCCTGGGTTGTATCGAAATCCCAGATCGGAATCGTGATTTCCAATGCATTTATCAGCTTCGTAGGTGGCAGCCAGGCACTTTATCTCTTCGTACTAGTTGTAGTGCTCTTAATTGTAGGCTGTCTGATGGATAACGTAGCGGCAACTCTGATTCTGGCACCAATTTTAATTCCGGTTGGAATTGCACTCGGATGTAATGAACTCCACATCGGTATGCTGTTCTGTATTTGCCTGGTAGTTGGATTCGTAACACCTCCGTTTGGATATAATCTGTTTACGGCGGTTTCGATTTCAGGCTTGAATTTCAAACAGATTGTAAAGGGAGCGCTTCCGTTCCTTTTGACGGAAATATTGCTTCTGTTTGTATTTGCATATGTACCGGGAATCATCACATGGCTTCCGAGACTAATGGGGTACGGATACTAAGTATTAGAAAAATACGTAAGAAAAAGGGGCTATGAAAAGACAGCAGAAGAGACTTGAAAGGTCAATGCGCTGTTTTTTTACGGCTCCTTTTGGTTAGAATAAGAAAATAGATAGAACTGAGAACTGGCGGAGGAAACAATGAAAATAGGATTCGAAGTTTTTTTGGTGGTAGCCAGAGAAATGAGTATTACAAAAGCTGCAAATGAGCTTCATATTACACAGCAGTGCGCCAGCGATCATATAAAGAGGCTGGAAAAAGAGTATAATGTCGTGTTGTTTGAGCGGCGTCCCAAATTCCGTCTGACGCAGGCTGGCGAGATCATGCTTCATAACCTGTTAAATATCCAGATTATGGAGACGAGTATGAGCCGGAGTCTGGCGGGGATAGCGGAGGGGACGGTGGGCGGTTTTACCTTGGGAATCAGTACATCCCGCGCGCCGATCATACTGCCCCGTGTGCTGCCGCGATATTACCAGTGTTACCCGAAGGTAAATATATCCTTTACGGAGGAGGACACACAGATCCTGGAGGAACGCCTGTTGAACGGACAGGTAGATTTATTTATCGGGGTCAATACGTCACCGCATCCGGATTATAAAATCCAGACCCTGACGACGGATGAGATCATCCTGGTTATCTCCGCCAAGCTTTTGAGGCGGGAATTTAGCAAGCAGGAGATCCGGCAGATGGAGGATGGGATTGATCTGAAACGGTTTTCCAACATTCCGTTTACGCAGAGTTTCAAGACCGGAAAAGTCAACCATGCGATTCAGGAATATCTGGACAGTTATAATGTAAAGCTTAATGTCATCTATAACATCAGTGATAGTGAGACGCAGATTCTGCTCTGCGCGTCCGGCATCTGTGCGGCGCTGTGCCCGAAAATGCTGCTGGCAGCTGCTTACCGTCACAATCAGACCTGTAAGCCAGAGGATGAACTCTATATGTTCCCGATCCGGAACCTGGGACGGGAGTTAAAGATTGAGCTGGTCAGCCACCGGAATGCGATGCATCCGATGTATATACAGGACTTTGTCCATATCTTACAGGAGGAGTTGCCGCGGATTGCAGATTCGATGAGTCTGGAAGAATTGAGAAAGAGTATACAGTAAAAAAGCCTTGAATCGGAAATGCTTTTGAGTCAAAAGTGTCTCAGATTCAGGGCTTTTTTTCAGTTCACGGGAGGTTCGCTCTTAGATTCCACATCCCGGAATTACGAAAATATTATGTAAAAGGAACGAAAAATGTCGGAAAATGTACAAAATTGGGACAAATTCTATTAAAAATTTGTTCACTATTTTCGTGAAGTATGTTATAATAAAAACAGGTTTAAAATACACATTATATGTGAGCATCGAGGGGTGATATCGTGATTAAAAAGGAAATGATAGCTATGCTGTTGGCAGGCGGACAGGGCAGTCGTCTGGGTGTCTTAACTCAAAAAGTAGCAAAACCTGCGGTTTCTTTCGGAGGAAAGTATCGAATCATCGATTTTCCGTTAAGTAACTGTATCAATTCGGGAGTGGACACGGTAGGCGTTCTGACCCAGTATCAGCCGCTGCGGCTGAATGCACATATTGGAATCGGTATTCCGTGGGATCTGGACCGCAACGTAGGTGGTGTGACGGTACTTCCGCCGTATGAGCGGAGCAAAGGAAGCGATTGGTACACCGGTACGGCGAACGCGATTTACCAGAACCTGGAATACATGGAAACGTACAATCCAGAGTATGTGCTGATTTTGTCCGGCGACCACATCTACAAGATGGACTACGAGGTAATGCTGGAATACCACAAAGCAAACAATGCGGATGTGACGATCGCGGCGATGCAGGTTCCGATGGAGGAGGCAAGCCGTTTCGGTATCGTTATAACCGATGACAACAACCGCATTACGGAGTTTGAGGAGAAACCGGCGAATCCGCGCAGCAATTTAGCTTCCATGGGTATTTACATATTCAGCTGGAAGGTGCTCAAAGAAGCGCTCATCAAGCTCTCGGACGAGCCTGGATGTGATTTTGGAAAGCACATTATCCCGTATTGCCATGCAGCTGGAAAACGTATCTTCGCATACGAGTACAACGGCTACTGGAAAGATGTCGGAACCCTTGGCTCCTACTGGGAGGCAAACATGGAACTGATCGACATCATTCCGGAGTTCAACCTGTATGAAGAATACTGGAAGATTTACACGAAGAGCGATATTATTCCCCCACAATTTATATCGGAGCAGTCCAAGATAGAGCGCAGTATCATCGGCGAGGGCACCGAGGTATACGGCGAAGTCATTAACTCGGTCATCGGAGCAGGCGTTACGATCGGAGAAGGTGCGGTGATCCGTGATTCGATCATCATGAAGGGCACGACGATCGGCGCTGGCACGGTTGTGGATAAGGCGATCGTGGCGGAGGACGTTACCATCGGTGAGAATGCCGAGGTCGGCGTCGGAGAATATGCCGAGAGCAAGTACGACAAGAAGGTATATCAGTTCGATCTGGTAACGATCGGAGAGCGCTCCGTGATACCGGATGGAGTGAAGATAGGACGGAACACAGCGATTTCCGGTGTGACGACGGCAGACGATTATCACGGCGGCGAGCTGGAGAGCGGCGATTATATCATAAAGGCAGGTGGAATACAATGAGAGCGATCGGGATTGTTTTAGCTGGCGGCAACAGCAAGAGAATGAGAGAATTATCCAATAAGAGAGCCATCGCAGCGATGCCTATCGCAGGCAGCTACCGCAGTGTCGATTTTGCTCTGAGCAATATGAGCAATTCCCACATCCAGAGTGTGGCGGTACTGACGCAGTACAACTCCCGTTCCCTGAATGAGCACTTGAGTTCTTCCAAGTGGTGGGATTTCGGACGTAAGCAGGGCGGCATGTATGTATTCACACCGACGATCACGGCAGAGAGCAGCGACTGGTACCGCGGTACCGCAGATGCTCTGTATCAGAACCTCGATTTCTTAAAGAAAAGTCATGAGCCGTATGTGGTCATTGCAGGCGGCGACTGTGTCTATAAATTGGATTACGGCAAGGTACTGGAGTATCATATTGAAAAGAAAGCGGATATTACCGTAGTATGCAAGGAGATGCCTCCGGAGGAGGACGTTACCCGCTTCGGTCTGGTGAAGTTAAATGATGACGGACGTATCACAGATTTTGAGGAAAAACCGATGCTGGCGACCTCCAGCATGATCTCCTGCGGTATCTATGTAATCCGCCGCCGTCAGCTCATCGAACTTCTGGAGCGCTGTGCAGCAGAGGATCGGTATGATTTTGTTACTGATATTTTAGTCAGATATAAGAACCTCAAACGCATTTACGCGTATAAGTTAGGAACTTACTGGAGCAACATCGCTTCGGTTGATTCGTACTACAAGACGAACATGGATTTCCTAAAACCGGATGTACGCCACTATTTCTTCAAGGAATACCCGGAGATCTACTCCAAGGTAGATGATCTTCCGCCGGCAAAATACAATCCGGGTGCAAATGTCAAGAACAGCCTGGTATCCAGCGGCTGTATCTTAAATGGTACGGTGGAGAACTCGGTTCTGTTTAAGAAGGTATATGTAGGCAATAACTGTATCATCCGGAATTCTGTTATTTTAAATGATGTTTACATCGGGGACAATACAGTGATTGAGAATTGTATTGTAGAGAGCCGTGATACGATCCGCGCCAACACGACGCACATCGGTACGCCGGAAGATGTAAAGATTGTCATTGAGAAGAACGAGCGGTTTACATTATAGGGTACATCAAAGAACAGACGGAAGGGGTAAATGGGTATGCAGATTACAGACGTAAGAGTGCGGCGGATAGAGAAGGAAGGTAAGATGAAAGCCATCGTATCCATCACACTTGACAATGAATTTGTGGTTCATGATATCAAGGTTATTGAGGGAGAGAAAGGACTTTTTATTGCTATGCCGAGCCGTAAGGCTGCGGATGGAGAATACCGGGATATTGCCCACCCGATTAATTCGGAAACCAGAGACATGATTCAAAATGTCATTCTTGCCAAATATGAGGCGACAGCTCTGGAACTGGCAGAGCTGGAGAAAGCAGAGTAAAAAGCAGGAAAAGAAAGTAAAAAGAGAGAAAATATGAAAAAATGTCCCCGGACGCTGGACAAAGTGCCCGGGGACATTTATTATGTAGATATAGTGTGCTCAAAAACGGGCAGAATTTGCCCGAATGTGTACAGATAATCCATAAGGGGGTAATTATGAGCGGTACGATTTTTTCTTTAATACCGCCTATCGTAGCCATTGCGCTTGCATTGATTACGAAAGAGGTGTACCTGTCTCTGCTGATAGGTATTATGTCGGGCGCGTTTTTATTTACGGGTCCAAATCCGCTTCATGCGGTGGAAACAATGATCGCGATCATGGGCGAGAAGATCGGGGGCAATGTCAACATTCTGCTTTTCCTGGCATTTCTCGGCATCGTGGTAGCACTGATCACAAAGTCTGGTGCGTCGAAGGCTTATGGTGAGTGGGCGTCCCACGCGATCCGCACGAAGAAGGGCGCGCTGTTTGCAACCATGTTCCTCGGTATGCTGATTTTCGTGGATGACTATTTTAACTGCCTGACTGTCGGCACGGTTATGCGTCCGGTGACGGACAAGCACAAGATCACACGTGCGAAGTTAGCCTACATCATCGATGCGACGGCGGCGCCGATCTGTATCATCGCGCCGATCTCAAGCTGGGCGGCAGCGGTCGGTTCTTCGCTTCCGGAGGACAGCGGGGTGGACGGCTTCAGTCTGTTCCTTCACACGATTCCGTTTAATCTGTATGCGCTTCTCACGATCTGCTTCATGCTCTTTTTGGTAGCAGGCGATTTTGATTTCGCGGCGATGAAACGCTATGAAGAACAGGTGAAAAAGACCGGAAAAGAGACGACGGTCGAGGCGGAGGCGATGGAGATCTCCGGCAACGGAAAGGTTATCGATCTGATTCTTCCGATCCTGGTTCTGATCGCGTTCTGCGTCAGCGGTATGCTGTATACAGGCGGCATCCTGGACGGCGTTGGTCTGGTCGAGGCGTTCGCTAACTGTGATTCGGCACTGAGCCTGGTGCTTGGCTCCTTCTTCACACTGGTGTTTATCTTTGTATTCTACATGATCCGCCGTGTCATCCGGTTCAATGAGTTCTGTGAATCCTTCACGATCGGCGTCAAGGCGATGATCCCGGCGATCATGATTCTGTGCCTTGCCTGGACTCTGTCTGGTATCTGCAGTGCGGATTACTTAAACATCGGCGGCTATGTCAAAGAGGTAGTGGGCGGCAATGCGCTGGTCGGCTCCCTGATGCCGGCCCTGATGTTCGTCATCGCGGCGGGGCTGGCGTTCTCGACCGGTACGTCCTGGGGTACCTTCGGTATTCTGCTTCCGATTGCATTTGCGGTGGTTGGCGCTGAAAATATGAACAGCCTTACGATCGTGACGGCTTCGATTCTGGCAGGTGCGGTCTGCGGCGACCATGTTTCCCCGATCTCGGATACGACCATCCTTGCGTCGGCTGGCGCCCAGTGCCACCACATCAACCACGTATCGACCCAGATCCCGTATGTGCTGTGCGTAGCAGCGTGCTGTTTCCTCGGTTATCTGGCAGCCGGAATTACCGCCAATGGCTGGGTGGGAACCGGCGTGGGATTCGCAGCGCTGATTGTGGTTCTGGTTATTCTGGATCGAAAGAATAAAGGGACGAAAGAGGCGTAAAAGCATCGGCAGTAAACGAAAATTGGTTCGTTTACTGCCGATTTCTTTCGTTTCATCGGAGGAAGCGGTCGTATCTTCCGCTGGGGCATCGGTAGCAGCTGCGGTTGTTTCTGCCGGAGCAGAAGGTTGTCCGCACCCTCTTTATGAAATAGCGGTGGCATGGAAACTTTGGAAAAACGCATTCCCCACCAGCGATAAACTTCGTTCCTTCCGTTTGACCAGACAGATACTTGAGTGGATCTGCGGCTGGGTGATGATCCGGCGGATCAGGGCGGGATCGGAATTTAAACAGAGGGCAGATTCAGGCGCGAGCGCGATGCCCAGCCCTTCGGACGCCCATAAAAGGGCGGTTCTGGCATCGTCGGCAATGCAGACGATGTTCGGTTCCAGTGCCTGTTCCTCAAAATATCCCAGAATCAGCGGCTGCCAGCGGCGGTAAAGAATGAGCGGCGCGCGGGTGAGGGCGGAGAGGGGAAGAGATGTGGGCGTATGGCTTTTTTGTGGTTCGGAAGCGTCGGATGCAGGCATAGGGTGGGAACTTTGAATCACAGAACCAGTGTCGGATGGAGGAATATCGGTCAGAAGGGCATTCGGGCATTCCTGGTAATGGCTCCAGATCATTTCGCGCCCGATCGCCAGAAATGCCTCCGGCGGTAGTGTCTGCATCTCCAGCCCGGCTTTGGCAAATGGCGTCCGGATCACGGCGAGGTCGATCTGGTTGGAGTGAAGCAGATCGAGCAGGTGGTAGGAATTGGACTCATGGAGTTCAAACAGGGCTTTGGGATAGGATCGCCGGAATGGGGCAAGATAATGCCGGGTCACAAATTCGACGGCGGAGGAGATGATGCCAAGGCGCACAACGCCCTGAATCTCCTGTTTCTGTGCAGTCAGCTCCGTGCGGGCAGCCTGGCTCAGATCGAGGATCGCAAGCGCCCGGTCGTAGAACGTCTTTCCAGCAGGTGTCAGTCGGATGCGGCGGGAACCGCGCTCAAACAGCGTCACACCCAGTTCTGCCTCCAGAAGCTTCATCTGGTGGCTGAGCGGTGGTTGTGAGATATTCAGTTTTTTGGCTGCCTGGGAAATATTTCCCTCGTTGACGATGGTGGTGAAGTAGGATAACTGGCGAAGTTCCATAAATGCTCCTTCCTGTTCGGATTCGTTGTAAAACTGTGTATACGGCAGATATATTATATAACAAAATCCGATAGAATAACAGGCTAACTATATTTTTTTGATATATATTCTATATCCGAATGGTATTTTTCAGGCTCCTTGAATTCTGGTATGATACATAAGCAGATATATACTGGAAATTCCAGAGAAATAAAAGTGTAGGGATAATACGGAAGGGAGTGGGCAGAAATGAAAGAACTGCTGGATATGTTTCTGACGTTTGCCAGAATCGGAGGATTTACCTTCGGCGGCGGATATGCGATGCTGCCGATGCTGCAGAAAGAGGTAGTCAATGGACGCCATTGGGCGACGGATGAAGAATTGATGGATTACTACGCGATTGGTCAGTGTACACCGGGTATCATCGCGGTCAACACGGCGACGTTTGTCGGTTATAAAAATCGGGGGATTCCGGGGGCAATTGCGGCGACGCTGGGAGTCATTGCGCCGTCGCTTATCATCATTATGATTATCGCGGCATTTATCTCGAACTTTATTGAACTTAGCTTTGTGAGCAGTGCCTTTGCAGGCATCCGCGCCTGCGTCTGTGTGCTGATCGGCAGTGCGGTTGTCAAGCTGGCGAAGAAATCGCTGGTTGATAAAGGTGCGATCGCGATTGCGGCGGTTGTGTTTGTACTGTCACTGTTTACATCGGTTTCTCCGGCGCTTCTTGTTGTCGTGGCGGGTGTGATCGGGATTGTACTGAAGGGCGGAAAGGGGGAGAAGAAATGATGCTGATACTTGAATTATGCTTCCGTTTCTTCTGCTGCGGACTGTTTGCGATTGGCGGTGGACTGGCGACTCTGCCATTCCTTTACAATATTTCCAAGGAGACAGGATGGTATACCTTTAGTGATATTTCCAACATGATTGCTGTCTCCGAGTCCACGCCGGGACCAATGGGCGTCAACATGGCGACCTACGTCGGCTTCCATATCAAGGGGATTCTCGGCGGCCTGGCGGCACCGCTTTCGCTGGTGCTTCCGTCCGTGATTATCATCATAATCATCTCGAAGATTCTCGATAGGTTTAAAACATCCGCGATCGTACAGAATGCCCTCTATGGACTTCGCGCGGCATCCACCGCCCTGATTGCGGCAGCCGGTATCGGCGTGGCAAAGATAGCGTTCCTCCATGTCGGCGAGGATGGCAGCCTGGTGCTTTCCAAGCTGTTTTCCATCATCAACTGGAAGGCGATCGTACTGGCACTTGCGATCTGGTACGGCTTAGTCAAATGGAAAAAGCACCCGATCCTCTACATCGTGGTAGCGGCTGTGACTGGAATCGTGTTCCAGTTCCACTAGGGAAGATAGAAGAAAATAGAACCATTTCCAGAAGAGGTAGTTCGGTATCGGCATATTCTTTTGGGGTGGTTCTTTTTTGTCATAGGAAGCTTCGTCCTATGACAAAACGCTTTGCGGGATGCGTACTCATGCGAAGAAGAAACATGCCGCAAGCGGCCGCGCGAGAAGCCCGGATGTGTCAAGACACATGATTTGTTCATGGGACTTTCTTCATTTTACAGGAAATTGCGTCCTATAAAACAAAAAATACAAGAAAACGCGATCGTAAAGCGCAATAATAGTTAGAAACAGAACAAATAAAACAGAAATACACAACAATTACAAAAATATAATCAGATAAATAAAGAAAAATATGGAAAATAATTAGAAATAATGCTTGACAAAATGAAAATTATCTAGTAGAATAAAACCATCAAAAGAAACAGAGATAACCCCAACAAACGGTTACCATAGTTTCTAGGACGAAATAAGGAACAAGGAGGACGGTCCAATGGGATAGTTAGTTACTAAAAAACATGATCATGGTTTTAAAAACCGAATTTATCCAATTAAATAAAAAGATAAAAATCGGTATCGATGGAATCCATCATCATACAATCTCTAAAAGAGTTTACATAGATACATGTAATCAAAGGAGGAGATTCATATGAAAGGAAGAGGTCCATAGCACATTTAAAACAAAATATAAAAGAAAGAGAGGTTATATAGTGAAACTTCGGGATATTTCATAAAAGAGCTGTCTGATGACGAGAAAGTCGGACAGCTCTTTTTTTGTGCAATAGGAAATTCCTTGGAATTCCCCATTACACAAAAAGGCACATTCTTTGTTTTGTTTACAGAAAATCGAAGCAAGCGCGGCAGAAAGGTTGACGAATGAAGTCAAAAAGGATATTCTGGAAAATGAAAATGATGTACATTATAAAATGAAGGGAATTGTTGGAGGTATCTATCTAAAATGAATGAAAACGACATGGTCATTAAAGACGCCAGAACACTGGGTCTGCCGAAGATGCTGCTTTTAGGTTTGCAGCATATGTTTGCGATGTTCGGCGCGACGATCCTGGTGCCGATTCTGGTCAATACCTATTTTGAGGGAGAGGGACTTTCGATTCAGGTAACGCTGATGTGTGCGGGTCTGGGAACACTGTTTTTCCATGCCTGCTCTAAGTTAAAAGTCCCGGCGTTCCTCGGTTCCTCGTTCGCATTCCTCGGTGGATTTGCGACGGTGGCAAACTTGGACAGCGGTATTTTTGCAGATATGACGATGGGCGAGAAATTGCCATATGCCTGCGGCGGTATCGTGGTAGCGGGTGCGCTGTACCTGATTCTGGCGCTGATCATCAAGCTGGCAGGCGTGGAGCGCGTCATGCACTATCTGCCGCCGGTTGTGACAGGTCCGATCATTATCTGTATCGGACTTTCACTGGCGCCGTCCGCGATCGCCAACGCATCGACAAACTGGCTGATTGCGTTGATCGCGCTGGGAACCATCATAGTTTTTAATATCTGGGGCAAGGGAATGTTCAAGATCATTCCGATTCTGATGGGCGTTGTGATCTCCTATGCAGCGGCAGCAGTCTTCCAGATGATGGGAATGACAAACCCGGACGGAATGCTCATGTGCGGTAAAGTAATAAAAAGATTTAGGTAGCCGCCTTAACTATTCCTAAATAAGATAATATGCACAGTATTTTCTCGTAAATAGAAAATAAATTATTGCATTTTACCAATTATTATGTTAAAATGACAATGTAACAAAGAGCTATGTATTTTTAAGGAAAGGGAGGAACTTATGAATTTAAGAAAATCTATTTTAGCACTTTCAGTAGTAGCTGGAATTGTAGCTGCTCCAATGACTGTATTTGCCGCTCATACTCATAGTTGGGGTTCTCCCCAGTACTATGGATATGAAGATGAAATGCCTGGTATATATGATGACTGGGATAAATGTGCGACACGTCATGTATATAATTACAAACAATGTTTAATTTGTGGAGAAGTAAGCATTTATGAAGTTGAGACGATTGAAATGTCTCACAAATGGGTGAATGGTGCATGTGTATATTGCAACAAAGGTTACGCGAAAGAGATAAATTAACATAGTATCATTACCGGCAAGTTTATGATCAAAAAATAGAAAGCATTGAGAATATTTCAAAATTTCTTGAAAGTACTCTCAGTGCTTTCTTTGATAATATGAAAGGAGAAATAAATGCAAAAAAAACAACTTTCTGTATTAGTACTAATTATTTTATGCTTTTTATTAGGATGTAACAGAGAAACACCAAAAGATGAATCTCAACAAAATTATGAAGATGAATCTAATATTTCTAAAACAAATGGAGAAGAACTTGTAAATATAAACAGTGAATTGTTAGGTTCGACTCCTTTTGATATCCAAATCGATAAAACAGCATTGCAGACTAGAAAAGAAACAGAAACAGAAGTTACAATAAAGACAAATTTAACAGACTGGGGTTATACTGTTTCTTCTGAAAAAGGGAAAATATCTGATATAAATAAAAATTCATTCATATATATAGCACCTAAAGATGAGAGGGATGATACTATAAAAATACAATTATCGGACTATGAAAATGGCATATCATATGAATATACAATTCCACTTATTTTTGCGGGAAACAATGAACATTCTTTAGATAAATTCAAGGAAAATCTTTCAAGATTACCTAATAGTTAGTAAAGAGTCGATAGACTAAAGTACCACCATCCTCTTTTATTTCAACTGAATATCCATCCCGCCGCACCGCAGCGGCACATGAAGCAGTAAATCCGAAAAAGATTTGCTGCTTTTTTTGCGTCCATTTTTGGCAAATTTCCAAAAGTTCCGTATTAGACAGTGAAACCAAAAAAGGCTGCCATTTTTTTCAGACAGCGGGCAAAACGCAGCTTCCGAAACGCCTTATTGTCGGGAAAGACCGAGCCGCCGGAAAAGTTCTTGCCGGAAAGTCCGTCCATTCTGCTCTTTTGTGGTTTGTAGGGAGTAAGGGAAAAACGCCAGCCCGCAGCCTTTTATAAAAAAAGCTGGTTATAGATTTTCTGAAAAAGTGGCAGTAGCAAGTGAACGGCAGGCCGGCAGTTTCTTAGAGCAAGATTCTACCGAGGTGCCAAAATTCGCTTATCGCTCATTTTGCCCCTGCGGGAATCTTGTTGGGGAGTGCCTTCCCCAAACCCTGCTTATGCGGCTTGCGCCGCTGAAAAACCCCTCAAAATATTTTTCGGATTTTTCAAAAACAGTTCCGCTTCACACCCTGTTTTTCTCCTATTAGTGAGAGGACACCACGCACAGAAAGGAGGTCAACCACCTATGAAACGATACAACACGCCGCACCGCAGCCGGGTAGTCAAAACACGCATGACCGAGGAAGAATACGCCGAGTTTGCCCAGCGGCTTTCTGCTTACCACATGAGCCAAGCCGAGTTTATCCGGCAAGCCATAACCGGGGCAGCCATACGCCCCATCATAACCGTTTCCCCCATCAATGACGAGCTGCTTGCCGCTGTCGGGAAGCTGACCGCCGAATACGGGAGGATCGGCGGCAACTTAAACCAGATAGCCCGGACGCTGAACGAGTGGCACAGTCCCTATCCGCAGCTTGCCGGGGAGGTACGGGCGGCGGTTTCCGACCTTGCTGCCCTAAAGTTTGAAGTCTTGCAGAAAGTGGGTGACGCTGTTGGCAACATTCAAACATATCAGCTCTAAAAACGCCGACTATGGCGCAGCGGAAGCCTATCTCACATTTGAGCATGACGAGTTTACCATGAAAGCCACCCTTGATGAAAACGGGCGGCTGATACCGAGGGAGGATTACCGCATTTCTTCCCTCAACTGCGGGGGCGAGGATTTCGCTGTTGCCTGTATGCGAGCCAATCTCCGCTATGAGAAAAACCAAAAACGGGAAGATGTGAAAAGCCACCACTATATCATCAGCTTTGACCCACGGGACGGGACAGACAACGGCTTGACCGTAGACCGGGCGCAGGAGCTGGGCGAGCAGTTCTGCAAGGAGCATTTCCCCGGACACCAAGCCCTAATCTGCACCCACCCGGACGGGCATAACCACAGCGGGAATATCCATGTGCATATCGTCATCAACTCCCTGCGGATTTACGAAGTCCCGCTTCTGCCCTACATGGACAGACCAGCCGACACGCTGGAGGGCTGCAAGCACCGCTGCACCAACGCCGCTATGGAATATTTCAAGAGCGAAGTCATGGAAATGTGCCACCGGGAGGGGCTTTACCAAATCGACCTCTTGAACGGCAGCAAGGAACGGATAACCGAACGGGAATACTGGGCGGCAAAGAAAGGGCAGCTTGCCCTTGACAAAGAGAACGCCGCCAGAGAAGCCGCCGGACAGCCGACCAAGCCCACCAAGTTTGAAACGGACAAGGCGAAGCTGCGCCGGACGATACGGCAGGCACTTTCCCAAGCTGGCAGCTTTGACGAGTTTTCTTCCCTTTTGCTGCGGGAGGGTGTGACCGTCAAGGAGAGCCGGGGGCGGCTTTCCTACCTCACGCCGGACAGGACAAAGCCTATCACAGCCCGAAAGCTGGGGGACGATTTTGACAAGGCTGCTGTCCTTGCCCTGCTCACGCAGAACGCCCACAGAGCTGCCGAACAGACCAAAGCCATACCCGAATACCCTGCCGCAGTTAAAAAGCCGTTACAAGGGGAAAAAGCTGCAAAAACCACCCCGGCAGACAACACCTTGCAGCGCATGGTTGACCGGGAAGCCAAGCGAGCCGAGGGCAAGGGCGTGGGCTATGACCGCTGGGCGGCGAAGCACAACCTAAAGCAAATGGCAGCTACCGTTACCGCCTATCAGCAGTACGGCTTTTCCTCCCCGGAGGAACTGGACGAAGCCTGTTCTGCCGCCTATGCCGCCATGCAGGAAAGCCTTGCGTGGTTGAAGCAGGTGGAAAAGACGCTGAACGGGAAAAAGGAGCTGCAACGGCAGGTGCTTGCCTATTCCAAGACCCGCCCTGTCCGGGACGGGCTGAAACAGCAGAAAAACGCCAAAGCAAAAGCAGCCTACCGTCAGAAGCATGAAAGTGACTTTATCATAGCAGACGCAGCCGCCCGCTATTTCAGGGAGAACGGCATTTCCAAGCTGCCGAGCTATAAATCCCTGCAAGCAGAGATTGAAAGCCTTATCAAAGAGAAAAACAGCGGCTACAACGATTACCGGGCAAAACGGGAGGAGTACCGCCGCTTGCAGACTGTCAAGGGCAATATCGACCAGATTTTACGCCGGAGCGAGCCGCAGCGCAGAAAGGAGCAGAGCCATGAACGGTAATATCCCCCGCATGGACTACCGCCAGTACCGGGCAGCCCGCCGCCTTGTGCATGAGTGCTGCAACTATGACAGCGGGAACTGCCTGCTGTTGGAGGACGGCGAGCCTTGCGTGTGTGTACAGAGTATCAGCTATTCGCTGCTCTGCCGCTGGTTTACCGCCGCTGTCCTGCCCCTTGATGAAGCACTGGAAGCCGCCCTCTTGCGCCGGGGAAGCCGGAAACGCTGCGCTGTCTGCGGGGCGTTCTTCTTCCCAAAATCCAACCGGGGGAAATACTGCCCGGACTGCGCCGGACGCATGAAGCGGATAAACGCCGCCAAACGGAAGCGGAAACAAAGGGAGAAATGTCACGCTTTAGGGCATTTCAAACCCGCATAAATCAAGGCTTTTTTGGAGGGTGTCAAAGGGTGCGTGATACATTTATCCTTTTCCCTTAAAAACGCCCCCTAAAAGCGTAACAGAACCCACAGACAGACACCACAAGGAGGTGAACCCTATCGCTGATTATATGACCGCAGGAACGGAGCTGCCCGCTTACCTGCCTTACCCCCGTTTCCTGCTGGAAACAGACCTATCCCACACCGCAAGAGAGTTATATGCGCTGCTGTTAGACCGTTCCACCCTTTCGCAGAAGAACGGCTGGCAGGACAGCGAGGGACGGACATACATTGTCTACCCCATAGCAGAGATAGCGGAAATGCTGGATAAAGGCTGCACCACCATAAAGGGCGCACTGAACGAACTGGACGCTGCCGGGCTGCTGGAACGCAGACGGACGGGCTTTTCTGCCGCCAACCGTCTGTATGTGAAAGTGCCGCCTATCCCAGTGGTACAGTTTTCCGACCAACTGACGGACGGAAAACCGCCCCTCATAAGGGCGGGAAACCGACCAACTGACAGCCGGAAAACTGACCTTATGACGGTCGGAAAACCGTCCCCTAACCAAACTAATATAAACAACCTAATAGAGAGCCAAACAAAAGGAGCGAGTGAGGGGCAGCCCCCCGCCGCTTATGGCAGATATAAAAATGTATTTCTTTCTGACACAGAACTTTTGGAGCTGGAACAGGACTTCCCCGGCAAGTGGGAGTATTACCTTGACCGCCTTTCCTGCCACATCGCTTCCACCGGGAAGCAGTACCAGAGCCATGCAGCCACCATTTACAAGTGGGCGCAGGAGGACGCTGCCAAAGAGAAGCCAAAGAAAGGCATACCGGACTATTCATTCAAGGAGGGAGAAAGCCTATGACCGATACAATCCACAACACCATACTGCCTATGACCGACACCACAGCCGAGCCGGAGGATTACACCGGGGAGGACGGGCTTTTATACTGCGGCAAATGCCGGAAACCCAAAGAAGCCTATTTCCCGGAGGGCAAGACCTTTTTCGGGCGTGACCGCCACCCGTCAGAGTGCGACTGCCAGCGGGCAGCCCGTAAGGAACGGGAAGCCGCCGAGAAGCGGCGCAGCCACCTTGAAACGGTGGAACGGCTGAAACGGCAGGGCTTTACAGACAAGACCATGCAGGACTGGACATTTGCCAACGATAACGGCAGCTGCCCGCAGATGAAGAACGCCGCCGGATATGTGGCACGCTGGGAACAGATAAAGGACGGGAACTACGGGCTGCTCTTGTGGGGCAGGGTAGGCACTGGGAAAAGCTATTTTGCCGGGTGTATTGCAAACGCCCTCATGGAGCAGGAAGTCCCGGTGTGCATGACAAACTTTGCAGCAATATTAAACGACCTTGCCGCCAGCTTTGCGGGCAGGAACGAATATATTTCCCGCCTTTGCAGCTTCCCCCTGCTCATCATTGACGATTTTGGAATGGAGCGTGGCACAGAATACGGTCTGGAACAGGTCTACAATGTGATTGACAGCCGCTACCGGAGCAGGAAGCCGCTGATTGTGACGACCAACCTCACGCTGGAGGAATTGCAGCACCCGGAGGACACCGCCCACGCCCGGATTTATGACCGCCTGCTTGAAATGTGTTCCCCTCTCTGCTTTACCGGGGAGAATTTGAGGAAAGCCGCCGCACAGGGAAAAATGGAACAGCTGAAACGGCTGCTTGCCGGAAAGGAGATTTGCCTATGACCGACACCCAGAGAAACAAACGCCCTGCCCGCCGCCCGGACTGCGTGACCGAAACGAGGATAGGCAACACAATCCTTGTGGTGTCTGGCTTTTTCAAGGAGGGGGCGACCGACACCGCCGCTGACAAGATGATGAAAGTGCTGGAAGCAGAAGCCGCCGCCGGATATTTGACCTGTGATAAGCCTGATTGAAAAACCGTCATTTTTACCGACCGTAAAGAAGCAGATTTGACGCTTTTGCCGCTATACAGACAGCCGCCCCATGTGGTACAATCAAGGTACGGAATAGTGGGGCTGGCTGTCGGAAACGGAGGAATTTATGTTAAGACAGACCACCCAGCAACTCATTACCGCCCTTTACCCAAGACTGTCCCATGAGGACGAGCTGCAAGGCGAGAGCAATTCCATTTCCAACCAAAAGAGGATTTTGGAAACCTATGCCAAACAGAATGGATTTTCTAATCTGCGCTGGTACACCGACGACGGTTATTCCGGTGCGAACTTTCAAAGACCCGGATTTCAAGCCATGCTTGCAGACATTGAAGCAGGGAAAGTCGGGACAGTTATCGTCAAGGATATGTCGAGGTTAGGGCGAAACTACTTACAGGTGGGAATGTACACAGAAATGATTTTCCCACAGAAAGGTGTCCGCTTCATCGCTATCAATGACGGAGTGGACAGCGCACAGGGGGAAAATGATTTTGCCCCGCTGCGGAACATTTTTAACGAATGGCTGGTGAGAGATACGAGCAAGAAAATCAAGGCAGTAAAACGCTCTAAGGGCATGAGCGGAAAGCCCATCACAAGCAAGCCCGTCTATGGCTACCTCATGGACGAGGACGAAAACTTTATCATTGACGAGGAAGCCGCCCCGGTGGTACGGCAGATTTACAGCCTTTGCCTTGCCGGGAACGGTCCGACCAAGATAGCCCGTATGCTGACCGAGCAGCAAATCCCCACGCCGGGGACGCTGGAATACCGCAGGACGGGCAGCACCCGCCGCTACCACCCCGGCTATGAGTGCAAGTGGGCGACCAATACCGTGGTTCATCTGCTGGAAAACCGGGAATATACGGGCTGTCTGGTAAACTTTAAGACCGAGAAGCCGTCCTACAAGCTGAAACACAGCATAGAAAATCCCCCGGAAAAGCAGGCGGTTTTTGAGAACCACCATGAGCCTATCATTGACCGGGAAACGTGGGAACGGGTGCAGGAGTTACGCAAGCAGCGCAAACGCCCCAACCGTTATGACGAAGTGGGCTTGTTCTCCGGCATACTCTTTTGTGCCGACTGCGGCAGCGTCATGTACCAGCAGCGATACCAGACGGACAAGCGCAAGCAGGACTGTTATATCTGCGGAAGCTACAAGAAACGCACCGCCGACTGCACAGCGCACTTTATCCGCACTGACCTCTTGACCGCTGGCGTACTCTCCAATCTGCGGAAAGTTACCAGCTATGCGGCAAAGCATGAAGCCCGGTTTATGAAGCTTTTAATCGAGCAGAATGAGGACGGGGACAGACGCAGGAACGCCGCCAAGAAAAAGGAGCTGGAAGCCGCCGAGAAACGCATAGCCGAGTTATCTGCTATCTTCAAGCGGCTGTATGAGGACAGCGTAACCGGGCGCATATCGGACGAGCGTTTCACAGAGCTGTCGGCAGACTATGAAGCCGAGCAGAAAGAACTGAAAGAACGTGCCGCCAGACTGCGGGAAGAACTTTCCAAAGCGCAGGAAGCCACCGCAAACGCTGAAAAGTTTATGAATGTGGTACGCAGGCACACTACCATTGAAGAACTTACCCCTACTCTGCTGCGGGAGTTTGTGGAGAAAATCGTTGTCCATGAAAGCGTTGCCCTTGACGGGAAACGCCGGGGCAAGTTACGCAGACAGGAAATCGAAATCTATTATTCTTTTGTCGGCAAGGTAGAACTGCCCGACACCTAACCGCCCGACCTATCCGACATACCTCATGTGCCGGATAGGAACGGCAAAATTTTTTACACTTCTATTACTTCTTTATCACACATAAGCAAAGTGCGATCCTGAATTTCTCAGAGGTAGCGACGGCTTCCTGGGTCGGACTTCCTCCGTTCCAGCTGTGCAAATTTGACCCGACGGCGGTCATGGTAATGGCGCCGATCGCGCTTGCGACGATGATGGAACATATCGGCGATATGTCGGCGATCTCCGCGACGGTCGGAGAAAATTTCCTTGCGGATCCGGGACTGCACCGGACGCTGGTCGGCGATGGTATCGCAACATCTCTGTCGGCACTCGTTGGCGGTCCTGCCAATACGACTTACGGTGAAAATACGGGCGTTCTGGAATTAAGTCGTGTTCATGACCCGCGTGTCATCCGGATTGCAGCTGTCTTTGCTGTGATTCTGAGCTTTATTCCGAAGATGGCAGAGGTCATCGGTTCGATGCCGTCTGCAATCATCGGCGGCGTTAGTTTCATGCTATACGGTATGATCTCCGCGATCGGTGTCCGCAACGTGGTCGAAAACCAGGTGGATTTAACCAAATCCCGGAACCTGGTAATCGCTGCGGTAATTCTGGTCTGCGGGCTGGGATTCTCCGACGGTCTGACCTTTGAGGCGGCAGGAACCTCGGTTACCCTGACAGGTCTTGCGATCGCAGCGATTGCGGGCGTTCTGCTCAATGTGATTCTTCCGGGTAATGATTACCAGTTCGGCAAGAATTTACAGGGCGACATCAACCGCGGTGTGGCGATCAATCCGAATCCGAAGAAACGGCAGGAATAAAAAACGCAAAAATTTTCAGTTCTAAAATTGGGACGAACCATTTCAGATGTATAATCCGCCTGCATTTCCACATACTACCCATAAGACACACGATATGGCAAACGTGGTATGCAGGAGGAAGAATCATGAAAGCTACAGGAATTGTGAGAAGAATCGATGATCTGGGTCGCGTTGTCATCCCGAAAGAGATACGCCGGACGCTGCGCCTTCGGGAAGGGACGCCGCTTGAGATATTCACGGACCGCGAGGGCGAGATTATATTGAAAAAATATTCACCGATGGTAGAGCTGGCGGCATTTGCCGTGCAGTACGCGGAGGCGATGGCGCAGTCCACGGGGCTGATGGTCTGCATCGCGGACCGGGATCAGATCATCGCGGTATCCGGGGGACCAAAGAAGGAATATTACCAGAAGACGATCAGCCGGGCGCTGGAGCTGGCAGTTTCCGAACGTCAGAATATCTGTGCGGCGCGGGGAGAAAAAGCATTTATCCCGATTACCTCGGATGAGGTGGAGGAGAGCAGCGCCGAGGTGATTGTGCCGATTTTGAGCGAGGGCGATGCGATCGGGGCGGTGATTCTCCTCAGCCGGGAGGCAAAGCAGGCGCTTGGAGGGGCGGAGATGAAGCTGGCAGCGACGGCAGCCGGATTTCTGGGACGTCAGATGGAAGGATAAAAAAAGATAAATGAGATAAATCTGCCTGGAAACAGGCGGTGAGAGAAAAAAGAAGACGGGATCGATGGAAAACGTAAAGAGAGATAAAACTCCTGGGCGGTTGTCCATCGATCTTGTTTTTGATAGTCCTGTATTTGATAAAAACTGGTATTTGATATAACAGATATATCGAAAAACAGACGAAAGCGCAGGAGAGTTCACAGATACTCAATGATTTTTCACAGAAAAAGCACAGCAAGGCGCATGACAAACGCATGAGTAAATAAATTGTGAACACGCCCCTTTTTTGTTAAAATTAAGAAAGAGAGGTTATATAGTGAAACTTCGAGAGATTTCATAAAAGAGCTGTCTGATGACGAGAAAGTCGGACAGCTCTTCTTATGTTTAGCTTTTTATATGTACAGTGGAAAGGGTTCCGCTGTTATTTTTTTGCTTTGACACGGTCTCCGCGCTCTGGAAGCAGAAAGATACAGATTAAAGAACTGATAAACAGCATGCTTGGATAGAACAGAAGCGGCATGACCTCAAAGGCAGACAGTTCATAGCCCAGCTCATGAACCGCCGATAATGCTACCAGCATCTGAGCACCGTAAGGCAGGATTCCCTGGGAGATACAGGAAAAGGTATCCAGAAGGGAGGCTGTCTTTCTGGCACTGATGCCATAATCTTCAGAAATTTCCTTTGCAATAGGATTAGCCATAACGATAGCCACTGTGTTATTGGCAGTTGCGATATCCAGCAGGGTAACTAAAAGGCCGACACCAAACTGACCGCCGCGTTTTCCGCGGAAGATGCGATGAATAACGTTAAGAAGAACATCGAAGCCACCGTTTTCACGGATCAGTGCGCACATAGCTGCAACTAAGATGGCAACCATACTGGTCTCAAACATGCCGGAAGTGCCGGACCCCATGTTGGTAAGCATTTCCCAGGGAGTAGTCTGGCCGGAGCCCAGCATAATGATGGCACCGGATACGATTCCGACTAACAGAACGACAAATACCTGAATACCGGCAATGCCGCCTGCTAATACCAGAAGATAGGGGATCAGCTGAATCAGGTTGTATGGTTTTATGATGGCAGCTCCCGGATCCTGATGGAAGGAAACGACCAGGATAAGTGCCAGGGAAGCGATGGCAGCCGGAAGTGCGATGCCGAAGTTCTCACGGAATTTATCCTTCATAGCACATCCCTGACCGTTGCAGGCTGCGATGGTTGTATCGGAGATGAAAGAGAGATTATCTCCAAACATGGCACCGCCGATGACAGATGCGACGCAAAGGGCCAGAGAGAAACCAGAGGTCTCAGATACGGCAGTGGCAATCGGAACAATCAGGGTGATGGTTCCAACGGAGGTTCCCATGGAAGTAGAGACAAAGCACGCTACCACAAAGAGAACAGCAACGGAAAAACGGGCCGGGATAAGAGACAGCATCAGATAAGCAACGCTTTCAGCGCTGCTTCGTCCTACGACACCGACAAAGGTTCCGGCTGTCAGGAAGATGAGAAGCATGGTGATGATGTTCTTATCTCCGATGCCTTGCCCCATCAGCTCCAGTTTCCGGTCAAAGGAAAGAGAACGGTTCTGGAAACAGGCCGTCAGGATCGCAAGCATAAATGCGACAACAATCGGAATGTTGTAAAAGCCCATCGGGATCTTCATGATATATTCTGACCAGATTCCTAGCCCCAGATAAAAGATCAGAAATACAGCGATAGGCAGAAGGGAAGATAGTTTTTGCTTTTTCATAATAATTTTCAGCCTTTCTATATGTTTGCCGTAATAGGCCGGATATACATTATTTGATCTTACCATAAGAATGGGATTCAGGCAAGTAAAGAAGACAGTGTAACTGTAACGAAAAGGTTGACGAAAGCCTGTAAAAACAATATTCTGAAAGACGGAGAAAAGCATGCAAAAACGATAGAAAACATGATCGGAAAAGAGAAGTATGCTGAATAAGATGGAGGTATATCGGAAATGATATAAAAGCACAAGGGATTTCACAGATACTACACGGGTTTTCACCAAAAAATCACAGTGTGAAGTGCTTGCGTGTGCTTCAAACTATGATTTTGGCGATGCTTCGCATTTAAAATCGGAAAAATCTGCTGCCTAAACGGCATCGTACGGAATTTTCAGTTTAGAAAATTCCTATTTGCGAGTCGTAACGATTGTCGGTTCGGAATGTGAGGAAAAGTGCAAAAAACCTTGACAAAGCAAGGAGAAATGTATATAAATGTAAAGTAAGATTTGCGGGCATGTACGAAGAAAACTAAGAGGATTCATGTGCAAAGATATAAGCTAGGAGGAATATACGATGAACAAGACAGAATTAATCGCAGTTGTAGCTGAGAAAGCAGAGCTTTCCAAGAAAGACGCAGAGAAGGCAATCAAGGCTTTCACAGATGCAGTATCCGAGGAACTGGTTAAGGGCGGAAAGATTCAGCTGGTTGGCTTTGGTACTTTTGAGGTAGCTGAGAGAGCAGCTAGAGAGGGAAGAAACCCGAAGACCGGCGAGACCATGCCGATCGCAGCTTCCAAGACTCCGAAGTTCAAAGCTGGTAAAGCATTAAAGGATATGGTAAACGCATAATTATCTCAGACATATATGTGTGACAGACAGCCCTTCGTGATGATACATCATGGAGGGCTTTTGATATTATGGGGATTGAGGGAAATCCGCTATGATGAAAATGCCCTGCAAGGGTTATGGAAAGGGAAGATATGAGATTAGACAAGTATTTGAAGGTGTCCCGCATCATCAAGAGAAGAACCGTAGCCAATGAAGCGTGTGACAGCGGACGAGTGATGCTGAATGATAAAGTGGCAAGAGCCAGCGCGGAGGTCAAGGTTGGGGATGTGATTGAAATTGCTTTCGGCAATAAATCGGTGAAGGTCCGCGTTACAAGCGTACAGGAGACCATCCGCAAGGAAGATGCCAAAGAAATGTTTGAATACCTGTAAAAATCCAAGAGACGTCAGTAAAAGGCGCGGAGGACGAAATGCCAAGAAATATAGAGCGGGATGAAAAAGAGGCGATGCGCCGGAAAGAACAGCTGATGGAAGCTGGATTCAGGCTGTTTTCGCAATATGGGATCGAGAATGTCAGCTTACAAAGAGTGGCGGACGCTGCGGAAGTGGGCGTTGCGACCCTATATAACTATTATCAGACGAAGGTCAAGCTTGTGATAGCGATCAGCGGAAAAATCTGGGGCGATCTCTGGAAGGAGATTCTGGAAGAAAAGGGACCGGAGATATTTGAATCATTCACGGCGTATCAGTACATTGAGTTTTATACGGACCAGATTATCCGGATTTACCGGGAACGCCCGGAAATACTCCGGTTCAGTAATAACTATAAAAACTTTATCTCCCGGGAGAAAGTCAAGGGGGAAGCGCTGGCTGAACATCTGGATGTTTTGAAGCCGGCAGGAGCGCTGTATCATAAGTTCTATGAGCAGGCGAGGAGCGATAAAAGCATCCGGACCGATATCCCGGAGCAGCAGTTATTTACAAGTGTTGCGATTGCGATGCTGGCGGTGGCTGAGCGCTATGCACAGGGAATTGTGTGGGCGGACGATCACAAGGAAGACCACACGCAGGAACTGGAATTTTTAAAAGGAATGCTCCTGACATGGTGCAGAACCCCGGAGAACCTGGGAAAACAATGATATAAAGAAGGGAAATAAAAAAAGAAGTCAAGAGAATGAGGTGCCCCCTCAAAGTTAGACTTTTACGAGGCGACTTCGGTCGTCTCGTTTTTCTTTATGCGCTTAAAAGAACAGATTCTGTCTTGAATTTGTGAGAGTTGATTATTATAATATAAATATAGTGACGACTCATTTGTGTATACACACTTTATGACGGATAATCAACATTTCGAGAATGAGAGGAAAAAGCGTATGAGAAGGAGAAAAAGAAGAATCCTGGCAGCAGGAATGGTGGTAGTGATAACGTGCAGTTCATATGGCTCTGTGCCTAGAGTTTATGCGAACACGAATTTTTATCAGATCCGGGAGATCGAGAGTTTATCGGAACAGGTTCTGTATCAGAAAGTTCCCTATGGCACCCGGTATCAGGATCTGGAGATGCCGGACAGCATAGACGTTTTTGTCAGCGGGGGGGGGCAAACCGAAGATGTGCCTGACGCAGGGAGCGATGAGAATGTAGCAGCGTTTGCCAACCGCACAAATGATGATGCCGTGCTGGAAAAAACGGACAGTGAAGAGAATGGAGAAAAAGAAGATACCGAAGGAAAAGATACCGAAGGAAAAGATGCCGGAGAGAATAGCAAAGACAAAAGCGAAGGTGGAGAGGGCTTAGAGAAAGCGGAATCCGGTTCAGGTGAACAGGGAGATTCTGGGAAAGATGGAAATTCGGCGGAAAATGGGGACTCTCAGGATGAAAATGCAAATCCGGGGAACGGTGAATCCGATGAGAAAGACGATTCCGGTAAGACAGATTCCGGTTCTTCGGGTGGAAATGCAGATTTGAATGAAGATGCCGATTCTTCGAATGGAAAAACGGATGAATCGAAGGAAGATGTCAAGACGGATGAGAAAACCGAGGAAGAGATTGACGAAAAGGAAGGTTTCTGGCGAAAAGTAAGGGTGCGCTGGGTTCTGGATGAAGAAGAGAGCCAGGCATCCCGTTATGATGGGGAAAATCCGGGCATCTACCTGTTCCGTGCAGAGCTGAAAAGCAGCAATTATGAGGTAGATGAGGACGAACTTCCGGTGATCCAGATCACGGTCCTGGAAGAAGAGCAGGTGAAAACAACGCTGGAATTTGTACCGTTGGAAGAATCGATCACCGATCAGATTCTCCCGCTTGGAAGCAAAGAATCCGATATCCAGTTCCCGGAGACTCTTACCGTGCGTGAGACGATGGGAGAAGAAACCACCGAGCGGACTTTGTCGGGTATCACGTGGAAACTGGATGCAGAAAACAGCGACTATTCTGAATTTCGGGGCGGACTGGCACCGGAGGACTATTTTGACCGCTTCGATGAGGACGGTGAACCAGAAGAAACCGAAGAAAAGACATGGGAGGGCTACGATAAAGCCAATGAAGAATACAATGGGGCGATCTATACCTATATTCCGGTGATTCCGGAAAGCGAAGAGATACCGGAAGACACAGCTTTGCCGGAGATCCATGTGCAGGTGGGAGACGCGGGGATTGCGTTGTATAGTGGTAGGATAGAAGGGCAGGGAACGGAAGAAAATCCGTGGCAGGTAAAAGATGAAGAAGATTGGGAAACCATTACAACAAGTCGTTTATATTGTAATTCTGGTAATTTGCTGGGATGTATCCGATTAGAGGGAAAAATTGATTTTAGTCAAATTGAAGAGGCGATCCGGAAGAAATCGCTTAAATTAAATGGCAATATATTTGATGGGAATGGATATCCGATAGAGAATCTCACAAAACCATTATTCAGTGTCGCAAATGGGACAGTGAAAAATTTAGTTTTACCAGATGTAGAGATTGATGGAAATGGAAATCAAGGAGCGATTGCTCAGACGGTAGGAGATAAAGCAACAATTGAGAAATGTTATGTTAGTGGCAGTATCACGGCGACAGGAAATGATAATATTGGAGCTGGTGGGCTAATAGGAGCTGTTCAAACGACCAACGGAGCTCCCCTGACGATAGAAAATTGTGTTGTTAATGCAGATATCACAGGCAAAAAAGATTCTCTGGCAGGAGGTTTGATCGGTTCTGTTAGTGGGAGTAACGTGGTAACGATCAAAAAATGTATTGCAATGGGAACTGTCTCAAATGGAAATGGTAAAGGTGCAGGTGGATTGGTTGGTGGACAAGGTCAAACGGTCACAATTAAGAATAGCGCAGCATTACAAGAAGAGGTTTCCACAAAAAAATCGAATTACTGTGTAGATAGAGTTTTTGGCTATTTCAGTGATTATAATGTTCATGTAGCTGGTGGACAAAATTTTGCCTATCAGGGTATGAGGGTTAAATATGGGGAAATCCTTCTTGATAAAGAAAATGATAAAAATATACTGTGGCCAAAGTCGCATCGTGGCGAGCGTGTTTCCAAAACAGAACTTTTAACAACCGATTTCTGGAAAAACAAGATTGGCTGGGGAAGTGATACGGAAAACTGGGAATTTGTCGATAAACAGCTTCCAACGCTAAAGATGAAGAGAGGTAATGACGAAGTAGAGATATTCTCTGGCACAGACATACCGGATTATCTTCAGGCGACCAATTCGTTAAGTGGAAGTGTAAAGTCTGGAGAAAACGGAATCGCGGACGCGAAGATTACTTTTAAGAAGGGCAGCAGCGAGAAAAAGGTGGCAACAGATTCAGCTGGAAATTTTAGCATTGAGCTTGCAGATGGAATGTATACGGTAACGATCAAAAAGACCGGATATCTGACGTGGACAGATAGTGTTACAATTTCAGATGTGGATTCAAGAGCCCTTGATTTCACCTTGGAAGCCAACCCGGTTTCCATGCTTTCGGGACAAACGGTGACAGGAACTTTCCAGACAACCGATGCGGAAAGTGCCACAGCAGAAGGAGAAATTGAGCTTATGTATACCGGAAATGAAAATTTACAGGCGGAGGATTTTAAACTTTCATCCGAGGAAGATGGAACGGCATATGACAGAGTGAGACTTCTTGAAGTGACTACCGGAAATGGAACTGGCAGTATCAAGCTCCAATTCGCTAAATCGTTGGATCTTGGCAACAAAAATGAAAAACAGCTTTATGTCCATTATAAGGGAAGCTTGATTGGCTCAATCACGCTGAAAAAAAAGATAAACCTTGTTCAGCTTGCAGCGCCTGTGGATGTTAAATGGGATGAGACAGTAAAAGGAAAAGCGGTCTGGAGTCTGGTTGCGAATGCGTCGGGTTATAAAGTACAGCTCTATAAGAATAGCTCAAAACAAGGCAGTGAGGTGGTGCTTGGGACAGGCGCAGCCAGCTACGATTTTACCTCCCAGATTGCGGAGAGCGGAACCTATACGTTTAAAGTTTGGGCAACCGGTAATTCCGTCTATGGGGATAGTGAAAAAGCGACAAGTGAAGAATATGTATTTTCCGAGCAGACCTTAGTGGATGTCAAAAAAGCGGCACAGGAAGCGCTGCAGGCGAAGACAGTGACAAATGAGACGACAGCGGATGAAATTTTGCAGGTTGTACGGAACGTTATCACAAATAAAGAAATTCAGGCAACATGGTCGAAACCGTCTGATTTCCAGAAAAAGCAGGCAACAGACGGAACAGAACCGGGAGTAAACGGAAGTATCACAGGAACGATTTGTTTGAGTTATAAATCCAGGAATGATACGGTAGAAAGAATCGAGGTGGATCTTTCGATTGCAGCGAAGTATAAAATTACCTTTACGTCTGGACGCAAGGATTTCCAGGGAAATGCACCGACACTGGAAAATGCCGCAGCCGGATCTGTAATTACACTTCCAGATAATAAATTTAAGGTATATGGCATGAATTTCGAAGGCTGGAATGACGGAACCACTACATATGCCAGCGGTGTAAGCTATACCATGCCGGGAAAAAATGTGACATTTAAGGCGGTATGGAATCTGGATAAGTGGGATGGAGTTACAGCCACAAAACCAGAATGGCAGGATGGTTATTATCTTATTAGCACAGGTGCAGAGCTTGCGTATTTCCGCGATACATTTCTTTCGAATTGGAAAGCCAAATTGATGTGTGATATTGACTTGGATAATCATGATTTTATGTCAATTAATAATGCCGGAGCTGAATTTGACGGATGCGGACATACAATTCGAGGCTTACATGCGGTCAGCAGTGGTGCATATACGGGATTATTTAAAAAAACTTCCACAAATTGTACGATCAAGAATCTGACGATAGAAGATGCAGTAATTGAGAATACTTCCACTAGCTCAGACTGTGAAGCGGGTATTTTGATGGGATATGCAGGTGATTCCATAACCGTAGAAAACTGTTATGTTAGTGGAGAGATAGTGGGTAAAAATGCCGTAAGATATGCGGGTGGATTGATTGGGGATGTACATAGCTCTGGAAGTGTATCCATTCGTTCCTGCTATGCGAATCCTCAGATTATAGGGATCACAAGCAACGGTTTTGCAGGCGGTTTGGTCGGTTGGACCGGTGGAACTACAACCATTGAAAACAGCTATGCAGTCGTGGATATGGACGTTGATAGGGGATATGATATTGGCGGACTGGTAGGATGCGGAAGTGACAGCAAAGTAACGATCTCCCACAGCTACGCGGCAGGCGAAGCGCTGACAAAAAGTTCTACTGGAGCAGCTGTGGCGGGCATTTCCAACAACGGTTCGATTTCCTCCTGTGTCAGCATTTTCCCGGAGATGCGATCGCTCAACCGGATTGGCGGAAAAACGGGAACCTACCAGGGTAACTACGGCTTTGCCGGAACAGTTGCGAGAAAATCAGATGGAACGATTTTGACCCCGGATCCAGATATGATCGGGGCAGACAAGCCATATGGAGCGGACGCAAGTGCAGCACAGCTGGAAAGCAAGACATTTTATGAAGAATTGGGCTGGAATTTCGACTCCGTCTGGACGATGGGGACAAGTAATGGCTATGCGTTCCCGGTTCTGAAAAATCAGACGTTACTTCCGAGCTTACATTTGGATTTGACCCCGTCGGTTCAGAGTGTTAAGCTGGATAAAGAGAGAACGACGATTTATCCGAAAGGAAGCGTACAGCTGACAGCGACAGTTAATGCGGTAAATGGTGCATCCAGGGCAGTAACGTGGACAAGCAGTAATCCGCAAGAGGTCGCTGTAAAGGATGGACTGGTAGTGGCTTCTGAGGATGCAGAAGGAATCTATACGATTACAGCTGCCAGTGAGGATAATCCGGCGGTGTGCGATAATTGCGAGGTTACAGTTGATACGGAAATGCACAAGGTTGAGGTGGAACGAAACAGTGGAAACTCTCCGGACGCAGAAGCAACCGCATATGGCTCTCTTGAAGATGCAGTCAGCGGAGCCAATCCGATTGAAATACAGGGAGATCCAAAGGGAACCTTTACATTCTCATGGAAAGCTGGAAATGAGATTTATCTTGCATTTAAAAACCTGGCGCAGAGCGATAAGGTAAGCACGGTGTTATTTACAGATGAAAATGGTACGGGGGTAAATGCGAAACTGTGTCATCTAAATCCAACCGTATATTGTTTCACAATGCCGTGTTCAGATACTTCGGTAAAAGTTGCCTATGCGGAAAACCTGAATGCATACCAGTACACCTGGTTTGTAGGACAGGAATGGAGCTCTACGGGAAAAGATACGGTAACCTATAAGACTACGGAGTGGCGTGCAAATCATATTGGCTCTTTAAAAGTAACCGACATTATCAACGGAAAGAAATTTAAAGGGTTTAATATAAAATCAATGTCACGGTATCAGCAGGGAGTAATTGAACCGCACCAGGTAGAGAGCAGCTCGGCTCTAAACGCAAATGGTGATTATTGTATTAAAGATGATGAAACCGGTCTTCCAACTCTTTATATATACTTAGATGGTCCGGGCATGGTAGCTGTGGATATCGAGGTTGAGGACGATGAAAATGCGGAGTATACGCTTACGCAGAAATCGGGAAATAAGTCCTATTATACCTTGAACATGAATACAGCAGAAGCTGGGGAGACAATAACAGCGACGCTGACCCAGGCAGGTGTGGATCAGATGAAGAAGACGCCGAACCAGAACGCGATCTTTACCTATAGCGGTGGTTTGCATATTCTTTTATTCGCACCGAAATTTACCGAGTCAGATGGGGTGTGGACGGCTTCATTTGAGATGCCGAAGACAGATATTGAGACGGATGTGATTTTTGGAGAAAAACAGAAGGTTGTGCTGAGCGGTGATGATCGGGAGACTGATTATGATGGTACGTCGAAGTCTGTCAATGAATGGATTCGGGCAGAAGCAGGCGGCACAAATATTTCAGAGGTACTTCAGGATGAATATGAAGTGCAGTATGAAGGTGTGGGAGAGACTATCTATTCAAGCACAACACCGCCGACGAATGCGGGAACGTATTCTTGCATAGTCAAGATTCCGGAGAGTAACGTGAGCTACACCGCCGATCCGGTTGCGGTGCGCCTGACAATCAAAAAATCAACGCCGAAGACACCGAAAGCGCCGTTGGCTGCTGCGCGGAACGAAGACAGTGTTACACTGGAAGCGCCGTCTGTATTTGCGGATGAGACAACGATTCCGGCAGGCTATCATCTGGAGTATAGTGTCGAACAGGGAGAATGGCAGGATTCGCCGCTATTTGACGGATTGACACCGGGAACGCCATATCATTTCTATGTGAGAATCAAGGCAGATGAAAATACAGAGGCATCTGCAGCGAGCGAGGCGGTTACGATTCGGACGAAGACGGCGGTAGCGTCAGAGGCGAGTGTCAGCTATGATTATAAGGCGGAAACGATCCAGTTTGCAGAGACGGCATATGAGATGAATACCGATCCTGCGTTTGGGGCATCGACGTCTCTTTCAGCGGGCGGCAGCATTACGGCGTGGATTGGAAAGACAGTTTACATCCGTGTGAAAGCGACAGCAGAGGATCCGGCGGGACCGGTGGTAGCGGTTACCGTTCCGGTACGCCCGCAGGCACCGGTATCTGCCGAAGCGGAGCAGATTACATCGGATTCCATTGCCCTGAAAGATGAGGGAAGTGCGTATGAATACCGCCTGGGCGAGCAGGGAAGCTGGCAGAGTGCGCCGTATTTTGGTGGACTGTCTGCAGATACAGAGTATCGGATTTACAGACGCCTGGCAGCGACGGACACGGCTTTCGCATCTGAGACGAGCGAGGTACTGGTTCTGCGGACGCTGGAGGCAGGTAAAACGGATCCGGTAAATCCGAATCCAGGCAATCCAGACTCGGTAAACCCGAATCCATCGACTCCAGGCAATCCGCAGGGAACGGCCACTTCCAGCCGCGACAGAAGTACCAGCACATGGGTAAAAGAGAGTGCCGGATGGCGCTACCGCCTGTCAAATGGCACGTATCTGTCCGGAAGCCTGGTTCTGGATCCGATGACTGGCAGACAGGTTGAACAGGTTGTGTGGAAACAGCTCCGGGGCGCATGGTGGGCGTTTGGAGCCGATGGATATATCCGGACGGGCTGGGTCTATGATTACAGCGCAGGCAAATGGTACTATGTGGACGAAAACACAGGCATGCGGACGGGCTGGTATCTGGATCCGCAGGACGGCAGATGGTATTATCTGGATCCGGCAACGGGAGAGATGCTGACGGAGTGGCAGCTGATTCCGGATTTGGGCTATGTATACTTAAATCCGTATGCACCGCAGCCGACCTGGGCGTATGATGAAGCATTAAAAACCTGGGTTTACATGGAGGGCGCAGGGCGTCCATACGGCTCCCTTTATATGGCTGAGTGGACACCGGACGGCTATTATGTAAATGCAGACGGTGTCTGGGAACCGGCCAGATAATCATTCATAAACCTGAAAACCTCCCAATATATTTAACAATAGGCAGCTATAGGCTATAAGTTAGATAAATTGGGAGGTTTTTTGCATGGAAGAAAAATTGGATGCCAGACCTCACAAGCTGGAGCTTCTGAACCGGGAAAAGGGGAGTGTGACGGGGATCCAGGATGTGGTGTCATTTGATGAGAACCAGATGATTCTCGATACAAACATGGGGCTTCTGACGGTGCGTGGGAAGGCGCTGCATGTGAGCCGTCTGACGTTGGAAAAGGGCGAAGTGGATATTGAGGGCGAGTTTGAAAGCTTTTCGTATTCCTGCAACGAGTCCCACCGGAAATCGCAGGAGTCGTTCTTTGGACGGCTGTTCCGTTAGGCGGTGGCGGATGAGCGGGATGGTGAGAGGGGAAATATGGCTGCTTGGCGGCAGTGTGTGTACGGGAATCGCGCTGATGATGATGTATGACGGGCTTAGGATCTTCCGGTGGCTGGTACGGCACGACTCATTTTGGACAGGCATGGAGGATGCGGCGTATTGGCTCTTTGCCAGCTTTGCGACGTTCCGGCTTTTGTTCTGGCACAATGACGGAGTCCTGCGGGGCTATGCGGTGGCGGGCGTGCTGGGCGGCATGGTGTTTTATGACCGGACGGGCAGCCGTCTTTTGTTTACGGTATTGAAAAAATGCAGCAGATGGATTAAAATGAAAAGAAGAGGCAAAAAAAGCCAGAAGACCGGAAAGGAACATACAACAAGGGGACAGGCAGAGAATCTGGAAAGGAAGTGAGATGAAGGTGCGTAGACAGATGTCAGAAGGCAGACCGGGTGGGAATGCACGGAAAAAGAAAAAGGACAATTTAAACAACCGGATGGCGCTTGTGGGCGTTACGATGGTAGTGCTGAGTCTGGCGGTTGCCGTGCACATCAAGGGCATCGATCTCAAGGAAAAGGATAGGAGTTATTCAATTCGTGAGGAAAATCTGGAGGCACAGGTTGCGAAAGAAGAAGAACGTGCCAAACAGCTTGAGGAATACCGCGTATACGTGCAGACCAAGCAGTATATCGAGAAGGTAGCGAAGGAGAAGCTGGGACTTGTAAACCGCAATGAGATCCTGCTTAAGCCGTCGAATCCGAATTAGGCTTGCAGCACATCCTAGAATGCCTGGAGTATGGCACACGGGGGAGCAGTGTTCATAGATAGGTCGGAAAATGTCGAAGTTTTCCCTGGTTTTGCTCCCTCCGTTTGACAAATATTTCCCTCCAGCCTGTATATAATGGCGTTATACAGGTTAGGAGGGATTTTTGTGCTTAAACGGAGAACTTTACATAGAGATATGGCGGATGTCAACGTCTACACGGCAAGACGTTTAAAGAGCATGGCGCTGTCACTGGGTGGTCTGGCGCAGGCGTTTGCGGATGAGATCGGCGGGCAGGGGCATCTGACGAAGGAGGACGGACTGGCGGCAATGCAGACGGCGGCGTCGGCGGTATGCGGCGATTGTACACGGTGCAACCTGTATTATGGCAGCCGCCGGGACGACAGTTATTATCTCTATTATCTGCTTCGGACGTTCGAGCAGAAAGGGAAAATCGACCTGGAGGACATGCCTCGCCTGTTTCATGAGATCTGTTCCCAGAGAGAGGCATATTTGCGGGAATTGAACCGGAGTCTCGGGCGGGCGACGATGAATCTGGGATGGAAAAACCGTTTTCTGGAAAGCCGGGACGCGGTGATCGTCCAGTTCCGGGAGCTGGCGGCGATTCTGGAGGAATTTTCCAACCAGATGGAACAGGCGGCGGATGTGACGGCATCCTGGGAGGAGGTGCTTTCAGGGATACTCCGCAGAAGCCATCTGCGCGTGGACAACATGCTGGTGCTTCAATATGAAAATCAGCAGAAGGAGGCGTTTCTCACACTCCGCAGCGTCAACGGGCGATGCATGACGGCGCGGGATGTGGCGGAACTTCTGGGACGCGCGATCGCCGGAAGCCACTGGAGTGTGGCGAAAGACAGCAAAAGCCTGATCACCCGCAATGCGGCGACCTTCCGTTTTGTGGAAGAAGGTAAATACCGGATGGTGTACGGCATGGCGTGCAGCCCCAGGGAGGGTGAACCGATTTCAGGCGATACGTGTACGGTGCAGACCGGGCTTCCGGGGCAGGTGATTATGAGCCTGTCGGACGGTATGGGAAGCGGCAGAAGCGCCAGCGAGGACAGCGAGAAGGTCATTGAGCTGACCCAGCGCCTGCTGGAGACGGGATTTTCGGCGCGATCGGCGCTCAAATTGGTAAATACGGTGCTTCTGCTGGCGGGTACGGAGCAGAATCCGGCAACAATTGATCTATGTTGTATCGATCTGGGGACAGGTGTGCTGGAAGCGATGAAGCTGGGCGCGGTGCCGACCTTTATTCTGGGGCGTGAGGGTGTTGAGTTTCTGGAAGCAGGCGGGCTGCCGATGGGAATCGTACAGAACGCGGAGCCGGTTCTGATGTCGCGGAAAATGTGGGACGGCGAAAAAATCATTATGATAAGCGACGGTATTCTCGAAGCGATGCCGGGGGAACACAAGGAAGAGACGTTCATGGAATTTGTATCAAACCTTTCCGGCGGCAACCCGCAGGAACTGGCAGAACAGATCCTGGCGTTTGCGTCCGGGCTTTCGGACGGGGGTGTGGTGGATGACTGCACAGTGTTGGTCGGGACGGTGCTGGAACGTGGGTAGTTACTGTTTACGGGTAGGCACTTTTGGAACCGAAAGTGCCGTAAGAAAACGTGGTGGCAGCAGGAATTTGCCGTATTTAAATGCGAAGCCACGGCAAATTCCGTTACTGGGCACGTATGCGTGAACAGTAACGTAGAATCTGGCAGGTTGAGAAATAAGAGGAGATCCGTTATACTGTGAAGGTACTGAACAGTTACGAGTGAATTTATTTTTAAGAGGGATAAAAAGAAATATAAAAGAATGCAGAAACAAACAGAAATTTATATGAAACAAAATCATATGACCAGGCCGGGGGATGGCGTTCTGGTCGGTTTATCCGGGGGAGCGGATTCCGTCGGTCTTTTGCTGGTACTCTGGAAGCTGCGGGAGACGTTTCAGATTTCCCTGCGGGCGCTCCATGTCCATCACGGGCTGCGCGGCGCGGAGGCGGATCGGGACGCGGCATTTTCACGGATGCTGTGTGAACGGCTGGAAATTCCTTTTTATGAGTTCCGTATCGATGCGGCAAAAGAGGCGCTTGACCGGAAATGTTCCGTCGAGGAGGCGGGACGACTGGCACGGTACCGCCTGTATGAGGAGACGGCGCTTGCGTGGGAGGAAGAGATGTGTCCGGATTTGACATCGGAGAATGCGGGGGAAAAAGAGGCGGCAGCCGCCCGGGTTCACATCGCCACCGCCCACCATGCGGATGATAATGCGGAAACGGTTCTTTTTAACCTGTTCCGCGGAAGCGGTCTGACCGGGCTTTCCGGCATTGCTCCGGTGCGGGGGCGCATCATCCGTCCTCTTCTCTGGGCGCAGCGGAGTGAGATTCAGGCATGGCTTTTGCAGCAGGGACAGGACTGGGTCGAGGACTCGACGAACCAGGAGAGTGAATACAGCCGCAACTGGCTTCGGAATGAACTGCTTCCGGCGGTAGAAGAGCGCCTGAATGCACAGGCAGTTCGTCATATCGACCAGGCGGGCAGACGCATCCGGCAGGCAGATGCCTATCTGGAAGAGGTGGCAGAGGAATGGCTTCAAGAGCATGCACCGGACGGAAAAGCGGATGCAGGAGCGCTGGCAGAACAGGCGGAGATTGTGCAGGGCTATATTGTGCGGCGGTTGTTTTTAAAGAGCAAAATGCCGCTCCGGGACGTGACGGAGACGCATGTGCAGGCGGTGCGGGAACTTCTGCATCAGGGAACCGGAAAGAGTATTTCGCTGCCGCATGGGTTCCGGGCGGTAAATATATATGGATTTCTTGAAGTGCGCCCGCTTAGTCATCCAGGGGAAAGAAAAGGGGGTTTGCTTCCGGGTATCCAGAATGGGAATCTTTTGCAGATGCATACTTTCCCCTGTGAAAATGGGGATGAATTTCCGAAAAACCAGTATACGAAATGGTTTGACTATGATAGAATAAAAGGTACCTTATCGCTGAGACACCGGCAGCCGGGGGACTACCTGACACTGCCGTCCGGCGGTCGGAAGACGCTGAAATCCTGGATGATCGATGAGAAAATTCCGAGACAGGAGCGGGAGGAAATCTGGCTTCTGGCGGAAGAAAAACATATCCTGTGGATAGTGGGGCACCGGATCAGCGCATATTATAAGATAACAGAACAGACAAAAACCATCCTTGAGGTGGAATTTAACGGAGGAAAAAGCAGTGGCTGATAAGATTCGTGTATTATTAACGGAAGAAGAAGTAAACAAGAAGATCAGTGAAGTGGCAGCACAGATCAACAAAGATTATGAGGGAAAGGAAGTCCACCTGATCTGTATCTTAAAGGGCGGCGTATTCTTTACCTGCGAACTGGCAAAACGCCTGACTATTCCGGTTTCCCTGGATTTCATGTCTGTATCCAGCTACGGTTCCGACACCAAGTCAAGCGGTGTGGTAAAGATTATCAAGGATCTGGACGAGCCGCTGGAGGGCAAGAATGTCATCATCGTGGAGGACATCATCGATTCCGGACGCACCCTGGCATATCTGATTGAGGTATTAAAACAGAGAAATCCGAAAAATATCGAGCTGTGCACCCTGCTTGACAAGCCGGAGCGCCGCGTGAAAAAACAGGTTCAGGTTAAATATACCTGCTTTACAATCCCGGATGAGTTTGTCGTAGGTTACGGCCTGGATTACGATCAGAAATACCGCAACCTGCCGTACATCGGTGTTGTGGAAGTATAAGGAGGAAGCCAGTTGAAACAACGTCAGTCGATGGGAGGCGTGGGGCTTCTGATCCTCATGCTGCTCGTTATCATGTTTTTCTCGTTGAAAGTCCCTGGAATGGCGACGGAGCGGGAATTAAGCTATCCGGAGTTCATGGTATATCTGGAAAATAAGACCGTAGAGAGCGCACAGATCCGCCCGAACCGCGAGGTGCCGACCGGTGAGGTTGTTTTTGAGACAACCTCCGGCGACCGGGAGGAATTCAATGTGCTGGATGTGAAGGAAGTAGAGATGGCGCTGCGCAAGGCGGGGGTTCCGTACACGACCACCAGCGTCCGCCAGGATAGCTATTTTATGACGGTGATCTTGCCGATCGCTTTGTCCGCAGGCGTCCTGATCTTCCTGTTTATGTTTATCAATTCCCGTTCCGGCGGCGGGGCAAATGCCAAGATGATGAATTTTGGACGCAGCCGTGCCCGGATGGTATCGACCAGCAAGGTCAACTTTACCAAAGTTGCCGGTCTGGAAGAGGAGAAAGAGGAACTGGAGGAGATCGTAGATTTCCTGAAAAATCCGCAGAAATACACCGGCGTCGGGGCGCGCATCCCGAAGGGCGTGATCTTAGTCGGACCTCCAGGAACTGGTAAAACCCTGCTTGCCAAAGCAGTGGCGGGTGAGGCAGGCGTTCCGTTCTTCTCGATTTCCGGTTCGGATTTTGTTGAAATGTTCGTCGGTGTCGGCGCATCCCGTGTCCGCGACTTGTTTGAGGAAGCCAAGAAAAATGCCCCGTGTATTGTCTTTATCGATGAGATCGATGCGGTTGCCAGACAGCGTGGTACCGGCATGGGCGGCGGTCACGACGAGCGAGAGCAGACGCTCAACCAGCTCCTGGTTGAGATGGATGGTTTCGGAGTCAATGAGGGCATCATCGTCATGGCGGCGACGAACCGCGTGGATATTCTCGACCCGGCGATTCTGCGGCCGGGCAGATTTGACCGAAAGGTGGCAGTCGGACGACCGGACGTCAAGGGACGCGAGGAGATTCTCGGCGTTCATACGAAGGAAAAACCACTGGGCGAGGATGTGGATTTACACCGCATCGCGCAGACAACCGCTGGATTTACCGGAGCCGATCTGGAAAATCTGATGAATGAGGCGGCGATCAATACCGCAAAAGAGGGACGTAAGTTCCTGACCCAGACGGATATTGAGAAAGCCTTTATTAAAGTGGGAATCGGTGCTGAGAAGCGCAGCAAGGTGATTTCCGAGAAAGATAAGAAGATTACCGCATACCATGAGGCGGGTCATGCGATTCTGTTCCATGTCCTCCCGGATGTGGGACCGGTTCACACCGTTTCGATCATTCCGACCGGTGTCGGTGCGGCAGGCTATACGATGCCGCTTCCGGAGCAGGATGAGCTTCATATGACGAAGGGCAGAATGCTTCAAAATATCATGGTTTCGCTGGGCGGACGAATCGCCGAGGAGATTATCTTTGACGACATCACGACCGGCGCCTCCCAGGATATCAAGCAGGCGACCTCGATGGCGCGCGCGATGGTAACCGAGTACGGTATGTCAGAAAAACTGGGCATGATCAACTACGGTGGAGACAACAACGAGGTCTTTATTGGCCGCGACCTGGCGCATACGAGAACCTACAGCGAGGAAGTGGCGAGCGAGATCGACAGCGAGGTAAAACGCATCATCGACGAATGCTATGCCAAGGCAAAACAGATCATTCTCGATCACGAGGATGTCCTTCATTCCTGCTGTGCCCTGCTGATGGAGAAAGAGAAGATCGGTCAGGCTGAGTTTGAAGCGCTGTTCCAGGATGGAGAAAAGCCGTCAGGGGAAGCTGAAACTCCGGTGACAGAAGCATAAAAAGTTGAAAGCATGAGACAGGTCTGCAAATAAGCCTGAAAAAAGGTGCCAGTCAGCTGCCAGAATGTGCGGGAGACATCCCGGACAGCCATCGGATAGATGGAAATGGCAGTGGTGGCACCTTCTTTTATGCAAATTTCAGGCGGATTTTGCTGGACATTTCGGGAGAGAGTGTTGATTTGCACAAAAAAGAAATCGAAATAAAACGATGTTTGTGCACACTTATTTCCGCTCCTATGCTATTATAATAGACGTAACCCCCCCCAATACATTATATAGTTTTTGCTACACCCCATAAAACGAAATACCTTCTCCTAAAAAGGTCAGCTACCCCGCTGACCTTTTTTATTTCATAGGAAATTACGTCCTATGAAACAAAAAACGCTCCGCGAGGATGCACACTCGCGCGAAGCAGAAACATGTCGCAAGCGACCGCGCGAGACGCCCGAATGTGCCAAGGCACATTCTTTTTTATTACCTAAAATTAGGGGTGTGAAAATAACTTGTGTAATTTGGGGAAATCCTGTAAAATATGGGCAGAAAATAACATGATTGTGAAAGCGGTGAAACCGCTGGAAAGGGAAACAGATGGAGCAGATCAATCGCGACGCGCTATTTTGCGACGAGACAGAGGATTACCGTTGTCCTTCGGAGGCAGATGCGGGTGAAGTCGTTACATTTTATTTCAGAACAGAGAAAAATGGAGCAGATGCGGTTGTACTGCTGGAATATGACCCGGAGACCGGGGCGCTTTTGCAGGAGTGGCAGATGAAACGGCTTTCGTGGGAGTGCTGTGCTGGCAGCGTTGGGAACGGTGCAGATACAAATCGAGGCATAGATGGTAGCGGTATGGCTGACAAGTCAGACCCCCGTTTTGATTATTACAGCTGTGCGCTGACTCTGGGAACGAAAACATTTTCGTATGTATTTCAGGTGACCTGGGGCGAGAACGTCTGTCTTTACAACCGGATCGGGTTGACAGAGGATGCGGCGGCGCACCCGTTCCGCCTGATTCCGGGATTTCATGTGCCGGAGTGGAGCAAGGGCGCGCTGATGTATCAGATCTATGTGGATCGGTTCTGCAACGGCGATCCTACAAACGATACGGAAACCAATGAATATATTTATCTGAAAAAGCCGGTCACCCGGGTGACGGACTGGAAGGAACCGATCAGTACACTCGATGTGGGACGGTTTTACGGCGGTGATCTGCAGGGTGTTTTAGATAAACTTGATTATTTAAAGAGTCTCAAGATAGAAGCAATCTACTTAAATCCGGTATTTGTATCACCGTCGAACCATAAGTATGACTGTCAGGACTACGACCATATCGATCCGCATTATGGAGTGATTCTGGAGGACGCAGACGGGCTGGTGTGCCCGGAAGATACGGACAATGACCGCGCACATAAATATATGACGCGGACGGCGGATGAGCAGAACCTGGAGGCGAGCGATGCCTTTTTTGCCCGCCTGATTGAGGAAGCACACAAGCGGGGAATCCGGGTGCTGGTGGACGGTGTGTTCAACCATTGTGGTTCTTTCAATAAATGGCTGGATGCGGAACTTCTGTACCAGCACGCGGGCGGCTATCCGCAGGGGGCATATGTCTCGGAGGACAGCCCGTATCGCTATTTTTTTCAGTTCCACAATGAAAATGCCTGGCCGTTTAATGACAGCTACGACGGCTGGTGGGGACACGCGACGCTTCCGAAGCTCAATTACGAGGAATCGCTGGAATTGTACCAGTACATTCTGGGGATTGCGAAAAAATGGGTGTCGGCGCCGTTTGGAGCAGATGGCTGGCGGCTGGATGTGGCGGCAGATCTGGGGCGGAGTGCCGGGATGAACCATCAGTTCTGGCGTGATTTCCGCGCGGCAGTCAAGGAGGCAAATCCGGAGGCGGTCATGATCGCGGAACATTACGGCAGCCCGTATGACTGGCTGAAGGGCGATCAGTGGGATACGGTCATGAATTATGATGCGTTTATGGAGCCGCTGTCATGGTTTCTGACCGGGATGGAGAAGCACAGTGACGAAGAAAATCCGGCGCTGTTTGGGGATGGATGTGCCTTTTTTGAGGCGATGCGCTACCATATGAGTGAAATGCCGACGGCTTCCGTGCAGTGTGCGATGAACGAGCTGTCCAACCACGATCACTCCCGCTTTATGACGCGGACAAACCGCCGGGTGGGCCGTCTTGCGTCGGCAGGTGCAAAAGCAGCGGAGGAAGGCATCAGCTATGGCATTTTCCGCCAGGGTGTTGTCATACAGATGACCTGGCCGGGCGCGCCGACGATCTATTACGGTGACGAAGCGGGCGTCTGTGGATGGACCGATCCGGACAGCCGACGGACGTACCCGTGGGGCGGGGAAAACCTGGAGCTGATCGAGTTCCACCGCTACATGAGCGGCATCCGGAAACGCTGTCCGGCATTTAGAAATGGTTCTCTGAAAGCGCTGGCGGCGGGAGATGGCTATATTGCCTATGGACGTTTTCAGAGTGCTCAGAGAGCTGGCGGCGCGTGCTGCGGCGTGACGGCGGTCAATACAGGTGATGACTGGCTGACGCTCAAGATTCCGGTCTGGCAGATCGGGGTGCGCGACGGGGCGGTCCTGCGCCGGGAAATGATGACCTATGAGGACGGTTACAACGCCGGACAGGTTGAACATGAGATAAAGGACGGCTATATCGAGGTGAAAATCCCACCGGTCGGAAGTATCGTTTTGACGGGAAATGATACGGCATTGTAGGAAATGTGGCTTCGACAAGATATATGATTTCTGGCAGTTGAGCGAGAAGAATCAAAAGCAGGAAAAAATGGAAATAAAAATATTAAATAAAATATATAAAAACACTTGCTTTTTTGAGACAGCCATGTTATAATCTTCAACTGTCAGAGCAATTTTGGATGGGTTCCCGAGTGGCCAAAGGGGGCAGACTGTAAATCTGTTGCGTCTCGCTTCGGTGGTTCGAATCCACCTCCATCCATTTGGCTTTGTGCCAGTCATGAGTAATCATGATGCCGGCGTGGCGGAACTGGCAGACGCACAGGACTTAAAATCCTGCGAGGGTTAAACTTCGTACCGGTTCGATTCCGGTCGCCGGCAGTATCGGGAACAGTTTTTAACTGTTCCCGATTTTGCGTTATACGGACGTATTTGCAGCGTTGGTTTATATCGGGATATAGAAATCCTGTCATAAACCGGCGCTTCTTTTGCATATAATACAAAGCAAAGGAGTGAAAACATGTCTGCATATCATCGGTTAATATCATATATCTATGCATACGAGGGCGGAATCAAAGGGAAAAATACGGGATTTGCGAAATTGGAGACGCGGGGAACTTCCTGCCGGATTCAGGTCAGCGTCCGCCGTGTCTTTGCGGGCGGCAGCCCGATCGGCGTATACCTTCTGGCAGGGCAGGAGGAGATCCGTATCGGCACCCTGTTTGTCCGTGGCGGAAATGGGGAGTTCCGTGCCGTCGTCAATTGTGAAAATATTGAAGGAAGCGGCTGCAATATGGAAGAGTGCTGTGGTCTGACTCTTCATGAGACGGACAGCGCATGGCGTGCCTATACGACGATCTGGGAAGATGCCGTCGCGCATGCGGCAGAGGTTGAGCTGGCGGATGTGACTGCTGAGAAAGTGCGGGAGCAGGAAGCGGAGAAGGAAGAGGCAACGCGGAAACTGGCAGAGAATGTATCTGGGGAAGTGAACAGCGCGTCTGTAGGGAAAGAAAAATTGGATGAGGCGTCAGAACTTACCCGGTCGGGAGAAATGGAGAGTCAGGACACATCCACGGAGACAGAGAAGAAAGAAGCTGTGAATATAAACGAAACGGACTTCGGAATCAGCCAGCCCCAGCCAGAAAAGCTGGAGGATTCAAACCTGGAGATTTTCGAGGACACGGAAACCATGGAAGCGGTTCCAGATATCTCAGAAACATCCGATCATCAAGAGGCAGAAGTTGTTCAGGAAACGCAAACGGAAACACCGCAAGAAAGTTTTCAGGAATCCACTCAAGAAGTGCAAACGGAGACACCGCAGGAAAGTTCTCAGGAATCCTTTCAGGAAGCGCAGACAGAGGCGCGACGGAAAGATTCTCAAGAATCCACCTGGGAAGTCCGGAAAGAAATGCCTCCAGATTCTCCACCAGACCATCAAGAGGCATTTCGGTCGGACTCTCAAAATCAAAAACAACCGCAACCAGATTCATCCAAGGAATTTTCGAAAGAAGATCCCGCCGAGTCCCTCTGGAACCGTCTGCGTGCTGCCTATCCCAAAGTAACCGCCTTCGAATGCGCCGACGGCTGCGAGATTCTGGTAATCAAACCGCAGGATATCGGGCTTCTGCCGCGGGAAAACTGGGTGTATGGAAATAACAGCTTTCTTCTGCACGGTTACTACAACTACCGATATCTGATTCTGGCGAGACTGGGGAAACCCGGCGAACGGGGGCGCTACATTCTGGGCGTGCCGGGACATTATGGAAACAATGAAAAATATATGGCGGCGATGTTCGGCTTTGACCGCTTTGTCCGTTCCACCCGCCAGCCGCCGCGCGACAGCCGGTTCGGGTATTGGTATACGGATTTGAATTTTACATAAAAGCCGGTCGCTCCTTTTACAGAACTCTTGACAGAGGATAGCTTTTCTGAGTAGGATGGATATAGGTCAAATGCTTTCAGGTGTTTGGTTGGCAGCGGAGCAAACTTGCCGGGAAACTGAGATAAGGATGTCTGTTGTTGGAAGCGGATAAATTTGAATGGAGGAAAAGATAGAAATATATAAAACAAGAAAGAGGAAAAAACAGTGGCAGCAAAATTGACACGGGAAGAGAAATATATGAAAGCGGCGATCCGCGAGGCGAAGAAAGCCTGGGCGCTCGGAGAAGTGCCGATCGGCTGCGTGATCGTGTATGAGGACAAAATCATCGGCAGGGGTTACAACCGTCGGATGGTCGATCATAGCGCGCTGGCACATGCGGAGATCGCGGCAATCAAAAAAGCGTGCAAGCGCATGGGCGACTGGCGCCTGGAAGAATGCGAGCTGTACGTGACGCTGGAACCGTGCCCGATGTGCGCAGGGGCGATCGTGCAGGCGCGGATTCCAAAAGTTTACATCGGTTCCATGAACCCGAAAGCCGGCTGCGCCGGTTCGGTACTGAATCTTCTGGATGAAAAAGGATTCAATCATCAGGTGGAGACAGAAGAAGGACTTTTGGGCGAGGAATGTTCGATGATGTTGAAAGAATTTTTCAAAGAATTGCGTGAAAAGAGAAAAAAGAAGAAAGAAGAAAAAGCTGGTGAATGATTTCCACCAGCTTTTTGCATTCCATATTTCCCATTCAAACCGAAAAATACAGTCCTTATTTGATTACGTGGATCCAGCCCTCCGGAGCTTTGATGTGACCCATCTGGATGCCGGTCAGTGTCTCGTAGAGTTTCTGGGTAACCGGACCCATCTTCTCCATACCTGCCGGGAAGCAGATTTCCTTGCCGTGGTCAACGATCTTGCCAACCGGAGAGATAACAGCTGCGGTACCGCACAGGCCGCACTCTGCGAAATCTTTTACTTCGTCTAAGTATACTTCACGCTCTTCGGTCTCCATGCCAAGGTAATCTCTTGCAACCTGCAGGATGGAACGGCGTGTGATAGACGGAAGGATGCTGTTGGACTTCGGAGTTACCAGCTTGCCGTCTTTGGTGATAAAGATAACGTTTGCGCCGCCGGTCTCCTCGATCTTGGTACGTGTCTGCGGATCCAGGTAGATGTTCTCATCGAAACCGTTCTTATGAGCATCGACGATCGCATGCAGGCTCATCGCGTAGTTTAATCCGGCTTTGATGTGACCGGTTCCGTGAGGTGCTGCACGGTCGAAATCGCTGACGCGGATGGTGATCGGTTTAGCGCCGCCCTTGAAGTACGGGCCAACCGGTGTACAGAATACGCGGAACTGATAGATGTTTGCCGGTTTAACGCCGATGATGGAATCATAACCGAACATATACGGGCGGATGTACAGGGTTGCACCGGAACCATACGGCGGTACGAATGCTGCGTTGGCTTCTACTACTTTTGTGATGGCGTCTACGAAGCGCTCCTTTGGGAATGGCGGCATTTCAAGACCTTTTGCGGAATTCTCCATACGCTCGCCGTTTAAGTCAGGACGGAACGTAACGATATGGCCGTCCTCGGTCGTATACGCTTTCAGACCTTCGAAGCAAGTCTGTGCATACTGCAGAACACAGGCGCATTCATTCAAGGTAATATTCGGGTCGGAGGTAAGGACGCCTTCGTCCCAGGAACCATTCTGGTACATGGAAACATAGCGGTAATCCGTTGGCATATAGCCGAAACCGATGTTGCTCCAGTCGATATTTTTCTTCTCCATAATCGTTGCTCCAATCTTACAGAATTTTATGATTTAGTAACTGTTTGACTTTTTGCAGTCGCTAGATTTATACCTATTATAATGATTTCTTTCTTCTGTTGCAAGATTCTGGGATAAAAAATGATAAAAAAACAATAAAATGTATTCTTGTGTATTTTTATACAATGCTTGTTAGTCAAGCTCCGGCTTGACAAAACGGCGGCTGCCATGTATACTAAACAGGCTGACGGTCTGCAGGTCATTCCGTCATATAAGATCAAGTCATAAAGTTTCCGCACAGCCGGGGAGTTAGCGGTGCCCTGTACCTGCAATCCGCTATAGCAGGGGTGTTGTCCGACCGAGGGCGTTTTTACTGTGGGGCTGCCCCTGAAAAGTGGCGTTGAAGTCTGGGTCTTGCGCAACAGAAATCTGTGAACCGTGTCAGGGCAGGAATGCAGCAGCACTAAGCAGAAGCTTCTGTGTGCCGCAAGGCAGCCTGGACCGAGTTAACTGTCAGGGTAACGTCCATGGCATACGTTCGAAGCCGGGCGTGCGGATTTTTTTATTTCATAGGAAATTGCTTCCTATGAATAAAAAATAGAAAATAATAGATACAGAAACAAGCATTTTTGCAGGTGTGTGAATATAGCCGGGATATGTGGAATTTGATTTGCCAGGGGGTAGGAATACCGTGCCGGGGCAGATTAAAAGCGCGTATCCCGGTATTTTTATGTCTATGATATTTGTAAGGAATTTTTTCTTGCCCGCGGGATATGATTGTATTATAATTACAAAATGGGTGTAGTTTATCCTGATATGGGGGTTGTTGGAAACTTAGAATAAGGGTAACTGTGAAGGTACTGGACGGTTATGAAGAAAGGGAAAGCGCTCATGAGAAGAATCGGTATGTTAACCAGCGGCGGCGACTGCCAGAGCTTAAATGCGACGATGCGAGGCGTGGCAAAATCGCTGTACAAAATGTTTGATGACATAGAGATAGTTGGATTTGAAGACGGCTATAAAGGTCTTATGTATGCAGACTACCGGATTATGAAACAGTCGGATTTTTCCGGGATTCTGACACGCGGAGGTACGATTCTGGGAACTTCCAGACAGCCTTTCAAGCTGATGCGGATGCCGGACGAGAACGGTCTGGATAAAGTGGAAGCGATGAAACACACCTATTACAAGCTGAAACTGGAATGCCTCGTCATTTTAGGCGGCAACGGCAGCCAGAAGACGGCAAATCTGCTGCGGGAGGAAGGACTCAATATCGTTTCTCTTCCGAAGACCATAGACAACGATCTCTGGGGCAGCGATCTTACGTTTGGATTCCATAGTGCGGTTGATGTAGCGACCAATGCCATCGACTGTATTCATACGACGGCGGCGTCTCATGGCAGAGTCTTCATCGTGGAGATCATGGGCCACAAGGTGGGATGGCTGGCGCTCTATGCAGGCATCGCGGGCGGAGCTGACATCATTCTCCTGCCGGAGATCCCGTATGATATTGATGTGGTGGTAAATGCGATCCGCAGCCGTACTAAAAATGGCAAGAATTTCACGATTCTGGCGGTCGCAGAGGGCGCGATTTCCAAGGAAAATGCAGCCCTGACCAAGAAAGAATTAAAAGAAAAGAAGAAAAATGGACCGGTTTATCCGTCGGTCGCTTACGAGCTGGGCGCCCAGATTTCCGAGCGGACGGGGCAGGAGATCCGTGTGACGGTTCCGGGGCATATGCAGCGCGGAGGCGAGCCATGTCCGTATGACCGCGTGATTGCGACGCGCCTCGGCGCGGAGGCAGCAGAGATGATCCGCCGCAAAGAATACGGCTATATGGTCGCTTTAAACAACAATAAGATTGAAAAAATTCCGCTCGCGGACATTGCCGGTAAATTAAAGATGGTCGATCCGAAGAGCGATATTATCCGGGAAGCTAAGGATGTAGGCATCAGCTTCGGCGACGAATAGTAAGGAAGTAGTAGTTTATGTCATATACAGCACTGTACAGAAAATGGCGTCCGACGTCCTTTGAAGAGGTTCGGGGTCAGGACCATATCGTAAAGACCCTGAAAAATCAGATCAACTCCGGGCGGATCGGGCACGCGTACCTCTTCTGCGGGACGCGCGGAACCGGTAAGACGAGTATTGCCAAGATCTTTGCACGGGCAGTCAACTGTGAACATCCGGTGGACGGCAGCCCCTGCGGCGAGTGCAGTATGTGCCGCCAGATTGCGGAAGGAGCTTCCCTCAATGTGGTGGAGATCGATGCGGCATCCAACAATGGTGTGGAAAATATCCGCGATATCCGGGAGCAGGTGCAGTACCCGCCGACGGACGGGCGCTACCGCGTCTACATCATTGACGAGGTTCATATGCTTTCGATTGGCGCGTTCAATGCGCTCTTAAAGACGCTGGAAGAACCGCCGTCCTACGTTATATTTATCCTGGCGACGACGGAGGTCCACAAGATCCCGATCACGATCCTGTCCCGGTGCCAGAGATATGATTTTAAGCGGATCTCGATCGATACCATCGCGGGACGGCTGGCGGAGCTGACGCAGGCGGAGCAGATCGATGTAGACGATCGGGCACTTAGGTATGTGGCACGTGCGGCGGATGGCTCGATGCGAGATGCGTTAAGTCTTCTCGATCAGTGCGTGGCATTCCATTTCGGGGAAAAGCTGACGTATGACAATGTGCTCGAGGTGTTGGGCGCGGTCGATAACCGCGTGTTCAGCAAGCTGTTTCAGGCGGTGCTTGCAAGTGATACGAAGGCGTGCATCCGTGAGATTGAGGAAATGATCATCCAGGGGCGCGATCTTTCGCAGCTTGTCAACGATTTCGTCTGGTATATGCGAAATCTCCTGATTGCCAAGACGACCGACGAACCGGGCGATATGCTCGATATGTCGGAGGAAAATCTGGCAGTTTTAAAGGAAGAGGCGGCAGGCGTTGATACGGAAACGCTGATGCGTTACATCCGTATTTTCTCGGAACTTTCCGGGCAGCTGCGCTACGCGTCACAGAAGCGGATTCTGGTGGAGATTGCCTTTATCAAGCTGACGACGCCGTCGATGGAACAGAATCTTGATTCCATTTTACAGCGGATTACGCTATTAGAGCAGAAAATGCAGGAAATGCCGGACAATCTACAGAAACTGGCGTCCCTTGCATCGGCAGCAGGGCAGGCGGTATCCTCCAAAACGGCTGTGGTGGAAACGCCGCCTGAGCCGAAGAAGGTATCCCTTCCACCGGCACAGTACGAAGATCTGATGCTGATGCGGAAAGAATGGGGACGGATTGCGTCCCTGAGCCAGCTTGTGGGTTCGATTAGACTCAGTCTTCCCAAGACAAGTGTAGAACCGGCGGGCGAAGGCTGCCTTTGCATTGTGTGTACAGATGAAAATACGTTTGGAATTATCAATCGGGAGCCTGAGCTTAAAAATTTGCAGGAAGTAGTGCAAGAAAAATACAAAAAGACTCTGCAATTTAAAGTCCGTTTAGAATCATCTGCTGTGCCGCAAAGAACGGTTTATGTCAGTGATGAGGATTTAAAGAACGCAATCCATACCGATGTGATTGTCGAAGAGGATGATTCCGTGTAGTGGAGCTTGCCAAAGATGAGCCTTGTTTTGTAATGCAAGAAGCTGTGATTAAATGCAGATAAATGATATTAGTGGGTTTATATGATATATAGAACCGGCTGCAATCGGCAGCCAGTCTGAATATAAATAAAAAGAAGTGAAAGAGAGGAATGACACCATGGCAAAACGTGGCGGTTTCCCAGGCGGTATGCCGGGCAATATGAACAATTTAATGAAGCAGGCGCAGAGAATGCAGCGCCAGATGGAAGAGAAGCAGAAAGAGCTGGAGGAGAAGCAGTACAGCGCATCCGCAGGCGGCGGCGCTGTAACCGTGACCGTATCTGGTAAAAAAGAGGTTCTTTCGGTGAAACTGTCTGAGGAAGTAGTGGATCCGGATGATATCGAGATGTTAGAGGATCTGATTGTGGCGGCGACCAACGAGGCATTCCGTCAGGCGGAAGAGGACAGCAGCCAGATGATGTCCCAGTTGACCGGTGGCCTTGGCGGTCTGGGAGGCGGATTCCCGTTTTAAGTGATGGATTATTACAGCAGCCAGATTAGCAAGCTAATCGAAGAATTGTCAAAACTTCCCGGAATCGGAAGTAAATCGGCGCAGCGTCTTGCATTTCATATCATCAATATGCCGGAAGAACAGGTCAGGCACTTGTCCGGCGCGATTCTGGAAGCCAAGCAGAATGTGCGTTACTGCAAGGAGTGCTGCACATTGACTGATAAGGAACTGTGCCCGATCTGCAGCAGCGACCGGCGAGATCATGAGACGATCATGGTGGTGGAAAATACGCGCGATCTGGCGGCATATGAAAAGACAGGAAAATACAACGGGGTCTATCATGTGCTGCATGGGGCGATCTCCCCGATGCTGGGGATCGGGCCGGGCGACATCCGGCTCAAGGAGCTGATGACTCGCCTGCAGAAAGAGGAGGTTCGTGAGGTCATTATCGCAACCAACTCAAGCCTGGAGGGCGAGACGACCGCGATGTATTTGAGCAAGCTGATTAAGCCGACAGGGATCCGGGTGACGCGAATCGCCAGCGGCGTTCCGGTCGGGGGCGACTTGGAATATATTGATGAGGTAACGCTTCTGCGCGCGCTGGATGGGCGTACAGAGCTGTAGCCGGTGAGCAAATAAAACGTTACTGGGCACGTATGCGTGAACAGTAACAATAAAACTTCTGCCGCGGCAGGAAGTTAGGAGATGCATAAGATGGATAAATACGAGTTTAACATCAAGGTAGAGCAGATTAAGAAACTGGTTAACAAGGGAGATTTCGAGACGGCGATGAAGATCGCCGATACCATCGACTGGCGTCGTGTACGCAGCACCAGCCTGCTTACGATGATTTCCCAGATTTATGAGAAAAATGCAGAGTATCAGGATGCCAAGGATATTTTATTGCTGGCATATGAGAGAGCGCCGCTTGGAAAGGGGCTTTTATATAAGCTGACCGACCTTGCACTGCGTGAAAATAATATTCAGGAGGCAGAGGCATATTACCGGGAGTTCTGTGAGCTGTCCGGCGATGACCCGCGCCAGTACCTGCTTCGTTTCCTGATTCTGGAGGCGAAGGATGCGCCGTTAGAGCAGCAGATCAATTCTCTGGAGAGATATTGTCAGGAAGAGCTGGATGAGAAATGGCTGTACCACCTGGCAGAGCTTTATCATCAGGCGAACCAGGCGGACGACTGTGTGCGGATCTGCGACAAGATCATGCTGATGTTCGGTCTTGGCAAATATGTGGACAAGGCAATGGAACTGAAACTTCAGTATGCGCCGCTGACGAAATATCAGATGGATCTGGTGGAAAACCGCGAGAAGTACGAAGAGAAGCTGCGTGCGGTGGAAGAAGAGTACAAGAACGGTACATACCGCAAGCCGGAGCCGGAAGGAGAGTATCTGGATACGGATGAGCCGGAGGCAGAGCTGGACGACGAACCGGAGAATGAGCCGGAGGGACAGTCAGAGCAGGCAGAGCCAGAAGAGAAGGCTGGAAAACCGAAAGCCGAGACAAAACCGGCGGACGAGAAAGTAGAAAAGACTGCGCTGGACGAGGATGTAGTAGCAAGCCTTCATGAAGCACAGGCGGAAGAAGCGCTGGCAAAAGAAGTGTCCAAGATCAAGCCTTACGATGAGGAAGAGGGCGCATCCGAAGGGGAGACACGTGTTTTCAGGAATCTCCGCGACCTGGAACCGGCAGAGGCAGAGGAAAAGGGCGAGGAAGCTCCGATTCATGAATTTGAAGAGGAAGAGGAAACCATAGTGGAAGACTGGGATTTCGAACCGGAAGAGGAAGAAGAGGAGATCAAGGAATCAAATCATCTGATGATCGAGGCGGAAGATCCGGCAGCCGGTCTTGCGATGGCACTTGATTCCCTGAAAAAGATTCACCGCGAGCTGGGAACCAAGCATCCGGTTGCCAAGATCAGCGGTGCAAACCTTTCCCATCGCGGCATCGCATCGGTGGCGGAGCGCCTGGCAGGCAAGGATCTGGTGGTCGAGCATGCAGCTGATCTGGACGATTTGACGGTGGAAGAGCTGGAAGAACTGATGACACAGGATGAAACCGGCATGGTCGTTGTTCTGATTGATACGCAGGCACGTTTGGAGCAGATGCACCGCGCATATCCGGCATTAGCAGAGCGTTTCCAGTATATCGGCTGTGAAAACCAGAAAGACGATGCAGCGAAGCTGGCACAGGCGCGCGAGGAAGAGCTGAAACGCCAGCAGGCGCAGCAGGAAGCAGAAGCAGCCAGAAAACGTCAGGCAGAGCGTGAAGCGGAGATCCGCCGTCAGGCAGAAAAAGAGGCAGAGGAAAAACGCAGACAGCAGGAAGCAGCAGCCCGCCGTGAGGAAGAAGAGCGCGCCAAGGAAGAAGCACAGGCACTGGCAGCCAAAGAGGCAGAAGAAGCGCGTAAAGCGGAGGAAGATCGCCGTCTGGCAGAGCAGCAGAGAGAAGAACTGCGCCGTCAGGAAGAGGCAAGACGCGATGACGAGCCGGAGTATGAAGACGAAGAAGATCACTACGAGAAGGACGAGTATGAGCCGGAGGATGATTATGCGCGTGGCGGCTATCGTGATGATTATAAGGACGATTACAAAGACAGCTATAAAGACGAACGCGAAGACGACGAGTATTCCAATTATCCAGAGGATGAGCCGGAAGAGAAACCGTCCAAAAAGTCCGGCGATATGGATGTTGAGGAGTTTGTTCAGTATGCCTGCAAATATGCATCGGAGATCGACTGCAGTATTTCGGGAAAGAGCATGCTGGCTCTGTACGAGCGCGCTGAGATGATGGAGGAGGATGGAGAACCGCTTACCAAGACAAGTGCCGAAGATTTGATCGAGGAAGCTGCAGATAAGGCGGAGAAGAAATCCTTCAGCGGACTGTTCTCATCGAAATATGATAAGGATGGACTTCTGATTCTGAAAGAGAAACATTTCTTTGATTAATTAAAACAATTCGAGAAATTTTAAAATTAAAACTAATTAGTAAAAGAGAGCGCTGCGGGGGAATGCTTCCCGGCAGCGTTTTCTGGTAGTGGACAGTAAAAAGAGATACGGGAGAGAAAGATGGGAACACGGTTAATAGCCCTCGATTTAGATGGGACACTGTTAAATGAAAAAATGCACGTGTCGGAAAAAACAAGACAGGTGATGGAACTGTGCGCGCAGCGGGGAATTGAGATTGTCCCGGCGACCGGGCGCGCGCTCCCGGCAGTGCCAGAGGAGGTTTTGAGCCTGCCGGGCGTCCACTATGGCATATTTACAAATGGGGCGGTCGTCCGGGATTTCGGGAAAAATACCTGGGTGTCGGAAAGCTGCCTGAGCTGGGAAGAGACGATCCGGGTGATTGAGGTGCTGCGCCGGCATCCGGTTATTTACGATATGTATGTATCGGAGGGCGGCGTCAGCGAGACGCGATTGCTGGCACAGCTGGAAGAATACGGGATACCGGAACGTGAATGCGCCTATATCCGGGCGACGCGCCGGGCAGTTACTGACATGGTGGAGTATCTGCGGGAGAAAAAATGCCCGGTGCAGAAGATGAATTTAAATTTTAAGGACCGGGAGAGCAAGCAGGCAGTCCGGGCAAAGCTGGAAGCGATGCCGGAGGTTCTGGTGACCTCCTCGCTTCCGTGGAATCTGGAACTCAACGCGGCGGGCATCACAAAGGGGAGCGGGCTGCGGAATCTCTGTCAGTATCTGGGAATTGAAGCGGAGGAGACGATGGCATTTGGAGACGGCGAAAACGACTGGCCCATGCTGGAGGCAGCAGGAATCGGCGTGGCGATGGAAAATGGCGCCCCATTTTTAAAGGAACGCGCAGACCGGATTGCCGCTTCGAACCGGGAAGAGGGCGTAGCGGAGGCGATCAGACAATGGGTGCTTATATAAAAGAAAACTGGCTGTTCGTGGTGGTGGCAGTCTATCTGGTTTCCATGGTACTGTACGGGCATTACCGCGGATTTGTCCGCCTGGCAGTCTCGGCCGTTTCCCTGGTGCTGTCGTTGGGGGTGGTTCATTTTGGTGCGCCGTCTGTCGCGAATCTGCTTCGCAGCAATGAGGTGGTCTATCAGGCGGTGGAGGACAGCGTGACGAAATTTATCCAAAAGGACGATGAGGCGGAAAATGAGGCAGCTGACGCGGCGCCGCCATCCGTACAGCGCAGTATTATTGAAGAAATGGAGCTTCCGGAACAGTTAAAGGATGCGCTTCTGGAGAATAATAACAGCGAAGTTTACGAGGCGCTGGGTGTAAGCAGCTTTACCCACTACGTCAGCCGTTATCTGGCAAACAGCCTGATCAATATTATAAGTTTTTTTCTGCTGTTTGCAGCCGTGTTCGGCGGACTGCGTGTTCTGTCCGTATCGCTCAATGTGGTCTCCCGGCTGCCGATCATATCGGGGCTGAACCGTCTGGCAGGTGCCGTGCTGGGGGGCGCGGAAGGGATCTTTTTCGTCTGGATTGCAGCACTGCTTATTACACTGTTCTCGGCAACGGCGATTGGTGAACTTTTCCTGAACCAGATAGAAAGCAATATCTGGCTGACCTGGCTGTATGACCACAATATGCTTGGAAGCATCCTGATGGGTGTTGTGAAACGGATTATTTAAAAGCGTATAGAGAAAAACTGTGATATTGAAAAACGGCACACCGCATTCTCGCTACTTAGTGATGAGTTAGGTGTGCCAAATTTTTTATTTCAGTCGAGAAGACACCCACCTCTTTAGGTGGCGAGTAATAGCAAATTTGTCTCAGTGGGAGTTGGGTCTTCGGCTGAGATAAACGCTTCGCGAGGATGCGCAATGATTCTGCATGGAATATGTCAGCGAAAAAACAAGTGAAAATCCCTTGACAAGTTAATGCTGAAATGGTAAACTCTAACTCTAACGTGTTTTGACGTTGGTCTGCATATGCAGGGAAAATCGAATATCACAGGTTTTCTTATTTGCGAAAATGTTTTGAAAATTAAGAAAAAATAGTTGACAACGACAACTGCCTATGATATGATATTCAAGCTGTTGAGCGAAAGCTCAGTTGCGAAAAATAAAATAAAAAAGTTGTTGACAAAGATAACCGCTTGTGGTAATATAAATGAGCTGTCAATGAGACAACAACAAAGAACCTTGAAAACTGAACAGTATGTAAAACCCTGAAA
>NZ_QUJT01000015.1:0-74112 GCF_003480955.1 Clostridium sp. AM27-28
TGACATCCCGATAAAATACCGGCATCGCATGATTCTCACAGACCAGCTTCGGTCTTCCCCTCAGTTCTCCCTTTTCCCACAAACCAAGGCGTGTCTGATAGGAGGACACTGCTCCAAGTGCGTGTTGAATCGCCGCTCTTCTCAGATAAGATGGCATCTTAGGGAAATGACGGTCAAACAGAAATCTGGCATGATTCTTTTTTGTCTCATGTACCAGATGTTCCGCTTCATTAAAGCGTTTTTGTGGATTTCTGATTTCTGAAAGTTCTTCCCAGGTCTCTGCATACACCGGAATCAGATAGGAAACTGCCTTCCGAAAAATATCCAGCGTAGAGCGGAGCGGTATATTCTTTTTTTTAATTTCTACTCCATAGCTGGATACAATCTGCATAAAGTTTCCTACTTTCTTTTTTCCTTCTCTTTTTGTCCCTCAATGTATGCCACTACCTGATCCCTGCTTCGGTCACTTACGGTAACTGCACAATACGATGGATTCCACAAATGTCCTCCCCACAGCTCCTGTTTTAATTCTGGATGCGAAAGAAACAACTGACGTGCCAGATTCCCCTTCATAATCTTTATCATGTCTGATATAAAAAATTGTGGTTTGCAATCCAGAAGTAAATGAATATGATCTGGCATAACCTCCATCGCCAGAATCCTAAATTTGTATTCCTCCGCAAGCTCATACAACATTTTTTTACATTCCGCGTCTATCCCATTTTTCAGGACCTGTTTTCGATATTTCGTGCACCAGACAAGATGATATTGCAAAGAATACACATATCCTCTACCATATGAAAGTGAATTTTCCTTAATAGTAAATATATCTTTTTCCATGTTTATATTATACCATATGCACCCGCATTTGGCAAACACTAGTTCTGTATCTTGATAAAAAATTTGGCACACCTAACTCGTCACTAAAGTAACGAGAATGCGGTGTGCCGTTTTTCAAGGAAGTTAACCATTTTCCCCGTTGCCAGGAAAAATACCAGTGGAATTCCAAGTGCTGCCGCAGGATAAGTCAGTAAATCCAGATAAGCAGTTATCATGCCATTTATCAAAAACAGATACAGATAGCGCCCGTCCTGTTCCATTTGATTCCGACAGACCAAAATCAAAAACAGGCTGAATATCATCACATAATACACACTTGAAAACTGGATCGAAAACGCAATCGCCAACGGTCTCAAAAACAGTGCCGTACATAAAAATGGAAGTATCAAACAGTAGCGTTTCTGCCTAATCAATGTTCCTGTTATAAGCAGCAGAGTAAACACAACTCCCAAATTTGTAAGTGCCCGAATTCCCTGATAATCCATAAAAAAGAGTAGTGGGCGCAGGAATACCAAATAACCATGCCAATAACGCGCATACGAAGTTATTTCCATCCCATTATCTATCCCTTTCACATCCATTCGAAATGATGTAATTGGATCTGCATCCTGATAAACCGGTCGATAGGCAGCGACTGCACTCTCTAAAGCAGACGCATCTTCTTTTTGATAACAGGCTGTATGGATCATGAGCGAATCCGTCCAGTTATCCAATTCTTCCGCCGGCGTATTTCCAACAAACGGATAGAGTCCTTCACCGGTAAAGATTTCCACTGACTCTGCACCATGTTCATAAATCAACTTATCCGGTATAAGAAAGGCAAGCCACAAAAAAATAGTCCCCGCCAAAATACCTGAAATCAAAATGGCAGGCATACGAATGAGGTATTTCAAATTCATGTCCTTCTTCCCTTCTTCCCAGACATTCCCGCCATCACAATAACAAACCAGAAAAACGGCTGCCTGCAGTTCATCAGCGTAAAACTCTCTGCCAGAAGTGCCAGCACCGCCGCCCTCTGCGCTTTCTCACACCGGACCACATTTTTCACAATCCAATACACCAGAAATGTGGTAGGAATCAGCCCATACGAAAACCACACATCAAAAAAGCTGGAATGAATCTCATTGACATGAAATACATCAAACACACCCGGACTCAAAAGTTTTTCAAATCCATCATACGGAATAAAACGTTCAAAAAAGCCCTCTCCCGCTCCATAAAACAGATACTGAGGCGTCAATACCAGCCGCTCCGCACTTCTGTCATATAGCAGATCATAGAGATTTCCATTTGCCAGTTTCCATATTTTCTGCTGGATTCTGGAAAGAAGCGTATAATCCGTCTGCGAAACATCAAAATCTGCCCCTGGCCAGATCAGATAGACGCCCAGCGCCAGCATCACTACAACAGCTGCCCCGCCGAACCACCAGAGTTTTTTATACTTTGAGTGCGTGCATCTTTCCCAGAAAAACTGCCATGCCAGTATTACAAAAAAGGCAAGCAGTCCCACAAACATACCGGTTGATTTTGCTTTTCCAATCAGAAGAACTCCCCCAAAAAACATTCCCCAGCACGCAATCCGTGTCTTGACTGTATACTCTGCCTTCCGCCGGTATTCCATAAAAAGCACCAGAATCATCGTAAAGATGAAAAAAGCAAACTGGTTCGGATCATTAAACGTTCCCATAAACCGAGAACCGCCCCAGCTCTCATGAAAATAGCGTCCTCGTCCGGAAATCAAAACAATTGTCTGAAACACCAGGTTGATCCGACATATCCAGCAAAGTCCCCGCATAAACGAATCCGAATAAAGTGTCCGGAACGTCCAGATCAGGAATGCAGAATAAATCCAATAAAGCGTATGTAACGGAAAACTTCCTTTTCCTGTCCGAACAAAATAAATGCCATTAATGACAGCTGCAAATATCAGGAAGACCACCCAGGGAAAATCTTCCTGATACCAGATTTTCTTACCACTTCTCCACGCCATGATAAGCGCCAGGGCACCGGACAAGGCGAAAAACAGATCCGCGATGCCGATGCTGCCGCTGGGGAGAAGGTAGAATTGTTTGGTGAGGACGGCTGTGTAAAATAAAACTTCAACCATCCTGTTTCTCTCTAATTTCATTTGTTCTTACTTTATCCTAATCCCACAAATTTTCCGGATATAATCCACTCTCTATCATCTGTCGGAATCCCTCCTGCGCCGGTTCTATATCTTCTTTATAAGTAATTCCAATCCATCTGTCCGGCGTATTCAAAACTTTTACGGAAGCTAACTTCTTTTCAAGCAATTCCGCCACAATATTTGGGAGAAGATACTCCTTCTTCTCCGGATTTTCCCCTAATGCATCAAGGAATCTGGCAAATCCTTCATCTATGTACCGCAAAAAATCCGGATATCCGGCCCACATATTCATGGATACCATCGTATCCGGTGTGATCCATTTGCTTACCTTCGCATTATCACACTGGATTTTTCCATCTACACACTGAATTCCCGTCGTTTCAACGACCTCTTTCAAGAATCCCGCCTCATCTGCCACGCAGACACCTCTGGTAACCGCTCCGTTTTCACTCAGCGTATTCTTTAAAGAAAAGCCTGCCATTGCCAGATTTATCTTATCCGCATCTGTATTTCCAGAAAGCAGGAACTCATGAAGCTTCGAAAAAGCTTCTTTCCCATAATAATCATCTGCATTGATGATCACAAATGGTTCTTTCACAACATCTTTACAAGCCAGAATTGCCTGCCCGGTTCCCCATGGTTTTACTCGTCCTTCTGGAACATGATAGCCTTCAGGCAAGTCTTCTAACTCTTGATAGACATATTCCACAGGCATAACCTTAGATAAGCGATTTCCAATCACTTCTTTAAATTCTTTCTCAATGGCTTTCCGAATTACAAATACAACTTTTGTAAAACCAGCTTCCTTCGCATCGTAAATCGAAAAATCCATAATAATCTCTCCATTCGGAGCCATCTTAGCCAGCTGCTTGATACCGGTTCCAAAACGGGAACCTATACCGGCAGCCATGATGATGAGGGTTGTGTTCATGTTTTCCTCCATAACTATAAAGATGCAAATTTACAGAGTTGTTTCTTTCTGAACTATTCTCTTCTGTTCTCCCCATTTTTTACAGACTAACAGCATCAATTCTGAAATCATTACCGACCAAACGATTGACATTCCTAATTTTAACCAATATCCATTTAAAGGAAATAATCTTTGAATCCAATCTTGAATAGGATAATGGATGCAATAAATTGGAAGTGCCAATTCACCCAAATGAATGCATATCGAATAAATATGCTTATTTTTTATATAATTTTCATCATTCATTAATGTAAAAAACATCACTATAATTAAATAGGCAATTATCTCCGCTGAAATATCAATTCCACCATTTCTAAAAAAAACAGTAATAAAAATAAAGCCTATAAATCCAATCACACTCGCTATACGAAATAACATTTTAGGGAAATCATCTTTTTCTTTATAATATCTTGTCATATAAAACAATGCGCTTCCAACAGTCAATCCAGCGATTCCTCTAAAGCACTGAAATATTCCGCCTTCCCAAATTGCAATTTTTTTCATATAATCCATGCACAATGCATATAACATAATAGGAATAAACCAGCATAAAAAATATTTATAAATTTTTTCATTTTTGACCATTAAAATTATAATCAACGGCAAAAACAAAATCAAATGCGTAATATACCACAAAGGTGGATCATAGGTATAAGAAGAATTTGCTATATCACTTCCTTTTAACAATAATAAATTATATATTAATGAAAAGGAAGCTACGCCTCTGTCATTTTCAGAGCATTTTGTAATAACATTCAAAAAGCTGAACAGCACCCCCCCCTACTGCATAAGGATACAATTTTTTTATTTTACTTTTTACATAAAAAAACATTTCATCGTACTCAACTTTATGTTTTTCCATTTTTTTGACAAAATGACTCGTTGTATAATATCCCGTTAATATAAAATAGAACTCTACAAATGCCCATCCTCCCAAAAAAATCGTCCGATCCATCAATGTATATGAATGATGACATAATATTATAATTGCGCCAACAAACCTACACAATTCAATATATTCACACTTATTTTTCATTCATTCTCCTATACGTTTTACTTTTGCACACACAAATCATGTACACAATTCTGTCTATAAATAAAATATTAAAACTTTTTCTTCATACTTTTTATTAATAGCTTTCACTATTTTATCTTGTCTCTGTGTATTCTTCTGGTGTATAATGAATAATTTTTGTACCACCCTCTTCAAACTTGAATGGGACATGTACCAAATCTTTCATTGCTTCTTTCACTCTACTTTGTCGTTCTTCCGGAACATAAAAAACAAGAAATCCGCCTCCTCCAGCACCTAAAAGCTTCCCTCCAAAAGCACCTTCTTTTATTCCAAGTTCATATAATCGATCAATAGAAGAAGTAGATATCTTCGAGCCCGTTTGCTTTTTTAACTTCCATGTAGTATCTAACAATTTTCCAAAATCATCAATATTTCTATTTTTATTTACCAATACCTGTTCCGCTTCATCTACCAAATCATACATTTCTGAAAGATATTCTGATTTACTTTTTGCAGCCACATTATTAACTGCTTGTATTTCAGAAGAAAATCGCGTGAAACCAGTAAAAAATAACAACAAATTATTTTCTAATTGTTTCTTCCTTTCCGGTGAAATCACAATTGGCCTTACATCATATTCATTTCCAGAAAAATCGATCCGATTCAAACCTCCAAATGACGCAGCTATTTGATCTTGCCATCCGCCTGCCTCTTTACAAAGTTCTCGCTCCAAATAAATAGCTTCATCTGCTAATTTCTTTTTATCCGCATATTTACCCTTTAATGCATAAAAAGCATTTAACATTCCCACCGCAAAAGAACTGCTTGTTCCAAGTCCCGATCTAGCTGGCAAATCTGCCTCATATACTAAACGTATCTCATGCATATTAAGCATATTCATTGCATTTCGAATTGCCGGATGCTTTATCTCATTATTTTCATTTACATATTCCATTTTCGAATACGTCAAATGTGTTTTATATTCAAAGAAACGCGGTAAATGACGGACATTTACATAACAATATTTATCAAACGTCGTAGATAAAACTGCCCCTCTATTTTCATAAAAATGTTCTGGGATATCTGTTCCACCGCCAAAAAAAGACATCCGAAATGGTGTTTTTGTAATTATCATATAATTTTCTCCTATATAAATTCAAACTTCATATTTTATGAAGACAATTAGCTTTTTAGAATATCATCCATTAGTTTATCCAATGGATATCTTTCAATAAATAAATTGTATTGATGAATACTCTCTTTTCTAATATCATCAATAGTCTTTTTCCGAACATCATCTTCATAATTTGTAAGTTCCATAAGATATTTAGCACACTCTTTTTCACTTTCTAATTGATGATATTTTTCTTTTAATCCAAGTCCAGTTGCTGCAATTTTTGTACAAATAATAGCCACTCCATATGACATTGCTTCTAATGTCTTACACTTCAATCCAGAATAAAAAGTATCAGGATTGATGTATATATCATATGAGGAATAGAACTTTTTCAAGTCATCAATATATCCTAAAATTCTTATATTATCTGGAACCTTTAATGATGAAAGCATATTACAAACCCCACCCGCAATATTTAATTGTATTTTTTTGTTATTTGCAAGATCCGATATTAATTTCTTAATAGCAAAATAATTAGGCGGATTTGAAGAAGCCAAATATCCTACTTTTATTAAATCTTCTTCATATTTATTATCATTCCTTTTTTCATCAATATAATGGCATGCAGGAACGAATGGATATGTAATTACCTTCGTTTGATAATTTGTTATTTTTCTAAAAAACGTTGCATCTTCTTCCTGTGATGCCAAAACAATATCTGCCCGTTTAAGTGCACGTGCTTCTTCTCTTTCCGTATTTACCCCAAACCAAAAACTCCACTCTGGAAAACCCGCTTTTTTTAATGATTCATTATGTTTTGTAAATTTGTCATGTGTATATAATACTTTCTTTGCATTTGGCAAAACCTCAAATGCTTTTGAATAAAATAAATAATTTGCCATGCAAAGATCGTAATGATAATGTTCATTCATTCGGACTATCGATTGTAAAAATTCATCATCAACCCAATCATCTATATAATCCCCATCCGCACAATTAGGTGAAACATTAGTATGCGAAAAATATGGATTTGATGCATGTTGATAAAAAACTCTATCCCAAACTTTTCTATTTATATTATCAGGTCTAAACTCATTATAATACAAAAACAAATGCATTTGATATTTTCTCTTTTTTAACATTTCGGCAATATTTTCAATGTTATGAATTGCTGCATTTTCAGAATACCATGGCACAATTACAAGTGCTTTTTTCCCTTCTCCCACAGGTTCTAATTCAAATATTCCTGTATCAAAATCCATGCAATATAATCGATTTGAATTACCATCTATTTGAACTTCTCCCTCATGTAATTTATTCCATATAAAAGGTCTATGCATGAATTGATTAAATTTTGTCCATATAAAATCACCCATTCTTGTATGATACATGACCCTTAGAATATTTTTCGTTAAATCATGTTTTCTACGACCATCTTCATTTACAACTATCCCTGTTTCAAATTGTTTTAAAAATGGATATACAGTTTTATAATAATAATCTCGCATTTCCCATCTTTGGAATCGTGCATTATCTAATCCAACTCCAGCTTCTTTTCCCTCTTTATAAAATTCTTTTGCCTTCTCTAAAAATTTTTTTTGCGTTTTATCATCCAAACGATTATAATGGAACAAAAAATCAAAATACCCATGCAAATAAAAAGCATTTTTAAAAATCTCAAATTTTTTATGCTCCATCAGCCATTTTTTTATCTGTGCATAATTCTTAAATTCTGCATCCCAGTTCTTCGATGATTTACTTGAAGAATTTGTTGTCATAACTCGATAGTCATATACCGCATCAGGTATACACACAACTGTTTTGGTGGATGAATATATCATAAATTTAAAAATTCCATCTTGATACGCTGCTCCAGCCGATTCAATCATTCTAATTTGATTATTCTCTAAAAAATCTCTGCGATAAAGTGCCGCCCATATAGATGATTCCATTAACATCAAATCGTTAGAATAACATGGCTCTACTATCACCTCAGGCTCATAAAAAGGAAATGGGGGTTTTACTTCACAACTTCCACCATCTTGATATAGTTTTTTAAACCCCGCCTTAACAACATTGGCCTGATGTTTTTCAGCTGCTTTGTATAAAACTTCCAACATATTGGGCTCAATAAAATCGTCTGTTTCAACAATTGCAACATATTTTCCTGAAGCCTTATCAAATCCACTATTAACAGCTTTTCCGTAACCTCCATTTTTCTGATGAATAGGTTTTACACGATGATCTTTTTCAGCATAATAATCCATTATTTCTCCGCACTTATCAGGCGAACCATCATCAACTGGAATAATTTCGATATCTTTTAGCGTTTGATTTAATACACTCTCAATGCATTGTTGAAAATATTCTTCGACTTTATAAGTCGGCATTATTACTGATATTAAAGCCATTTTTTCTCCTTTATAACTTACCTCATTATCAAAATCTTTGCACTTTCATATAAAGCACTGATCACATCAGCACAATATCATTTATTTATCACATTACCTATTTCATCTTCCGTAATCCAATCGCTCACAACTCCATCACCTAAATATTTACTTTTATATTCCTCAAAGTCATTTTCCACCGCCCAAAAAATCTTAATTCCAGCTCTCCTAATATCTTTTATTTTCTCATCATCAGCATATTGTAAGTTTATATTAACTGCTTTAACTTTGTATTTATTACAATTCGAAAGCAATTCATCAAACTTGTCTGGATAGACTGCATGCTGTCTTAACATAATATTCTTAAATGGATATATTTTTAATACATCCTCTAAGTCCTGGACATCATAGCAAGAAACAACCAAATGATTCAGCATTTCATCATTTTCTTTAAAATGTTCAATAATCCACGTATATGTTTCTTTTGCATCCTCTTTTACATCCAAAACCATATACGCGTCCGAATGGGATTTCATCCAATCTACAACATCTCTGAATGATAACGGTGTATATTTTGACAAGATGCGAGCTTGTTTAAATTGTTCTAAAGTCGGCAGGTATTCTCTTGGTATCTGCTCTTGAAGATATTCACTCGGCTGGCGTTCAATCTGCTGTAAATATTCAAATTCAGGCTGCCCTAAGTCTACTTGTGTCCAGTCATGCCTCAGTACAATTTCATCATCCGAAGTAAACCTCAAATCAATATCAAATAGCCTTGTCTCATTTTGATAGGACTGATTGAGTGCTTCTAACGAATCTGTATATATGTTTCCATCTATTCCCCCTCCAGCATGAGCAATCACATTATAGTCATAAAATTTAGCTTCCTGAGTTGGTTTGCTGCAGGAACATAATACACAGCATCCGCATAACATTAATATGTATTTCCAACATTTCATCTTTCGCTGCCTTTATATTCTTCCCTTATTTTTTCTTTAATACTTTTTGTAGAAACTGATTTTGTATATGGAAAATAAACACACGAAACTCCCTTTTGTTTCAATTTTTCTTCTATTTCATTGTACATCTTCGTATTTTTCCAATCGTCTCCATGAAATAAAACGTTGTAATTAATTTCCGTTAATACCTCCAGCTTGTTCATTGTTTTCTGCGGAATTACTTGATCTACACATTTCAATGACTTTACAATACGAAGTCTGTCTTCAAAAGGAATAATGGGAAATTCTCCTTTATACTCTTTTACCAGTTCATCTGTGCTTACACCTACAACAAGGTATTCACAATTTTCCTTTGCTTTTTCCAGTATATTTAAATGCCCTACATGGAACAAATCAAAGGTGCCTGTTGTATACCCGATTTTGAATTTCTTTTTCTGCATAAAACAATCCCTTTATACTAATTTTCATTACATTTCAATTTACTTAGATATTCCTTGTAATCCATCTCTGTATCAAAAATTACCCCTCCATGCGTATTCGATACATTCTGAGGCGTCATATAATCTCCATACCTGTTTGTCAGATATGCATCATACCCAGCCGGTACCGGCATTTTCAAATATTCAAAGTCCATCCAAATTGTCTCATCATACATATGGCGGTCTCTGATTCTCTTTTCTGTATCAAAAATAAAGTTTAAAGGTGCCACCTTATCTGCATCTTTCTCTTTGACTGACCGGAACATATCATCTATATATTTCCAGCAATTGTCTGTACTCAGATTTTCTTTCAACTCCTCTGGAATTTCAAAATCCTCCGGCCATTCAAATTCTCTTCCATCTGTCGTTTCAACAATAAATTGCTTTAATACATCACAGTTCATTCTCTGCTTCTCTACAACCTGTACATCATTTGAAACATTCTCTAAAACAAACAGATCGATAAAAATACCCTGATTAAATTCTTTATTCTGTCTTTCTTCTACGCTTAGGATTCCAGTTGTATAGCTATTTCGAATCTGAGCATGTCCATGTACATACTTTTTATCCGTGTACACATTCTGAAAAAAATACGGTTCTGTGAAATATCTGGGAGCAATCTCACATAACTTATCATAGTCTTCCCGGAACATTGCAAAATCTATATCATCATCCCAAGGAATGAATCCTTTGTGGCGCACTGCTCCCAACATAGTTCCTGCATCTGCGAAGATTTTTAAATTATTTTCCCTGCACACCGTCAGCAGGCGATCTGCCATCTCCAATTCAATCGCCCATACTTTTTTCTGCTGTTCTGTTATTTCAAAACCGAATTTTGTTTCCGGATCAAAAAATGACTTTATTGGATATGTGTTCCATCCATGCGGCATTACCAAAAATCCATGCTCTTTTCGCTCAGCTGTCTTGATATCCAACACAATAAAATCTATCAGACTGTCATGAAGAACTAAATTTTCTCCCCATATACGTGCTTCCAAATAATATTGACCATCCAAAAGATAATTTTTATCAATATGACATTCCATGACTCCGCAATGCTCGGATAAAATCATTTTTTTATATTCCAATGCGGTTGATGTCCGATAAACTGGTGTATGATCTTTTGTAACAATTCCAAATGCAAAACTTAACGGCATATTTTTAGTTCTGCTTGCATATTGAAAACGAATTGTTATCTTATCTCCGGTATCAAAACAAGCACTGGATTTTCCTTCTTTGTCCAGCAGTTCAATCGAAGTAAAATGAACCAGTCCTGTTCCTTCTCTTTTCGCCTCCGGAGCGCTGAAAATACTCAGTGAGCTGCAGGTCTCATCAGTAAAAGGATTTTCCTTCTCCTTTTCCTTCATCTCTCCTTTATTTCCACTTAAGCTGTTTAAATACGCTCTTGATACTTCACGGACAGTTCCACAGCCTCTGACAACTCCTTTTTCTAACCACAAAGCATTGTCACAGATTTTTCGAACCGATTCCATCGAATGAGATACGTACAGAAGTGTCGTTCCTTCTTCTCGCATCTTTTTCATTCTTTTCTCACATTTTCGCTGAAACGCATAATCGCCAACCGCAAGAACCTCATCACAAATCAAAATATCCGGCTTAACCACCGTCGCGATCGCAAATCCAAGTCTTGCTGCCATACCGGAAGAATAATTCTTAATCGGCATATCTAAAAAATTTTCCAGCTCCGCAAATTCTACTATTTCATCAAAATGCTCTTTCATAAACTGTTCGTCATGCCCTAAAACAGCTCCATTTAAGTAAATATTTTCCCTGGCTGTCAAATCACCATCAAAACCGGCGCCCAATTCAATTAAAGGAGCAATCGTTCCGTTTACCGTTACTGTTCCTTTATATGGTTTTAAAATTCCGCAGATCACCTTTAACAACGTCGATTTTCCAGAGCCATTGATTCCTATGATTCCCCAGGACTCACCTTTTTTTACACTGAATGATACGTTTTTTAATGCAAGGAACTCCTCAAACATTAATTCTCGCTTTACAAGCTTAATAAAATATTCTTTCAGATTATCTATCTTTTCAGAAGCCATATTAAATCTGGCTGTTACATTCTTTACTTCAACTGCTATTTCATTTTTTTCATTCTGTTTCATTTTTTCCTCGTCTAAATATATAAAATAAATTTATCCTGTGTTTTAGAAAAAACAATGCTTCCGACAACCAGCGATATAAGTGCTACCGTAAATCCGTAAAGAATCCACTTAATATCAGGGAATACTCCTTTTAAAACAATGGTCCGGAATTGTACTACATATGAATACATTGGATTAAATATTTTAATTAAATGCTGTACTTGTTCTGGAAGCTGCTCAATTGGATAAAAAATTGGTGTAAGATAATTCCACGCTGTTAAGACTGCTGCATAGATATGCTGAATATCTCGGAAGAAGACACATCCCTGCGCCAATAGCAATCCAAGTCCAATACTAAATATATAAATTTGTATCAGCACAACCGGAATCCAAAACATATAAAAATTAAATTTCACACCGCACACAATAAATACAATCAACATAGCTCCAAGAGAAAATAAAGTATTTACGAAACTGCTTGTTATTTTGGATATTGCAAATATATATTTAGGTACATATGTCTTTTTTAGCAATGCACTATTTCCTATAATTGACCACATGGCCTGACTGGTTGCATCTGACATAAAACTAAACAATGTAGAACCAATAATCAAATATACCGGATAGTTTTCAATATTAAAGCGAAACATTTGTCGAAACACAATTACCATAATAATCATGATCATTAATGGATTCAGAATGCTCCATATATATCCCAGAAAACTTCTCCGGTATTTCAATTTAATATCTTTTATTACCAACTGCTTCATGAGTGGTTTATATTTTTTAAATAATTCTATTTGCTTCTTTCCCATTCTCAATTCTCCTAATGGATACTAACCTCTATTTGTTAATATTTTTTCAATCCAGAGCTTTCCATTTTTTAATATTTCGTATTTTGTCTTATATTCTTTTTGAGTTTTTCCATATTGAACCATCAGAATCCGCCAAGTATTTATGCAATACATAGCTGCTTTGAAAAGCTGTCTTTCTTCCCGAACTGCCACTCTCTTCTTTTTTGCCCCAGTATCCCGCAATTCAATCCGCTTCTTTCGGAAAATCGAAAACGGTGCATCATACGGACGTAAGATACCTACTTCTTTATCTGCTGGCAGGAACCAGCCGTTGAAAGTTATCTTTTTCCAAAACTGTTTTTTATTCCGATCCGGGTTATAGCACCTCTGTAATTCTTTTAGGGTTGGCTGCTCTTCCAATTCCATCGGCTCTGTATCCGGAAGATGCTTTCTCAACTGATTGTTCAACCGCTCTGCGTCTGTCCCCATCAGCCATTCTGGACCTTTCATGAAATCTATCATTCCCCGCCAGGAGAAATAGGCTTCTTCATAACGCATCTTTAAAACAGCTGTTATGATAAATTTAGAGATCCATTTCCACATCTGAATTCGTGACATATCCGGTTCATGCAGTGCTGCAAATATCAGGTTATTCCGCACATCGTAATATGCGTTGGTTCCCAGAAAATTCACTTCAAACCCTTTATGCCAGACATTGAATCCATTTAAGAAAACAATGCCTGTCTCTCTGTTTCGAATCTCATATTCGATATCATCCCGGTGAATAAACAGCGGAAGCGGCAAATTATCTTTTCGAACTGTATTCAGGGAATAGCAGCAACACCACCAACCGGAATACATCCGATACTCATCCTGCGGCGTCTCAATCAATGGCTTCCGGCAGTTCTGAAAGCTACGCATATCTGTCATAACAAGACGGTTAGTCACATTGAATCCTTCAAACCACTCTCCCATTGCCTGACAAATATATGGATAATCTTCCCGAAGCAGCGTACCTCCCAAGCGGATATCTTCCCACTCATCCTTCCGCATCCCCAGGAACCCATACGCCCGCACAAAAAGCTCCGGATCCATGATGGCATCATCATCCATCAGCTGTACATGCGTTAATCCGAGACGTTCTTTTTCCTCGATCGCCTCAATCATGCCTCTGGTAAAACCACCCGCGCCACCGACGTTACGGTTTGGTATGATTCGAACGGTTTCTGGATATCTGGCTGCCAGGCGGCTGATTTCTTCATGTTCCGAAAGCGTTCTTCCGTTGTCTACCAGCCAATAGCAGAGTTTTAAAGAAGCATTTTCCGGTCGTTCCAGAAATTGCAGGATACTTTTCAGATTTCGGAGGACATATGGCTCTCTCTTAAACGTGCAAACTGCCGCTGCGATCCGCACCTGTTTTTCATTCCGACAAGTTCCCTCATACCAGCCTTTTATATGATTTGATATATCAAAACCGATATTTTTCTTTGTATCCTTTATCGTTTTGGCAGCTGCATTTTCTGCTGATTCTGTCTCCGCGTCTTTCACGTTCTCCGATTCTGTCTCTTTCCCGGCACCTATCTTTTTCACCGAAAACCAGAAAACTCCTTTTTCCGTCTCCGGATATGGGAACTCCAGATCCAGAGTTTCTTTCCCCCCCGTCAGCATCTTTTCCTGAATGACATTCTCATCCAACATCAGACGAATTGCCTGACAGCCATTCAATTCCAGGTGCAGCGTCAAACTTTCCTGGTTTGTGTACTTCTTTCTTTTTTCGATATAGAAAAGGTTGAAATATCCATTGAAATCGACCCATTCTCCATTTCGATGGAAATACAGTTCTTCTTCCCTGCAGATATCTGCTTCCGGAAATCGTATATTTTGTAGACGCATCCGCTGTGTCTCCTTTTCAGTCCTTTTAGGAACTGCCGTTCCTCATTCCATGTTTTGGGATTATATAGTTTCTAATCTGTCTTTATATCTCTGACGGATCTATCTTCATATTTAGAACTTCCTTCTGCTCCGCCCAAGCGCCCACACCGCCGCCCGATACAGCCCATACCGGCTTACCCGCAGCAGCTTCACCGCCTTATTTCGGTTCGCATGGTAAATCTCCGGATAGTCCCGAAGTAATTCATCTTCAAACTGCATCAATGCATGCTTTACTTCCTTGTCTGCCGGAAGGCTCAGAAGTATCTTCACTCTCCCAGCTGCCACCCTGGCGATTCCATTTTCAAGATACTGTAGCTTTTCCTGACTGCATGGAAGCTTCTTTCCGTCTTTTCCGGTAAGTGTTCCGCCCTGATACAGACGATAAAATGACAGCAGGGATTCCATCACCCTGTCATAATTTTCCTTATTCCTGATCATCTTCTCCGGGCTGACACTCTGTCCTTCCCGGCCGATCCGGTACTGATAGACAAAGTCCGGGATAAAGGATACTGTCTTGACCCACGGAATCGGGTACAGGATGTATTCGGCATCAACGTAATAGCAGTGTTCATCGATCGAAAGCGGCATCTGCCGCAGGATCTCTGTTTTCCATGTAATTCCATGCATTTTCATATAAATCTGATCCGCGATTCCATCGAATTCATAGGAAATCCCATATTTCACCCCTGGAAATTGTTCTGGAATTTCTGCTTTTTTCGGGAAAGAACTTTCCTCTCCGCTTCCGTTGTCAAACCGCCAGTAGAAACCGCTGACCAGCACATCATCCTGACATTTTTTCAGCGCAGCAATCAGATGATCCAATGCCTCCGGATCCACCCAGTCATCGGCATCGACTACTTTCATATACCGCCCCAATGCATTCTGGATGCCGCAGTTGATCCCAGATCCATGACCGCCATTTTCTTTATGAATGACACGAACAACGGTCGGATAGCGCTCCGCATATTGATCAGCAATCGCACCGGTTTGATCCCTTGATCCATCGTCTATAATCAATATTTCCAGGTATTCGGACCAATCCATACCTGGTTGAAAATCAGACATTCTTGCTGATACGGTTTGAATGTTTGATTCCGTTTCATTTCCTGTCCAGCTCTGATTTTTCTTTTTCAAATCCTGGTCTTTGCATCCTGCGCACAGTGAATCCAGGGTATATGTGATATATTTTTCCGCGTTATACGCCGGGATGACGACTGTCAGAAGCTTTTCCATTGTCTGCGACTCCTTCCGTACTCTCTTTGAGCATCATGATCTTCGGTGTCATCAGGATGAGCTTAAGGTCGAGAAGCAGAGAGTAATTTCGTATGTAAGTCAAATCCAGTTTCAATTTGTCATAGGACGTTGTATTGTATTTTCCATAGACCTGTGCATATCCGGTCAGTCCGGCTTTCATCTTTAAGCGGTAGCAGAATTCCGGAATTTCTTTCTCGATCTCCGCCGCCAGCTCCGGGCGTTCCGGACGCGGTCCTACGATCGACATCTCACCTTTCCAGATATTGAAAAGCTGCGGCAGCTCGTCCAGGCGGGTTCTCCGAAGGAAATGTCCCACCGGCAGGATCCGGTCATCGTGTTCCGCTGCCAGTCTCGCCCCGGTTTTTGCCTCCGCGTTCTGGATCATCGTCCGAAATTTGCAGATCTGAAATTCTTTTCCGCCCTCTGTGAGACGGGTCTGCTTGTAAAAGACCGGACCGCGGTCGGTCAGGTAGATCGACAGCGCCACCAGAAGAAAGAATGGGGATAATACCACGATTCCGATGCTGGAACAAATGAAATCCATCGCCCGCTTGATAAATCGCTGAAGATCGGAAATTCCATCATTTCTCGATAACAGGAGCGGACTGTCAAATATATCCAGCTCCTGCGAAGTCCGAATCAGAATGTCTGACAGCTTCGGCACAGTATAGGTACGGATATCCTGCTCAAAACATTTCTTTAAAAGCGCATTTCGATCCTTCGCCGGAATATCTCCGATGATCAGAGCGTCGTATTTTTTTGCTTCTTCCAGAATCGCTTTCATGCCAACCCGGATATGAATGGCTGTTTCCAGATAGTATTTATCTTCTCTGGAATGAATCTTTTCCATCAGATGAAAGGCCGGACGGTCTCCGCATACCAAAAGCATCCTTCTTGGCGGAAACAGAATCCTGTATATCTGCTGAAACAGGAACGTCCAGATCAGTGCAATCAAAAGCTGGACAACCGTCATCCCAAGCAGTATCCGGGGATCATGAAATTTTTTATCTAACAGAGAAATCTGAATATACGTAATCAGATTTAAAAGTCCGATCGAAAGGATCTGAGAACAGAGCAGATTTCCTTTTTTCAGGTATCCGATCCGGAATCCCCCGTAAGTCAGCAGGAAAAATAGTAATAGTCCCGCATACAGGGCGATCATCAGCCAGTTTCCTCTTCTCCAGAACGGAAATTCGATCATTTTGTTGAAATATCCGTTCCAGACATATCCATAAGCGCCAACTTCTGCCCCCATCAGGAGCAGCGCACCTATCAGACGGAACAGTCGTTTGAATGGTTCATATTGTCTCAAAATAGTTCCTCTTCTTTTTGTTTTTATTCAGGCCGAACTCCACAGAACCCAACGTGTAATTCTATTCCAGGTAATCTGCCTGTTTCTTTTTATAGGAACACTAAGCATCCTCAGAAAGCGTTCCTCTCAATTTTTTCTGATAGAGTATTCCACGCACGGATGCCGGAATCAGACTTGCAGTAACGCGGATCACGCAGTTTCGCAGATACTCTCTTCTATTTAAAAATCCACTTTTAAAAAACGTTTTCTGCAGATTCAGAGCGGCCCTGGCATAGGACAGACCGCCGCGGCGTTTGATCATCCCATTGTCCGTTCTCGCATACACCAGAATATCCGAAAGATTTTCTGCTTTATATCCTGCCTGCAAAAGACGGACCCACAATTCATAGTCCTCCGCCCCCGGAACCGGATGATAGTTTCCCACCGCCAGCACAGCTGAACGCCGCATCATGACGGCCATATGGTTCATCGGATTGCGCTTTCTGGCAAACGTTAAAATTTCTTTATATTGGCAGGGAAGTGACCGAATTCCAGTGATTCTGCCCGGCGGAAACAATTTTCCATTCATCCCACTTCCAATTTCACCTCTATCTGGCGCATTTAGGTTATCTACATTTTCCTGTTCTGGCACTTCTGCTGCGACAAATTCTGCAATTTTTCCGCTCAGAAGTCCGAGTTTCCCCTGTTCTGCTTTCTTTCCCAGCAATTTGCCCGCTGCTTCTTCTGCATATCGTTTCAGCTGCTTTTCACAGCGATCCGGACAGGCAATATCATCACTGTCCATGCGGGCGATCCATTCATTTCGGCACGCTTCTACACCTGCTGCCAGCGCCCGTGCGATTCCGCCGCATACAGGAAGGCGAAGCACCTGCAGAACTCCCGGCCATTCCCGGTCAATCGTCTGGATCGTTTCATCCAACACTGGTGTCAACGGTCCATCGCATACCAGGACAAATTCATCTGGAGGAATCGTCTGATTCATCATGCTGGCTGCCGCCTGATAGAAATACGCTGGATTTTCTTTGTGATATACCGGCATCAGAACCGAATATTTCATACACTCATACTCATTATTCTGCTGCCAGCTTTGTTCCATCGTTCTCCGCTCCATGTAATCTTGTTATCTTTTTTGATGGGTTCTTTCCAGAGACCGATACCCGGCTAAAATCGTTTTCCTGGAAATCTCCTGAAAGATTTTTAGGGTTCAGGGGTCCTTTCTTTGGGAAAACTGCCTCCGGATCATCTTCCATCCGGATTGCCAGCTCTACCTGTCGTGCTTCGTTCAGCAGTTCTGCCTGAATCGTCACGATTCGTTTCCGCAGCCGCTTCCGGATGATCTTTGGCAGCATCTCACCAAGCACCCCTTCCGCCCATTCGATCTCCCCCGCGTCATTTGCCCGCACCAGAAACCGCCGGACGGTGTGGGAAGAATCCTCCCGAAGAAGTTCTTTCAGAAATTTCTCTTCCTCTTTTTTCAGGGGGACTGCCGTTCCATATGGATGTGCTTCCGAACCAGCATTCAGAAATCGCACCAGCCCCGCCAGACATTTCACTCCGTCTTCCAAAACAGGCTCATCCGCCGTGTCCACAAACACATAGCCCGGAAACATGACTTCCGTATCTACATAGTAGACACCGCCCATCCGCCAGGTCCGTTCTTTGGACAGCACAAAACAAGGCTTTTCAGCCTTATCCCGATAAAAATGATTCAGTTTTTCCGCCGCTTCTGCCTCGCGTCCCACAGGTGTCTGCACCACGTACCACATACAGGCGTTCTCCCTTTCATGTTTGCGATTTTCGCAGAATATCTAGTTCTGCGAAAATCTTCAATCATTATACGATACTTTCAAGGTTAATTCAATAGAAGTTTCTCCCAAGAATCTCTTATGAAATTATTAAGTCGTCATTTCTGAACAAAAATTTCTGAAATTCTCATATAATATTTCCCTTTGCTTTTGAAGCTTTTGTCAATACGGCATTTGGGTTCTGCATATAAAACCTTTTATTTTCGCAGAACTAGATATTCTGCGAAATTTTTTATTCTGATTTTTCTAGCTACAAGCTATTATGTTGCATTTATGATATAAAATTTATCTTTTGAATTGGTAGACTTTTTAGACAATTTTATTGAACGATAGCACTCCACACCTTCGCTTCCTCCCAGAAGCTTCATGTGGAATGTTTCGTATAGACAGCAAAAAAGCATTCCAAATGAGTTTTTCCTCATCAAGAATGCTTTTTGCATTCAGGGCTGATTGAAATGCCGAATTGTCCGGGTTGACAAACATTCCCATATTCACCTATCCCTTCTGAAATCACATAATTTTATTTTATCATTTAGGAAATCAAATAGCAGGCACGCGAAAAAGGAGCGGGCAAAAAACAGCGACCACACAGTTTTTCTCCCCTGTATGGCCGCTGACCTTATCTGCACAGAAAAGTCACAGATTCTTCTGCTTCTTCCCATGCCGTTTTTATTTATTTCATAACAATATTTATATCTACTCGAAAATGTTGATTTTACGCTGTTTTTCGCTATCTATCTTCTGATTTACTCCATTTTTACTCCAAATTTAAGCCAATATTTTCAGTTCGGCTACTTCTTCTTTTTTCTTTTCTTCTGAAACGTGCGTGTATAAATCGGTTGTCATTGCCAATGTTGAATGACCTAAGAGTTTCTGCACCACCTGTTGGTCTACTCCATTTTCATAACACCTTGTAGCATATGTATGTCGCAGAGTGTGACAGGTAAACAGTTCAAATATCTTCGGCTCTCTCTTTTCTTCCTTTGCCAGTTCAATCTCTATTACATTGATTTTTGCCACATAGTCTTTGATTGCACTATTGACGTTATAATAGTAAACTGGCGAACCGTCCGAACAGGTAAATACCAAATTTTGAAATTCTTTATGCTGTTTCCATATCGAGCGTTTCCACATCTTCTGTTCTGTCTGCTTTATCTTCTGATTTTGTAAAATCTCATACACTTCATCTGTCATCGGAATTGCACGATTACTAGACATGGTTTTTGCAGTCGTGTAGAAAAACTTCGAACCCTCAACGGGACTGGAAGCCTTTGAATAATGGATTGTCTTATTGATTGTAATTTTTCTTCTTTCAAAGTCGCAATCTTCCCATTTCAGTCCAAGCACTTCTCCAATCCGACAACCTGTTGTCACAGCAAATTTCAAAACATTGATGTGTATGTAGGAAGAAGCAAATGTAAAGAATTTTTCCTGTTCCTCTCTTGTTAATACACGCCTTTCCTTTTTCACTTCTTTTGGCATTTCCACACCGATACATGGATTTTTTCTAATATATTCACTCAATACTGCTTTATCAAACATATCACTCAGCATAAATCTGATGTTCGACACCGTTCCATGTGCAAGACCGCTATCTATCAATTCATTTATGAATTTTTGAACATGATATGTTTTAATGTCCTGCAAATACATCTTTCCGATAGAGTTCTTCACTCTTGCGTTATAGTAACTGTGATTTTTATATATCGTAGTCATTTTAACTGTTTTCTTCTTATACAACTCCGTCCACGTTACATACCATGCGTTTAAAGTGATACTTTCGCCGTTGCCATTCAAACCATGTTCATCTTCATAAACCGCTTCTCGCAACTTCCGTTTTAATTCATTCAGTTTAAAATCATAAAGCGTTTTACGTTTTCCTGTTTTGCTTGTAAATCTTGCAATATAGCGTCCATCTGCTCTCTGTGAAATTCCCTTACCGAGTTCTTTTCCTTTTAAATCTTTACCCATACCAACTTTCCTTTCTTCTACTGAAAGAAATATGGTAAAATAAATATTTCAATTTTCATTATATCCACACCCCATTTTCTTTTCAAGCCCTTTTGCATTGATATTCCAGCCATTCATCAAGTAATTTCTTATTTGCATACAACCGATTACCAATGCGTACTGTAAATCTATTTTTCGGATTGTTCAACAGTTCTCTTGCCTTTGTTTTCCCAATCCCCATATACTCACAAAATTCATTTATATTTAGTAATGCTTTCTCGATACGATTACCCCCTTTCGCCTAATTTTCTTGCTTTTATGTAATCATCATACAACTGCTTCTGTGTGATATTCATTTCTCCATTTTTCACAAGATTACCGATATAATCTCTCTGCTCTATCTTCCCAACCTCTGCAAACAGTTTCAAAGACGGGGCAACATACTTTTCTAACCACTCCCACACCTTTTGCAAACTTTTCTTCTGTGGCTGTATGGTAAGTTTCACCTTGCCTATATCTTTCATCAGTTCCGCCCACGCTTGATAGGTTGAATAAAGCCTTTTTCGTGTTGTCGTGCTGTCTGTCGGCTTTTCTAAAAATCGTATTTTGCTGTTTAATACTTCCATTGCCAGTCCTGCCACATCTCTATATCTCAATAATGCCTGTACTACACTTACCGCCATTTCCTGCCGAAATCTCAACTCATATCTATTCCAATTTTCGTCTAATTCTGTTCCATACTTTTTATTCTGTTCATATCCCTTTTCATAAAATACCAATCTCAAATTACTGGCTGAACTGCCGAGATAAAGACTACCACCTTTACTCTGAAACACTTCTTCTTTCAGTTCTCCCGAGTCGTGAAAATCTATCTCCCGTAACTTTGAAGAAAGTAATCCCTCTTTTGTCCGTACAATCAAATCGGGAATACTCAAATACGGTTTTCTATCATCTATCGCCAAATCAATCCGAGGAACATTGATATGATACTGACAAACTCTGTTTAAGAAATCAAACCATGTTTCCTCATTGAGTTGTAAAAAATTCTCATAGTTGCGACAGCCTTTCCCACTCATCAAAATCTGAAAGCCTTGATACTGTGCATTTCCTGTCGGCTTTAGCACCTTGATATTATCGAAGATTGCCACAACCTCATGCCCTGCAATCCCTTTTTCATAGCCTGTTACCGTCATAAGTTCCAAAGGTATTCTCAGCACATCTTCTATAACTGCTTCTAACGGAACTTCCTTAATGGTTATCTGACACCAGTCTATCAAGGCACTTAATTCTTCTTTCTGCCGTATTACTCCCCTGTTAGTGTAGGGGAGTTTTGGAAGAAAACTTCCGCTTCTTTCTTCCAAATTTATCAAACCTCCAATCTGCAACGGCGTTGCCATTGCCCTGCCCTCAACCTGACGTTTGGTACGTCAGAACGAGGACAGGAACTTTGACCGCCTACATATTTTTGTTTGGAACAGGGCGGATACCCTTACAGGTAATCTTCTCCACTAATACAGGGAAATTTCCTCTCTGCACATAAGGGGCATAAACTGGTTCTTCCAGTTCCACCACAGCATAAGGCTCAATCTTCGGAAGTTCCGTTGCTTCCAAGCGAATATCCACGCTGTTTCCAAGTTTCATGCTTCCAAGATGAAGTTTTAAGGCTTCCACTTCCTCTGTTTTCTTCTTACTGTCTTTATCATAGCGGTAACAGTTATCCGCACCCATAAAGCGAAGTTCTCCAAATGCTTCTTTTACCTGTTCTTTTGTCAATGTAATCTGCATACACATTCCTTTCTCCCCGTTGAACCGATAGGTCAGTTTCTCATATTTTCATTTTCCTATTACGACGCCGTTCATTGTTCAGTTTTTTCTGAACTTAATTGTATATTAGCACAGGCATATTCGTTTTGCAATAGAAAGTTTAGTTTTTTATAAACTTTTTGTTTTCTTTTTTCTGAACTTGTGGTATAGTGTCCTTAGACGATAAGATATGAGAAGTTATAACGAGATATGGAAAGAGAGGGTTTTTCAGATGAATACAATCGCAGAACGGATTAAATTTGCCATGAGAGCAAAAAATAAAAAACAGGTGGACATAGTCAAAGATACAGGTATCAGCAAAGGGGCGTTCAGTTCCTATCTTTCGGGACAATACAATCCAAAAGCCGATAAAATGGAATTGATTGCCGACTCCTTAGATGTAGACTTGCGGTGGCTTTACGGAGAAAATGTACCTATGGAACATACAAGTAAGAATAACAATGCCCTGCAATATGTCTTTTATAACAACTCCTGCTCCGAGTATCTTCTTGATAATTTAGACGATATCTATATTGCCATGATGACCCAATATGCCGCCCTTATTCCACGCTTTTATGTTCTTGTCAATCGTGCTGGAAATGCAATGCACCTATTACCTTTATTTTTGAAAGAAGATAGTTCCGAGTTCTACGAATGTCCGTCTGATTTCTTCTATTCCGACAGGCATACTATTTTTACAAGAGATTTTGAAAGTATTCACATGGTATTAACAACCGCCACGATTTACTATTACGGAATTGATACAAAAACTTATGAACCGAAAGTTACCAAACTTGCCTACTCACAGACTGACGATTGCTTTTATATTGACAATGAAGTACATGATTGTCATATCAAAGCATTTGAAAAAGAAGTGGTAAAAGAAGCACTTTACTTAAAACACAACGCCCAGTAACAGACAAGAGGACTTGCAAGGTTTCTGACCTTTCAAGTCCTCTGCTGTATCATGGTTCTGTTGGCTGTGTCCGTTCCGTCAAGGACTGCCCTACGGCGTATCGGCTACGCCTTGTTCCTTGACCTCACTACATTTCTCTCAACTTTTTAGAAACTATGAAATTACAAAGAAATGCTACCGCTACAATAATAAAGCAAATGATTGTACACCATACAGGTACTCTCATATCTAATTGCACTCGTAACAAAATCGTGATTGCTAAAAATACAGCTCCCACAATTTGTATAAAGTCTAATATCTTTTTTTGAAGTGTCTGTAAATGCTTCTTGTCTTTTATTCTTTCAGATTTCCATATTCCATAATTTACTTGAATATCATTTACATCTTCGTCTGATATAAGTTCATCCATACTCACATCTAGCTCTAATGCCAGTTTTTTTGCCATAATCAAGTCCGGACACCTTGAACCATTTTCCCAACGACAAACTGTCTGCCTTGAAACATATAACTTATCTGCAAGTTGTTGCTGAGTGAGATTTTTTTCTTCTCTGAATTTTTTGATGTTATCATTTAATGCCATACTCCATACCTCTCTTTCACTCACATCATATAACAATAAAACCTACAATAAAAGTACCAGTATGTATTTCTCTTGTTTCCATTTTGGTAACATCTGTTTATTCCAAGTTTTCTACACCATAATACCGATATATCGCTGAACCAATGTATTTTGTAACCCCTTTTCCGTACTGTTTATCTGTGGCTTCTTCCAACTGAGAATGATTCAAATAATCTTTAGCCATTTCTAATAATAATACTCTTGCATTATCCATTTTAAAAAGATTTTTACAACTTTTCCCCAATCTTTTTACTGCTTTCATTGACATATCTTTCATCGTAAACCGTTACGCTACTAAAGAGTCAAGATGTTTTTTCTATTTTATCACAAATTCAATAAAACTGCCCCTAATTTTACAAATAAGAAATGACGCAGATAATGTTTCCACTACCTACGCCATTTCTCATTACATCTTTGAAATATTTACTCCATTTTCTTTCAATCTTTACTCCAAATTTACTCCATTTTAAAAATCTGTTACGATATTTTGCGGTATTCTACGATACTTTTTCTTTAAAGAAAAATGTCAGTAAGTCTTGATTTTAAGCGAACTTTTCAATATTTCCAAGCACTTTATTCTGTTGTGAGATTTTCTCTCAAATTATTTCATCACAATATTCACAATCCGTCCCGGAACGTAAATTTCTTTTACGATATTTCCTGTCAGCTTGTCCTTGATAGCCTCCTTACCAGCGGCGATGGCATCTTCTTTGGAGATGTCTGCCGGTACGGTAATGGTCGCGCGGACTCTGCCGTTGATCTGAACGGCTACCTCTTTCTCGTCATCCTTCATCTTCTCCGCATCACACTCCGGCCAGGAAGCGTGGAATACGCTGTCGGTTCCGCCGAGCTCCTGCCACAGCTCCTCGCCCAGATGCGGTGCGAACGGTGCCAGAAGGATGGTAAAGGTCTTGAGGGTTTCTTTGTCGATGCCGCCCTCTTTCTTTGCCAGATCGATGAGCTTGTTGTTGTACTCCATGAAACCGGAGATAACGGTATTCAGGCTGAACTGCTCGAAACGCTGCTCAATGTCGAATACCAGTTTGTGGCGCAGTTTAACCATTTCCTTAGTTTCTTTGATATCTTTGTCCTTGCTGGTCATAACCAGGTTGTAGAAACGGTTCAGGAAACGGGATACGCCCTCGATACCGCGGTCATCCCACTCTGCATCCAGTTCCGGCGGTCCTACGAAAAGCTCATAGAGACGCAGGGAATCGCAGCCGTAGTCGCGTACCAGATCGTCCGGGGATACGACATTTCCTTTCGACTTACTCATTTTGATACCATTCTTACCAGTGATCATACCCTGGTTGAACAGCTTCTTGAACGGCTCGTCGAAGTCAATAACACCGATATCGCACAGGAACTTGGTGTAGAAACGGGAATACAGCAGATGCAGTACTGCATGTTCAACACCGCCGATGTACATATCAACCGGCAGATATTTGTCTGCTTTCTCACGGGATACCAGTTCTTTATCGTTCTTGTTATCTACATAGCGCAGGAAGTACCAGGAAGATCCCGCCCACTGCGGCATGGTGTTTGTCTCACGTTTTGCCGGAGCGCCGCAGCACGGGCAGGTGGTGTTGACCCACTCGTCGATGGCTGCCAGCGGGGATTCGCCGGTACCAGTCGGCTGATAGCTTTCTACCTCCGGAAGTTTTAACGGAAGCTGATCCTCCGGAACCGGTACATTGCCGCACTTCGGGCAGTGTACGATCGGGATCGGCTCGCCCCAGTAACGCTGACGGGAGAATACCCAGTCACGCAGCTTATAATTGACTCTCTTGTGACCGATACCTCTCTTCTCAATCATTTCCGGCGCTTCTTTTTTCAGTACGGAAGATTCCATACCATTCCACTCGCCAGAGTTGATCATCGTGCCGGATGCCTCGGTATACGCCTCAGTCATGTTCTCGATCTCTTTGCCATCTTTTGCGATAACCTGGATGATCGGGATATTAAATTTCTTTGCAAACTCGAAGTCACGGTCATCGTGTGCCGGTACGCACATGATAGCGCCTGTACCGTAGTCAGCTAATACATAATCAGACAGCCAGATCGGAACCTTCGCACCGTTGATCGGGTTGATTGCATAAGTTCCGGTAAATACGCCGGTCTTTTCCTTATCCTGCAGACGGTCTACGTTGGAACGCATGGAGGAATCGAAAATGTATTTCTCAACTGCCTCGCGGGTCTCATCGGTTGCCAGGCTCTTTGCCATCGCGTGCTCCGGAGCCAGTACCATGAAAGTTGCACCGTACAGGGTGTCCGGGCGGGTGGTATAAACGGTGATCTTCTCATCGCGTCCCTCTACGCCGAAATCAACCTCTGCACCGTAAGATTTACCGATCCAGTCAGTCTGCATCTTTTTAACCTTCTCCGGCCAGTCCAGTTTGTCCAGATCATTTAAGAGGCGGTCTGCGTACGCGGTAATCTTGAGCATCCACTGGCGCAGGTTTTTCTTGGTAACCGGGGTACCGCAGCGCTCACAGCAGCCGTTGACAACTTCCTCGTTTGCCAGACCTGTCTTACAGGACGGGCACCAGTTGATCGGGAATTCTTTCTCGTATGCCAGGCCTTTTTTGAACATCTGGACGAAGATCCACTGGGTCCATTTGTAGAATGCCGGATCTGTGGTATTTACTTCCATATCCCAGTCATAGATGGCTGCGATCTCGTTGATCTGACGTTTAATATTTTTAATGTTGGACTCGGTCGAGATAGCCGGGTGTACGCCCATCTTGATCGCGTAGTTCTCTGCCGGCAGACCAAATGCGTCCCAGCCCATCGGATGGATCACGTATTTGCCGCGCAGCAGCTGATAACGGCTCCATACATCTGAAATAACGTAGCCTCTCCAGTGACCAACGTGCAGACCACTTCCGGACGGATATGGGAACATATCCAGGCAGTAATATTTTTCTTTCTTTCCATCGTTTACATTGATGGGATGTTTTTCCCAGTTCTCGCGCCATTTTTTCTCAATGGCGGTATGATTGTACTGTGACATCTTTGTTCCTCCTGTTTTCTGCTTAACCCACGCTGATTTTTTGCTATTTCCTGTCAAAATCCGGCTCCAGTCTCTAAAATGATGATTCATTATTGCAATCAACTGATCCGTTGGCAGTTGCATAACATCCAACCCTTGCGGACATTCTTTCAATCCGGTAACGTCAAAAACGCCCTGCGTCTCTACATTACCTGTATAGAGACGCAGGGCGAAAATTCCAACTGCGCGGTACCACTCTATTTCACACGGAATCCGTGTGCTCCTCATCGTCCTGTAACGGCGGATGACCGGCTCTGTCTACTCGGGTATTCAAAAACACTTCTTTCAACAGGCTGCTCCCGGACCAGTTCGGCGGCTTCCTTCCGCTGCCTCACACCATCCGGCAGCTCTCTGTAGAAATTTCGCGGCTTACTACTTCCGTTCATTGCATTTGTGCTATCTGGTAGAATAGCATAAATGGGAAGAAATGTCAAGTAACGTGACCTTCTCAAACTTGCACGTGACAGATTCGACGTTCTTTCAATACATGACATTTTCGACAATCTTTCAATCACCGTCAAACCTACACCTGAATCCGCTCTGCCACTTCATCGCCCAGTGCCAGCCGAACCTTTCCATTTCCGATGATCAGACCATCCAGCACACGTCCAAGGACCCGGATACGGCTTCCTTCTTTGATTCCATAGCGCTCCAAAAAGTTCATCACATCCGCATTTCCAAACATCCACTTGATTTCACAGGACTCTCCCGCCTGCACCTTTGCCAACGACTGCATACAACGACCTCCTGACTGATATTCCGCTTTCTGTAACTGTTCAGTACCTTCACAGTCACGCGCAAAAATCCATTAAAAATTGCCTACGGCAATGGGATTTTTGTCTGCTGGTCCATGTTTTCGTACGGTCAGCGCAGTAAATGCGCAGACCTACTGAACAGTTACCGTTTTCTTTTCTATCATTATATGCAGTCAGACTATTGTTAGTCAATAGTAATAATTGTTAGTTAATTCTAACAGTATTTAGCCGTTACCGTGAACCATCTCCACACTTCTCCGTCCATCTCCCGGCGGATTCTGCCGCGCAGGCGGAGGTAGTCCAGATGCGCCATGCACTCGCCCACCGCAAACCACTTCTGGGACGGTGGAAATTCTTCCCAGCTGGCGGCACGGATCTTCCAGCGCATCTTTCCAGCCGTCTCATATGCCGTCATACCCGGATGTTCGGCAAGCAGCGCCTCCGTCTCCGCCAGACGCCGCTCATGGTGTGCCAGCAGCGCCTCGATGCGCGCTGCATAATCGCCCGTCTTCCGGTGTCCCGGCAAGGCAAGGCGGACCGGATATTTTCTGGCGAGGCGCAGGCTATCGAGATAATCACCTAATGAATCCTCCGATTCCAGCCAGGAAGTAATATTCGGCGATATATCAAACAGGATATGATCGCCCGTGAACATGATGCCCTGTTTCTTTGCCCAGAACATCGCATTGCCCGGCGTATGCCCCGGCACGGAGATCATTTCCAGCGTGTAATCTCCTACCGTGTATTTCCAGCCTGCCTCAATCGGAACAAAACGGTCATCAACCTGATCCAGCTTATAGCGGACTGCCGGATTGAGCGCCTGCGTTTTCTTCATTTCATCCTCCGGAAATCCCCCGGCACGGAATTGCTCCGCCAGCCGAAGCGGACGCTCTGGTGTAAAACCGTCCTTTAAGATTGCCAGATCGGTTCCGCTGATATAGATGTGGCTGTCCGTCCCTGCCGCCTCCCTGGCAAGTCCTGTGTGATCCGAGTGCAGGTGTGTCAGAAGAATATCCAGCCGCTCCGGACTGCTGCCAAGTGCCCGAAGCCCGGCAAACAGCGCCTCCCGGCATTCCTCGCGCCGAAATCCGGTGTCAATCAGAAGGTCGCGCCCGTTTTCTTTCCCCTTGATCAGGTAACTGTTGAGTTCCCGCAAAGGATTCTGCGGCAATTCCACACCGATCCGCCAGATTCCATCTGCCACCTGTTCTACAAGGGCTTCCCCCTTCTCTATGTTCTTTGTGATTTCTTCTCTTTTATTTTCTTTAAGCATATTTTTCCTTATTGAATCTATTGAATCTTCTCAGCCTTCTGCTTTCTCTTCTCTATGATCCATCGTCCGGAACAGATGTGTGCAAATCAAAATCGCCACCACAATCGACAGATAATCAGCCGCCGGCTGTGCATAGACAACTCCATCCAGGCCAAACATCGCATTCAGCACGAAAATCAACGGAATAAAAATCAGTCCCTGGCGGCAGATCGTAAGAATCAGCGACGGAAGCGCTTTTCCCATTCCCTGGATCGTATTGATGCAGAGGAATAAGATACCAAGGAGTGGCGCAGAAAGCTGGAGGGCAACCACCATCTGAATACCATACTGGACAACTTCCGCATCATTAATAAACATCTGAATCATTGTCTTTCTTGCGACAATCATAAACAATGTCAGAATCGTTCCCATAATAACTGATACAAGTCCTGTAAATTTGAATACCGACATCAGGCGTTTCTTGTTGCGCGCTCCATAATTATAACCAATCAGCGGCTGGATTCCCACGCAGAGACCAATCTGCAGCAGGACAACAAGCATATTGGATTTCATCGCAACCCCCATCGCCGCTACCGGTGTGTCACCGTAGCCGACCAGCGCCTGGTTCAGGATAATATTGGCAAAGCTCATCAGGATGTTATTTAAGGAAGCCGGAATACCGATCCCTGCCACGCCGGAAACGATTCCATCTCCCATCTTAAAATCACGGAAATGAATCGACAGTGTCGATTTTCCCCGTAGATAATAAGCAATATAGTAAAGACAGGCCGCAATATTGCCGATAATCGTCGCAAGCGCTGCACCGGTCACTCCCCAGCCAAGCACCAGGATCATGATCGGATCCAAAATAATATTTACTACGGTACCTAACAGGTTTCCGACCATCGATTCTCTCGATGCGCCTTCTCCCCGCAGAATATTCGCAAATGCAGTTGAAAACATAATAAACGGCGCGCCGATTGCAATAATCGCCAGGTACTGTCTCGCAAAACCGATCGTATTTACACTGGCACCGATGAGATGCAGAATGGTTTCCATTCCAAGTACAGACAGGATAGCCACTATCACGCCCAGCCCCAGGGATCCATAGCAGCAGAATGAACTGATATGACATGCCCGGTCTTTATGGCGTTCTCCCAGTGCTCTCGATATCGCTGAGCTGCCGCCGATACCGAACAGATGGCCTAATGCCATAAAAATCATAAAGACCGGCGTTGCCAGCGAAACTGCCGCCACCTGCAGCGGATCCTTCGTCTGACCGATGAAAAATGTATCCGCCATGTTATAGATAACAACCACCAGCATGGAAATCATAGTCGGAACCGCCATGGTTGCGACCGCCTTCGGTACGGGTGTTTTTTCAAATAAATCCGTATTTGTTTTCATTTGTCGTAACTCCTCTCTTTCTATATTTGTTGTATTCTTTACAGTCACATTCTCGCGCCGAGCGCGGTCGCTTGCGACATGTTTCTGCTTCGCGCAAGTGCACATCATTGGCACGTTAGTGCCTTTTTGTGTAATAGGGGATTCCAAGGAATTTCCTATTACATAAAAATACAGGCACTTCTGCCTGCTGTGTAAAAGATCAACTCTTATTTATAAACACTTAATTTTATCATAAACACCTATTTTGTCAACTATTTCCGTATTAAACTTATCTTAAAACCCAGCTTAAAAATTGTCTTTTGGAATTGTCTTTGGAAGTTGCAAAAAAGCGCTTTCTGGGATATGATGGAAACTAGAAAATTATGAATTTCATACCGATGGAGGATTTTTACTATGTCTAACAATTACGCAGGCAAATTTGTAAGTGCTGAGACCGCCGTCAAGGCCGTTCAACCAGGCGACTGGGTGGATTATGGCTTTGGTGCTGGATTTCCGGAGCTTCTCGACCGTGCGCTGGCAGCACGCAGGGATGAGCTGACCGATGTCAAGATCCGCGGCGGTTTAGTCATCCGCCCGCGCATCGAGGTTGTCGAAAGCGACCCGGAGCAGAAAGCATTCAGCTACTACAGCTGGCACATCGGCGATTATGAGCGCAAGCTGCAGACCCGTGGGCTCTGCAAGTTTATGCCGATGATGCTGCGTTCCCTGCCGGAAATGTACCGCCACCACATTCGCGTGGATGTTGCCTTTGTACCGGTTTCCAGACCGGATGCGGACGGCTACTGTGGACTGGGTATTTCCAACTATGCATGGCGCACCATCTTTGAGAATGCGCGCACCGTCATCTTCGAGATCAATGAGCGCCTCCCGCGCTTACAGGGCGTCGATGGTTCCCACCGTGTCCACCTCTCAGAGGCAGATTTCATCGTCGAGGGCGAGCATGAGCCGCTTCCGATCCGCACCTACCGCGATCCGAGCGCCGTTGATATTGAAATTGCCAAACGTGTCGTTGAGGAGATCCCGGACGGCGCTGTCCTTTCCCTGGGCGTCGGCGGCGTTCCGTTTACCGTTGCCAATATGCTGGCACAGTCCGACAAAACCGACCTCGGCTGCCACACCGGCACCATCAGCGATGCTTTTTTAGCCCTCTATAAGGCTGGCAAGCTGACCAACAAGAAGAAGGAAATTGACAACGGTTATTCTACCTGGAACCTTGCCATGGGCTCTCAGGAATTATATGACTGGCTGGATAATGAGCCGCAGCTCTTCCATCCGGCTGACGTCGATTACGTCCACTCCCCGTACCGCATCGGTGAGATGAAAAATGTCATCAGTATCAACGGTGGTGTCGAGCTGGATCTGATGGGACAGGAAAATGCCGAGTCTGCCGGCACCCGACAGCTCTCCGGTATCGGCGGACAGATGGATTTCCTGGAGGGCGCATTCCGCTCCGAGGGAGGCAAGGGCTTTATCTGCCTTGCTTCCACCCACAAGAAAAAAGATGGCTCCTTAAAATCCAACATCGTACCGTTCATTCCGGGCGGCAGCACCGTATCTGCACCGCGTACCATGATTCAGTACGTGGCGACCGAATACGGTATCGCAAAACTGACCGGGCTTACCTTAAAAGAACGAGCGGATGCCATGATCGCCATCGCACACCCGGATTTCCGTGATGAGCTGCGCCGGTATGCGGAGGAGAATTTTAAATAAAAATTGGAAAGATACATCGGAACCGAAACATCAACATTCCATGTTATCTTTGATTATTTGAAAACCAGAATTTTCAATATAGAAAAGCCGTAACCTTATACTTTCGCTCATGAGTTTAATCCCATGGGCGGGTATATCTGGTTACGGCTTTTTATTTTTTATGCCTCTTTCTTCGCCCCTATAACAACCACAACCACCATAAACCGGCAGACCAGAATAATCATAGACGCAAAGAGCTGCCACAGCGCGATATGCAGAATCAGGCTGACTGCGTACCCACACAGTGCTGCTCCCATTACCATAGCATATCCACAGCACAGTTCGGAGTGATACGAATGTCTGGGCGAACCTGCGGTGTAGCTTTCCATCAGTCCATAGAGCACCACATATTCCAGCATACACGGAATCAGCGACCAGATGGTTCCGTCCGGCCGCCTCCAGAACATGGACAGGAAGCTAGAAAAAGCAGTCACCAGCACAAGCGCCGCCCCTGCTGCCCGGTACACTCTCATCTCTTTTACATCCATCTGGAAAAATCCAGCCTGCCGCTCTTTCTGGAGAATCCCGATATATAAAATCAGGAACCCGATGCAGGGCGGCAGCAGCATCACATGGAACAGATTAATATGAATCGAAGCAAGAATCAGACCGGCTAAAATCTTATGATCTCCCGTTTTCACTTAAATGCCTCCTCTTTCAGCAGATATTTCCACACATCAATAAAGCGAAGCTCCCTTCTCTTCCTGTATTCATTTTCAAATGAAAGAACCTGCTCCCCGCCATCTTTGCCGATATATGAAAGCACTGCAACTCCTGAATGAAATACCTGCGGCGACTGGTCGTCCTCTTTGCCAATCCAATGGCTCTGGAACGTCAGGACATCACCCGTTTTTACTGTCAGCCGTTTCGGCTCTTCCCCTTCTTTTTGGGCTGGGATAGGCTCTCCATTTAAGGTCATCGAAAAATTTTCCATCTCCCCGGCTGACGCAATGCAGCCTTTTACTTCGATGGTTCCATCTTTCTGAACGGTGTAAACCTGTGTGGCCGTTCCATCTGAATTGGCGCTGGAACTTGGATTTTCCAGGGCGCTCCCGCCCTCTGGATTTGCAATCAGTACCAGATTACCAATTTTTACGTCCGCTGTGTTTCCATCTGAATAGAGCACCTGCGCCCGCGTCAGGATTCTCCACTGACTGATCCCGTTATGCTGCGGATCTTCAATCGAAAGCGTAGCATCCAGGCGATGAAGCGCATACTGTCCCGCTGACTGGACTGTCTCCCGCATTTCCTGCATTTGAAGTTCAGGCAACTCTGAAAAACGAATTTCTCTCACACAGATCTCATCCGTCACATCCGTCAGATAGGCAAAATTTACCTGTGTATACCATACATCCGAAGTTTCATCTGTCTCATCCACACTTTCTTCCCCCAGTGCATACAAAGACACTGTATTCTCCAATCCCATATCCGCATTCAGGTCTTTCACACCTTCGTCTAAAACTCCAACTTTCACATCGGAATCGGTACTTTCTTCTTCAAGCGCCTCACTTGACACAGATGAAACGATTCCATCCTCCGAAGTTTCTACTCCGTCCAGCCCACAGCCCAGATAAGCCGACTGGCTGTAGTGCAGAAACAGCGGTTCTTTCAGCCGGAACGTATACTGGGCGATCAGACCCGCCAGCAGACAAATAAGCGCCAGCACCAGCCAGATACGCACGATCATCCGCTCCGGGTGTTTCCGAACTGTTTTTGCCTGTTCTTTTACTTCCATGAGTTCCCCGCTTTTCTCATTTTTCTCTATCATAAAAAGGCCACCCACCTGTCTGTATAAGTTGTTCTCTTTGCAACATTATACCTTTTTACAGGTGGGTAGTCTTTTCTATTTTCTTACAATTTATAGCCTTCTTTTTGAAAATTGCAAAAGAACGCAATTCGTAGCAATTTGGCATCCGCATTCACTGCCTTAACTTCTCGCCTGTCCCATCGATAACATTCGCAGCGCTTTGTTCAATTCAAGCACAGCCTATAACCATATCGATCCGAAAGGTCTTCCAGAAAGAGAAAGCCGCCGCTGACAGCCTTGATGAATCGGTATCGATCCACTCAGCCGCCTGCGGCGGTTTTCTGCTTATTTATATAAGAATATCATATTTTTGACCGAAACGGTAAGCACTTCATCTGCCATTATTCAGCTTCTGCCGCTCTCGCCTCCACTTCTCTCTTCTGTACATCGCCCGGAGCCTGCTCGTAGCGGCTGAACTCATAGGAGAATTCACCGATACCGCCGGTCATGGAACGAAGGTCGGTGTTATAACCAAACAGCTCGGACATCGGGATATCTGCCTCGATGATCTGTTTGCCGTGATGGTTGGAGTTCATACCGAGAACACGACCTCTTCTGCGGTTCAGATCGCCCATAACGTCGCCGGTGAATTTATCCGGAACGGTTACTTTCAGAGATGCGATCGGCTCAAGGAGAACTGGATTCGCTTCCATGAACGCTTTCTTGAATGCCAGCGTCGCTGCCATCTTGAATGCCATCTCGGAGGAGTCAACCGGATGATAGGAACCATCTAACAGGGTTGCTTTCACACCGACAACCGGATATCCAGCCAACGGACCCTTCTGTACGCATTCCTGAATACCTTTCTCAACTGCCGGGAAGTAGTTCTTTGGAACGGCACCGCCAAATACCTTCTCTTCAAATACATATGGTGTCTCCAGATCGCCGGACGGCTCGAAGGACATCTTAACATCGCCGTACTGTCCATGTCCACCGGACTGTTTCTTATATTTGCCCTGTGCTTCTACTTTCTTGCGAAGTGTCTCGCGGAATGCAAATTTCGGTTTGCTGAGCACAATGTCTACTTTATATCTTGCCTGCAGCTTGCTGACAACAACTTCGAGCTGCTGCTCGCCGATGCCGTAAAGTAAGGTCTGACGGTTCTCGGTATCGCTGACGCTTCTGAGTGTCAGATCTTCGTCCATCATCTTCGCCAGTGCACTGGAGATCTTGTCCTCATCGCCTTTGGTCTTAGCTGCGTATGCCATGTAGGTATACGGGGTAGAAATCTTCGGTTTGTGGTATACAATCGGAGCCGTGCGGACTGCGATGGTATCGCCGGTCTGGGTGACGTTTAATTTGGCAACCGCGCCGATATCGCCCGCCTTTAATTCCGGAACCTCGATGACATCCTTGCCGCGGAGAACATATACTTTCTGAACTTTCTCTTCAGCATCTTTGTTTACATTGTAGATAACGGTATCTGGTTTTAAGGTACCGGTACAAATCTTCATCAGGGAGTATTTGCCGATGAACGGGTCAACCACAGTCTTGAAAACACGTGCCGACAGGGATACATCGTCATTATATTTAGCGGTAAAGCGCTCTGCGGTCGATACATCGACACCGACACACTCGAACTTGTCCGGTGACGGGAAGTATTTATCGATCGCCTGCAGCAAATATGCGAAGCCCTGTGCATTGACACCGGAACCCATCATAACCGGAACGATGTTGCCCTCACTTACGTGCTCACGCAGCGCCTGTGCGATCTCTTCCTGTGTAAATTCTTCACCGGAGAAATAGCGCTCCATATATTCTTCACTCGTCTCTGCCACTGCCTCGATCAGCGCATCACGGATGATGCCGAGGTTCTTCTTGGTGTACTCCGGAATCTCGCATTTCTCATATTCGCTTAAATGGGTGAAACGGCGGCCTTCCATCTTTACCGCATTGACAAAGCCGACAAATTTTTCATTTTCACGGATCGGCACCTGGAACGGCGCGATCTTACGGCCAAACTGCTTCTCCAGTTTTAAGATCAGCTCACGGAAGCTTGCCTGATCGTCATCCATGTTGGTAACGAAGAACAGGCGCGGCAGGTTGTACTCTTCACAGAGTTCCCATGCCTTCTCGGTTCCGACTTCGATGCCAGCCTTGCAGTTTACAACGATGATTGCTGCATCTGCTACACTGATAGCTTCCTCTACTTCTCCCACAAAATCAAAATAGCCAGGGGTATCTAACAGGTTAATCTTGATCGGTCCATCTTCTCCCTGATACTCCAACGGAATCAGCGTGGTGGAGATAGAGAACTGTCTCTTGATTTCTTCTTTATCATAATCGCTGATGGTGGTTCCTTCCGGAACTTTTCCCATTCTCTTGGTAGTACCTGTTACCAGTGCCAGCGCCTCTGCTACCGTTGTCTTGCCGGCACCGCCGTGCCCCAGTAACACTACATTGCGGATTTGTTTTGTCCCATACACGTTCATAGTTAAGTCCTCCCGTCTATTTATTTTGATGTTTTCTTCTTGTATTTTAACCTCTGTTCATATTGTACAAGAAAATAGAGAAAATTTCAAGTAAAACAACACCTTTATACAAAATTTATTCGTTTTATTTTGAAAAGCATTGAAAATGCGACAATTTCCCTGTTCAAAGGCGGTGAAATCAATCGCATTTTCGCAAATTTAGTAATAAACAGATGTAAAAAATTTTCTTTTTCACTTCAACGCGTAAAATCGTTGACAAGTGACTTGTTCTATTCTACAATAATTTCTAGTTTCATTTTTTTACTATACTACTTATGAAAGAGAGCGTAATTGCTATGAATACACCGATTAATCATCTTACCGCCGGTTTCATCGGACTCGGTCTGATCGGCGGCTCTATCGCCAGAGGTTTGAAACGCAGCGCCCCGGATATTCAGATCATGGCTTATATGCGGACCCGCGAAAAATTGGAACAGGCACATGCAGACGGCATTGTTGACCTGATTCTGGACGGCGTGGACGAGCATTTAAGCGAGTGCGACATCATTTTCCTGTGCACACCGGTTGAATTTAATGAATCCTATCTGCGCCAGATCCGGCCGTTCTTAAAGGAAGGCACGGTTGTGACTGACGTCGGAAGCACCAAGACCAGCATTCATGAGACCGTTGCCGCGCTTGGCATGGAAAGCTGCTTCGTCGGCGGACACCCGATGGCTGGCTCGGAAAAGACCGGCTACGAGAGTTCAACCGACCATTTGCTGGAAAATGCATACTATATCATTACCCCGACACCGCACACCCCAGCTTCCCACACTGACCGTATGGTGGATGTGGCAAAGGCGATCGGTGCGTTGCCCCTGGTGCTGGATTACCATCGTCATGATTTCATTGTCGCGGCGATCAGCCATCTGCCGCACCTCATCGCCTCCAGCCTGGTCAACCTGGTACACGACTGCGACAGCGAAGATCAGATGATGAAACGGCTGGCTGCCGGAGGTTTCAAGGATATCACCCGTATTGCCTCCTCTTCTCCGGTCATGTGGGAACAGATCTGCATGACGAACACAGGCAATATCACTGAGGTGCTGGATCGCTACATTGATTCCCTGACGACATTGCGGGAAGAACTGTCCGACCACCAGTCTAGAGCCATCTACCAGCTGTTTGAGTCCTCCCGCGACTACCGGAATTCGTTTGCAGAAACTCCAAAAGGATCGATACAGCCGGAATACACCTTCTCCGCCGACGTGGTGGACGAGCCAGGTGCTATCTCCATCATTTCCTCGATCCTCTCCGGTAAAGGAATCAGTATCAAAAATATCGGCATCAGCCACAACCGTGAGCATGGCGAGGGCGCGCTGCGGATCAGCTTCTACGACAAGGCTTCGATGGAAGCGGCGTGGGCGCGTTTGAAGAAATACAATTACACGCTGTTCGCGTAGACTGCAATGTATGTTTCAAACTTAACTTTCAACATTAATGTTTAGGCAGGTACAACTATGAACTCAATGAAATTTACCCATACATCTTCTCTCCGGGGCGAACTGACCGTTCCGGGAGACAAGTCCATCTCCCACCGCAGCGTCATGTTCGGCGCTCTTGCGGACGGACTGACCGAAATCCACGGCTTCCTGCAGGGCGCAGACTGTCTCTCCACGATCTCCTGTTTTTCCAAAATGGGAATCTCGATCGAAAATCAGGGCGAGACCGTTCTCGTCCACGGACGTGGGCTGCACGGGCTGACTGCCCCAGACTCCGTTTTAGACTGCGGCAACAGCGGAACCACAACGCGCCTGATCTCCGGCATTCTCTCGGCCCAGAAATTTGACACAACACTGACCGGCGACGCTTCCATCCAGAAACGTCCGATGAAGCGCATCATCGATCCTCTCTCCCAGATGGGCGCAAAGATCGAGAGTGTCAATGGAAATGGCTGCGCGCCGCTCCATATCACCGGCTCACCGCTGCACGGCATCCATTATAATTCTCCGGTTGCCTCCGCCCAGGTCAAATCCTCGATTCTGCTGGCAGGTCTGTATGCCGACGGAGAAACCCGTGTGACCGAACCGTACATTTCCCGCGATCACAGTGAACGGATGCTGTCCGCATTCGGCGCAGACATCCACACAGAAGGAACCACCGCGATTTTACAGCCGGCAAAACAGCTCTATGGACAGAAAATTCTGGTTCCGGGCGATATCTCCTCCGCTGCCTTTTTTATCGCAGCCGGACTCATCGTACCGGATTCAGAAATCTTAATTAAAAATGTCGGTATCAACCCGACCCGCGACGGCATCCTGCGCGTCTGCAAGGCGATGAACGCGGACGTCGAACTTCTCAATGTAAACACCGCCTCCGGCGAACCGACCGCCGACCTGCTCGTCCGCTCCGGTAAGCTGACTGGAACCGCGATCGAGGGTGCGATCATCCCGACTCTCATCGACGAGCTTCCGGTGATCGCTGCGATGGCGTGCTATGCCGAGGGAACCACCGTCATACGCGATGCCGCGGAACTGAAGATAAAAGAGTCAAACCGCATTGCTGTCATGGTAGAGAATTTAACTGCTATGGGCGCGGATGTGACCGAGACCGAGGATGGCATGATCATCCACGGCGGCAAGCCGCTGCACGGTGCTGTGATCGACAGCAAGAAGGATCACCGCATCGCCATGACCTTCGCCGTTGCCGCACTCGGCGCTTCCGGCGAGACCGAAATTCTGGATGCAGACTGCGTGAACATCTCCTATCCGGGATTCTATGGGGATCTGGAACGGTTGTGTAAATAAAATGTGACTATGCATATTTGAGACAAAAAGGGCAGGAAAAGCTTCAAATCGCTTTCCTGCCCTTTTCTTTTGTCCTACTGCCCATATTTCGCAAAATACCGATCCAGCACCTGTCTTGCGATCGGCGCAGCGACCGCACCGCCGGAACCGGACTCTTCTGCCAGCACGCAGATCGCCACCTTCGGCTTGTCTGCCGGAGCGAAACCGACAAACCAGGAATGTGTCTCCTTACCTGTCTCAAACTCGGCGGAACCGGTTTTTCCGGCCACCGTATAGGATGTCCCCCGCATCGCGGAACCCGTACCAATCTCGACCACCTGGCTCATGAGATGCGTCAGAAACTGTGCGTCATTCGCAGACATCAGGGTTCCATAGGCGGACGGAAGGAACTTCTTGACCGTCTGACCACCCACATTTTCAACATGATCGATCATATATGGCTTCATCAGCGTGCCGCCGTTGGCGATCGCCGATACAATCATCAGGTTATGCAGCGGCGTAATCTGGGTTTTTCCCTGTCCGATCGCGGTCTGAAGCTTTTCCCAGTCATCCGAACTGCCGTCGAGCGAAAATGTGCTCTGGTTGTACGGAAGTGTGTACGGAAGCTCCGAATTAAAGAGCATCTGATTTGCCAGCGCCCGGAATTTTTCTGAATTAATCTGCATTCCAATCTCCGCAAACGCACCGTTGCAGGAATTGGCAAATGCCTGAATCAGGTTCTGCGCCCCGTGTGCCGTCCCGTGGTAACATTTAATCGTATAATCGCCATTCTGGTAAGAGCCATTACAATTATACACATAGTCCTGCCAGGTATTCGGGTTCTCTTTCATATATTCCAGCACCGTCAGCATCTTGAACGTCGATCCCGGCGGATATAAGCCCTGCGTCGCGCGGTTGACTAACTGCGCCTTCGTATTGTCCGGCGATATCAACTCTGCCCAGCGCTCATCGACGAGATTCGCATTGAAATTCGGCTGGGAAACCATCGTTAAAATCTTTCCCGTATCCGGTTCCATGACGATCACCGCACCCCGGTGTTTTCCGATCGCGTCGGATGCCGTCTGCTGCAGATCCACATCGAGCGTCGTAATCACATTGTCGCCCAGATTTTTCTTCCCCTGAAATTCATTGATCGTTTTCTCAATCAGATTCACATGGGAGGAAAGCAGGTAGAAATTCGCCAGCGACTCCAGACCTGTTTTTCCATTTTTGCCAGAATATCCGACCGAATGGACAAACAGATAATCATACGGATAATAGCGTTTCTCGCTTCCGTCACTTGCAACGTTCGTCTGCGCCAGCACCGTTTTATCATTGCTCATAATCGAACCGCGGGTCACCCGGTCTGAGAGGAGATCGAGTCTCGCATTATAAGAGCTGCCGATCACATTTTCACTCTTAAACTGGATAAACCAGCCAAAATAAACGGCCATCGCGATAAAGAGCGCCGCAATCCCATAGGTCAGCCACAGAATATGACGGTTTGAACGCGCTCTCGCATTTTCAGTTCTTTCCATTTCATCCTTCTGCCTCATCAAACTGCTGCTCCTCCTCTTCTTCCTCATTCCGTTTCAGGACATATAGTCCCTGTATCACGCCAAACAGGATAAATGTGCTGAGAATCGAACTGCCTCCGTAGCTGACAAGTGGCAGCGTCACACCGGTGGACGGGATAAACTTGGTCACGCCGCCGATCGTCAGGAACACCTGCACCACATACTCAATTCCCAGACCAAACGCGATCAGCTTGTAAAATAATGCCTGCATCCGGGTCGCAATCAGCATGAACTGCATGAAGCAGCCCAGACAGATCAGGAGAATACAGAGCGCATAGATGCCGCCCAACTCCTCCGAGATCGCCGCAAAAATGAAGTCCTTCTCGACAACCGGTATCTTCTTCGGCATCCCCTGGTAAAGTCCCATGCCAAACCAGCCGCCTGTGCCGATCGCAAAGAGCGCCTGCGTAACCTGATATCCTTTTCCTGCGATGTCACTCCACGGATCCTGCCATGCTTCCACGCGGACACGCACATGCGAAAACAGCTTATACGCCAGCATCGCAGCCGCACAGCCGCTTCCAAGACCGCCTGCCAGATACAGCCAGTTGGAGGTTGCAATAAACAGCATCAGGACATAGGCGAGGAAAAAAATCAGCGCACTTCCCAGATCCTTGGATAACACCAGAATCAACACGTGCGCCGCCGCCACGCCGGTCGTGATCGCCACATTTTTAAACTCCGTTGAGCGGTAAAACATCGTCGCCACGAAGAATACAAAGCTGATCTTAACAAACTCGGACGGCTGGAACGAAAACCCGCCGATACTGATCGAAAGCTGCGCGCCGAAGCTGGTATTGCCGATCACACAGACAACCAGCAGCAGCGCCAGACCTATCAGGCCGTACACCCACGGTATCTTAGCGAGCTGCCAGGTTCTATCTATCACATATGGTATAATCATTGTGATAACCGCCGCAACTGCCATGATGATAAACTGGCGGACCGCCTTGTCCATCGAGATGCGCGTCAGCATGATAAAACTGGTGCACAGAAGCATACACGTGTTGTTCAGCAACAGTCTCGACGCATTCCGGTAAAACAGCCGGTATAAGAGCTGGTACAGGACAAAAAAGACAAGCTGCGCGCCGAAAAACAGCACAACTGCCTCATCCTCGGTTTGTAGATAAATGATCGTACCCGACAGAAGAAATATCAAAAACAGCGGTACATTCTGCAGACGACAGAGCCGGAGTTTCGACTCGTCATCCGGCAGTGAAAAAAAGCGGAAATTATAATATGTATAAATCAGTATCAGCAATATCATCAGATACCTGGACATCGTTGTCACAAGATTTATCATGGTGATCCTCCTTTTCATGTGTACCCGGAAGATTCCCGGTACACACGCTACTCTACGCCCCTCTTAAAATGACCTCTTGTAAATTCGCCCTCCAGCTCCACCGGTTCCTGATGGAGGAAGGTCTTCACGTAGGCATCCAGCAGTTCCCCGGTCTGTGCCGCACTCTCCGACGTAAATGCCAGACGCAGCACCTCCGGCTGCAGGCGGTCTATCTGCTTTTTATCCTTCAAAAGCGACAGGGGGCTGGAATTGTAGATCGTATTGCAGCAGAAACGGCACTGGTTCCTTACCGGAAATACCTTCTTTTTGCGATCCCGCAGATACAGATATTCCGGACATTTACTGCATCCTTCCACTGTTTTCCGGATGCACTGGGCGGTTACCATGACCGGGATCGAACCATATACGAGAAGTTCCCGTTCCCGGCTGTCGCGCGCCTCCAACTCCCGGCTGTTGAGCTCGACCGGAAGGGTAAAACGCATTGAAAGCTCCGGCGCCATCTCCCGCACAAAATCCTCCGCCCGGTGATTCATCGTATAAATACCATAATCCATCACAAGCGGGATGGAAATCTTCCACTCGCGCACCAGTTCCAGCTCTTCCCATGCCCGGATGACAAGACCGTCAAATCCCGCCGATTCCAGCCTGGAACGATGTGTTTCAAAATATTCCTTTGCCCGATCGCGGAAAATATGCGGCATTACCAAAAGGCACTGCTTGTCTGCCTCATGGCAGCGCGATACCCATTCGTTCCACTGTTCGGCGCCAAATTCAGCACTATCCAGATAGATCGCACCGACTTCCGGTACGGATAACGCCACTTTTAACTGTGCCGGGTGTTCGACCGAAACATGGATGTGGTACAGAGCTGTTTTATTCCCTTTTTTATTCTCAAACAGCATTTTCTGGCTCTGTACAGGTAAACCTGCTGTGAGTTCAACGTCCTGAGCCGGGCTGGTTTTTTCTGATTCCGAACCTGTCTGGTTATTTTCTTCCAGATTCTTTTCTTCCGGATTTTGCCACCCTTTTCCTGTCCCGCACGCCCTATTTTCCGGTATCTCCCGGCGGTATGGACGCAGTATCTCCTCGGTCAGCTGCTCAAACGCAGAGCGGCGGAGTTCATTTAACTCCTGCACCGGCACAAAGGGGCTGCCGCCTGTCTCCACTTCCAGATTTTCAAAATAATACGGCGTATTTCCCGTTTTTCCGAGCTGTTTCTCAATCCGTTCCTTGCTCATCGGCTGTTTCACTGCCGTCTGGACAACTGCTCCGATTCCGCCTGCCATCCGGCTTTCTCCCGTCAGCGGATCTTCGTATTGAAGCGTCAGCTGCAGCGGTTCGCCTTCACAGACACGCGCAACCCCCTGAACCGGTTCTTTCACCTCTGCTTCCACATACGTTTTGTCCAGATACTGGTAAAGTTCCCGGTTTTCCTGGCGGAATGCCGGTTTCTCATGGCAGACCACCATATCGCGTCCATTGTGCTCGGTATAATAGCCTAACGTCTGACCACCGCGGTCAAACAGATCCAGCAGCTCCTTCCGGTCTTTCGGGTCAACCCGGTAACCTCTTCTGCCATTCTTTAAATATAAATCTACATATTTCCGGTACAGGCGCACCACGCCTGCCGTATAGCGCGGACTCTTCATGCGCCCCTCGATTTTCAAGGAATAAACGCCTGCTTCCAGAATATCCGGCAAAATATCCAGCGTACAAAGATCCTTGAGACTGAGCACATACTTGGAATCGCCCGGATTTAACACGCCATTTTCTTTCTTTTGTTTTTTGTTTTCATTCGGGTTGTTCTCATCCAGCCGCCGAAGGACATCAAACGGAAGCCGGCAGGTCTGAGCGCATCGTCCCCGGTTGCCGCTTCTGCCGCCGATCAGGCTGCTGAACAGGCATTGTCCCGAATAACAGTAACAGAGAGCCCCGTGAACAAAGCTCTCTATCTCCACGCCCGTCTCCTGATAAATGCGGCGTATCTCTTCCAATGAAAGTTCACGCGCTGTGACGATGCGGACCGCGCCCATTCTCGTCATAAGCGCCGCGCCCTCCGGTCCGGTAATCGTCATCTGTGTGCTCGCATGAACCGGCAAATCTGGAAAATGCTCCCGGATATAAGAAAATACCCCCATGTCCTGCACGATCACGGCATCCAGTCCCGCCTGGTAATACGGAAGCAGATAGTCGTATAAGTCATCCATCTCGTCTTCCTTTACCAGCGTATTGACCGTCATATAAAGCTGGCGCCCATGAAGATGCACGTAGTTGATCGCTTCCAGCATTCCCATTTCATCCGGATTTTCCGCATATGCCCTGGCTCCGAAACGGCTGCCGCCCATATAGACTGCGTCCGCCCCCGCAGCAACCGCTGCTTTCATGCTATCGAAGGAACCCGCCGGTGCCAGAATTTCCACCTTTTTTTTCATATCATTTCACCCATTATAACCGCAGAATTGCATCTTTCAGTTCCACCGTTCCCTGTCTCTTGGGAAATGGCTTCCGCTTCATATATGCCTCCACCTGTGCCTGACGGACAGCTGCCAGTTCCTCACGTGCTGCCCCTGCCTCCTGGAGGCTCTCTTCCAGATCTTTCTTTATCGTCTGTTTTTCCTGCTCCAGCTGGCTCAGCTGCTCTTTTACACTTTGTTTTTCCTGTTCCGTCTGCATCAGACGTGCTTTCAGCTGCGATTTTTCCGTCTGCACAGCTGTCGCCGCCTGTCTTGCTTCTTCAAGCTGTTGTTTGAGAATCTCCAGCTTGTCCTGCAAAGAAGCGATTTCACTCTGGGATGACTCGACCGCCAGACGCTGATCTTCTGCCTCCTGTTTCCAAACCTCTGCTTCTCCACGGAAATCGTTTGCTTCCTTCTTTGCATCCGCAATCTGTTCCAATGCCTCTTTCTTTGCAGCTTCTGCCTGCTCCCGGGCTGTCTGCTCCGCCCTGGCAGCGCGATCCTGTGCTGCTTTTTCCGCGGATTCCACGCGATCCTGTACCTCTCTCTTCGCACGTTCAATCTGCTCCTGCGCTTCTTTTCTTGCAGACTCAACCTGTTCCTGTGCTGTTTTCTTCACAGCCTCGATCTGCCCCTGCGCTTCTTTTCTTGCAGACTCAACCTGTTCCTGTGCTGTTTTCTTCACAGCCTCGATCTGCCCCTGCGCTTCTTTTCTTGCAGACTCAACCTGTTCCTGTGCTGTTTTCTTCACAGCCTCGATCTGCTCCTGCGCTTCTTTTTTCACACGCTCGATCTGTACCTGTACCTCATTTTTAGCAGCTTCCGCCTGCTCAGCTGCCTCTTTTGCCGCCTTCTTTGCCGTCTCCAGTTCTTCCTCGCTGACGGTGCGCTCATTGCGGAGACTCTCGAGTTTCATCTGGGTGCTGACCATCTCATGTTTCAGACGGTATGTCTCTTTTTCCATGCTCTCTTTGTCAGATGCAAGTGCCTTCGCACTCTCTTTTTCTTTAAAATAATCATCCGCCAGATTCAGATAAGTCATAATACTCTGGTAGTCTTCCGGCATTTTTAAAAATCCCGGCTGCGCCTTGAGCTGGAAAATCTTCCCATTCAGATACGTGGCAATCTGCTGTACATATCCTTCCGTCTCACTGCCGCCCAGGCTATACACTTTTCCATCAATTAATACATCTATATACTGTTTTGCCATCGCATTCTCTTCTTTCTATCTATAATAAATATGGTTCGACGTTGTCACGTCACCCACACAGAAATACCACCTTCAAATCAATCAAATATCAAATCTCAGAAATACCGTTTTTTGCTTGATTCCAGGCATACCCGAGATGCCGATACGCTGCTTCGGTCGCCATCCGCCCACGCGGAGTCCGGTTGAGCAGACCGTTCATCAGAAGATACGGTTCATACACATCTTCCAGTGTCCCAGCATCCTCGCCCAGCGCTGCCGCCAGCGTCTCCAGTCCGACCGGACCGCCGGAAAACTTGTCGATAATCATATGTAAGATCGTACGGTCGTTGTTGTCAAGTCCCAGCTTGTCCACATCAAGGATATCCAGTGCAAAATCCGCGACTTCTTTCGTAATCACGCCGTTGTACTTGACCTGTGCAAAGTCCCTCACACGTTTTAACAGGCGGTTTGCCAGACGCGGTGTTCCTCTCGAACGTCTCGCAATCTCATAGGCGCCCGTCTTATCAATCTCCACATTCAGAACTCCCGCCGTCCGCAGGACAATCGTCTGCAGCTCTTCAGGCGTATAAAAATCCATCTTCTGCACGATGCCGAAGCGGTCGCGCAGCGGCGCCGTCAGAAGCCCCGCGCGTGTCGTCGCGCCTACCAGCGTAAATTTCGGCAGATCCAGACGAATCGAGCGCGCCGTCGAATCTTTTCCCAACATGATATCGATCGCATAGTCCTCCATCGCCGGATAAAGCACCTCTTCCACCTGGCGGTTTAAGCGGTGAATCTCATCCACAAAGAGGACGTCTCCCTCCTGGAGCCCGTTGAGAATCGCCGCAATCTCCCCTGGTTTCTCGATTGCCGGACCGGAAGTAACCTTCATACGGGTTCCCATCTCATTGGCGATAATGCCGCTGAGTGTCGTCTTTCCCAATCCCGGCGGTCCATAGAAAAGAACATGGTCAAGCGCCTCGCCGCGGGATTTCGCCGCATGGATAAATACCTTTAACGTCGATTTGATCCGCTCCTGACCGATATATTCGTCTAAGGTCTGCGGGCGGAGACTTCCCTCAATCCGCTTATCCTCCTCCGTCACCTCGGTTGTAATCGTCCTTCTGCTCATACTTGTTTCCTGTCTTTCCTGTTTTTCTCTCTCATTCAATTAAGCCATGACAGTTCCATTTTCTCATATCTGCCACACATTCCAAATTTTCATCTGACGCACAAGCACCACTATTTTTTATGATCCTGCAATTTCGAATGTCCGACACATAGGTTGTTTTACAAAAACGCCAGATATTTCAGCGATGCCTTCAATACCGCCTCGGAATCCATCTCTTCCGTCACATTGGCGCTCTTGACCGCCTTCACCGCCTCGGCATTCGTATATCCCAGCGCCACCAGCGCCTCCACGGCTTCCTTCGCCGCATTGCCTGAAAGCCCGTTTCCCGTAGCCGGCGAAACCGCCGCACTGCCATCTAACAGCGGTGTCAGCAGATCCTCTGCCTGTACTTTATCCTTCAAATCGAGAATGATCCGCTGTGCCGTCTTTGCCCCAACGCCCGGTGCACGGGAGATCGCCTTCGCATCCCCAGTCATAACCGCAAGACGCAGATCCTCCGGACGCAGCGCCGACAAGATGCCAAGTGCCCCCTTCGGACCAATGCCGTTGACCCCCAGAAGCTGGCGGAACATCTCCAGATCCGAACGGCTTAAAAAGCCGTACAGGCTCATATCATCCTCCCGCACCTGCAGGTGCGTATATATCTTTACCTCTTCCCCGAGCGGCGGTAAAACTTCCAGCACCGACATCGGGACAAAAATCCCGATCCCCATCATGCCGGACTCGACCACGATACGGTCCTTTGCTTTCTCCGCCAGGATGCCTTTTACATACGAAATCACGGTAAATTCCTTTCTTTTCTCACTGGTTCAAGATCTGGTTCAAACAAAAAAAGAACGCTTCAAAATGCCTCCAAATCTTCTTTTCAGTATACCATAGCACAGTTTTCATTGCAAGGAAAGTGCGGAATTTCGAACATATATTCTGCCCGGTTGATTGAATTTCATTTTTACACATTATCGGGAACCTATAAATGAAAAAGCTTTTCAATTGTAATATCAATGATTACAGTCAAAAAGCCTTTCCATATCTTTTATTTACTTGTTATGCTTAGATAAACTATGTAATATTTCCTGATTACACCTATATAATTCATCAAATAGCTTTCTAAATGGCTTGTATAACTCATGCCTCTCTAAATCCGGCTTATAAATACATTTCTTTTGGATTACTTGGCGCAAATCTGAAAAACCTTGGTAGAATCCGACTCCAATCGCTGCCATCAGTGCATCTCCATAAGCTGCCCCTATGTCTTCCTTTGGTGTTTCCAACGATACCCCTGCTATATCCGCCACCATCTGCATCCAAACTGCGTTTTTCGTTCCTCCCCCCGCCGCTGCAATCCGGTTTACAGGCAAACCATTTTCACGGAATATGTCAATATGCTGTGCAACTGAATACCCAATTCCTTCCAGTGCCGAGCGATACAAATGTCTTTTTGTATGGCTCAATGAAAGTCCCACAATCATTCCTCTTGCGTCTGGATCATTCAGCGGTGTCCTTTCTCCCGCAAAGTAGGGTAAAGTTATCAAACCATCCGATCCGGGTGCAATCTCAGAAATTCCTTTCATCATTTCTTCATATGCATTCAATCCTGCTGTTTTTTCCTTTTCCAAGCATTCAGAAAATAACTGTTCCAAATACCATTTTTGAAGTGTGCCTCCATTATTAGTTCCTGCTGCTACACTATAAGTTTCTGGAATTAAAAATGGATTTCCGCGCACTCGCTCATCCTGAATCAGCCGATCTGCACAACAATAGAAAAATAAGGACGATCCAAACTGTACCATCAGATCGCCTGGTGCAAGTACTCCTACACTGATTGCCTCAGCTGCTGAATCTCCAGTTCCAGTAATAACTGGCGTTCCTTCTTTGAGTCCTGTCTCCTTAGCTGCCTGCTTTGTTACCGTTCCACAAATATGGGTAACCGGCATTCCTTCTGCCAACTGCTCCGGCATACAAATCGGTTTACACATTTCTTTATGGATGCCCCCATCCGGATAATACAGCGGACGAAATGAAGCCATCCCCAAAAATGTATCTATTACATATTTTCCAGTTAGTTTAAATGTTAGATAAGAAGAACCTGTCAAAAACTTGTGTGTGCGTCTATATACCTCTGGTTCATGATTTTTTATCCATAAAATTTTAGCAGATACATCTCCACTGCAAATTGGACGTCCAAATAGTTTTTTTACTTTTTCTGTGCCATAATACTGTGAGAGGTACTCCATCTCTTCCACGCAACGTGCATCAATACCATATAAAATTGCTTTTCGTAAAGGATGGCCGTCCTTATCAACCGGAAGGCAATCTGCTCCCAATGTGCTTCCCCCTACACAAGCAATTTTTTCCGGTTCTACACCACTCTGCTTTAAGAGAATTTTTGACAAAATGCAAAAATCATTCCACCATACCTTATCCGCGTCCTGCTCATAATAACCAGGTTCTGGATTTTCCATTCCGTGATGAGTAACTGCCCGACTTACCACCTTTCCAGACTCATCTGTTAGAACTCCTTTACTTGAATATGTACCAACATCAATTCCTAAAAAATAATGCAACGTCTATACGCCTTCTTTCATTGTACAGCGATATGCCTTAACCACATCCATAAACTCCATGACTCTCTGTTTTTCAACAAAGTTCTCAAATTTACCATCTTTCTTAAAAGCAGTCCCTACACAAGCGCCATCACATTCATTAAGTTTTTCAACCACATTTTCCTTCGTACACCCTGTATTACAGAAAACAGGAACAAATCCAGAAACTGCCTTGACCCTGCGTACCAAACTTGAATCCGTTTCCTGACCAGCACTACTTCCAGAAACACACAGACCATCTGGAAAGCAATGAAAAATCATGGATTTTGTTATTTTTTCCAGACTTCTCTCTGCTAGATATACATCCGACTCTGGATTTACCTTATATAGCAATTTCATTTTATCTAGTCCAAGTGCTTTTTTTCTACGCAAGACTTCTGGAATATTCGTATCTGTAATTCCATTTTCACCTATATAGGCACCCGTAAATGTACTTCTTACAAAATCTGCCTCGACTGCTGCTGCCAAATCGATCGTCGCCAATGGATTAGAAACAATATTGACACCAAATGGAACTTTTATCTCTTTTTTTAATTCTCCCACAATCCGTCCCATCGCTGCCACAGTTACGTAGGAAACCTTTTTTTCATACGGAAGGCTGAATTCATTGGCAATCAAAATTCCATCTACTCCTCCCTCCTGGAGCGCCTGAAGCTCTCTGGCTGCATTTTTAATTACCTCTCCCATCGTTGCATCTTTTTCATACAGAGGATCCCCCGGCAGCGCCCGCAAATGCAACAGTGCAATGATCGGTTTTTTTACATGAAATAATTCATCTGTCCACATATTCTTTCTCTCCTCTATTCCATGTACATTCTCAAATTCTGCACATTTCTTTTGTCATAACGAAATGGATCCAGGTAATACGCCGGTGCTGTCAGTTCCTGCGTAAAATATCCCTCATATCCATTTTTTACCATGTCCTCTAAATCTTTTCTTAAGTTTCTCTTCCCTTCACCCCAGATGTAATGCCCATAGGGATCACAATCCTGAAAATGTGAATGTACAATGTTTTCCTTTCCAAAAACATCAAACCACTGCTGAATCGTTTCACCAGAAACCGACATTGCTGTCAAATCAATCATAACTTTAAAGCGCGGATGATCGACTAAATCAAATAACTGTTTCATTTGCCGCAAACTATACCCAATTCTTGATTCCTGCGGCCGTAAAGACTCTGCCACAATTGTCACGCCATTTTCCTCTGCGACCTCACAAAGTCTCTGATGCATCTCAGCTGCCCGTTTCAATCCATCCTCCTCCGCTTCATCCCAGTAACCCCATCCGGAATTTGCTTCTATCTTCTCTGCCCCCAGCGCAGCCCCCAGACGTATCCCATTTGCAAAAAATCCAAATGTTTTTTCTCTCAGTTCTGGTTCTTTTACACCAAATTGGTAACCAAACCGGCAATTCTGTGGTGTAAATACCGGACACTTCAAACCGTGTTCCTGTAATTTTTTACGGACTGGCTCTGGATCCTGATATTCCTTTGGATCCAGCCAAAGTCCTTGATGTCCTCCCAGCAATTCTACATTTTTGATTCCCAGTTCCTGCATACAATCCAGGAAATAATCCAACGTATATTGGCAATAATGAAGATTCAATACCGAAAGTTTATCAAAATCAACTATTTTCATTTTCGCTTCCTCCTCATACAATTACTCCATTAATCCATTATAAACGGTTCCAATTCACGCATATTCTGCCGATCGGCTGCAGCCGGATCCTCCAGGTAGCGTGCATCATTCAGTGCCAGGCTTAGCAATCCTTTATATTTGTACTGATCCAGACAAATCAATTGATCCTCTAACGGTCTCAAACCATCTCCCCATGCAAGGCATCCCTGCGGACGTCCATCCACAAAACGGATATGGTATATTTTGTCTCCAAATGCTTCAAACCAGTCTTTCATCGACTCTCCTGCCACTCCAGCACTCGTCAAATTCAGGGCAGCCTGTATCTGCGGCTCATTAACCGACTCCAAAAGTTTTTTTAGTTCTGGAAGCATATTAATAACCGTTGCGTCTTCTGGCCGTACTGTTTCCACTGCAAGAATAACCCCCTCTTCCGCAGCAGTTTTTGAAAGCCGACGCAAGGTTTGAACCGCACGTTCAAAAATACGTCTCGGATCTTCATTTCTTGCACCGCCGCAGCAATTGAGTACCATCACTTTCGCACCAGCTTCTGCCGCTGCACGGATTCCATTTTCAAAATATCCGATTGAATGCTTTCTTGCCGTCTCGTCATGACAGCAAAGTGCATAATTATAAATCGTACACTCCGGTGAAAAAGCTCCGATTGTCAATCCATAATCTGCTGCATTCTTTTTTAATTCAGCCGCATCCTCAAACCCATAATCATCTAGCAGGAAATGCGGTCTTGCACACCAAAACTCTATATTTTTTATTCCGAGAGCCTGCTGCGTTTTAAAGAAATAATCCAAAGTTCTGTATTTATAGTGCATATTCATTCCTGCAATCTGTTCCCGCCTTATCTTTATCATCCAGTTGTTCCTCCTCTCTATACACAAAGGCACTGCAAAAAACTTCGCTCTATCAGATTTCACAGTGCCCGCTTATTTATAGATTATATTTACATCTTTTGTCTTTCCCTAAGACTCACTTTCATCCCATGCTTTACCTGGATGTTTATGCCACCATTTGAATACAACCGGGACAATGCAAAGCGCTGCCAGGTAAATCAAAATTGGTGTTACAGCTGCAATCCAGTTTCCCTGAACACAGGCAACCGGAACTGCCGCTAATGCAAAAATTTCAATAATTGACTCAATCGGTGTTACAATTGCTGCATCATCCAGTGTACAGCTCTTGTTCTCCGGATCTACAATTCTTAAAAGCGCCATGCCGATTGCTGTTACACCGGTCGAGTAACCATATACATAGATGCCTCTCTCAAACCACTCCTGTTTTAAGAGTCTCGGCGCAATCACTGTAAAGTGGAATACAACCCAGACAATTCCAAATAACATCAGCAGGCCAAACGGAACTGCGTACTCAATAACAACCGGAATCTTAATTGATGCCACACCGAAAAATACAAGGAAATCAGTTGCACAGCTTCCCATACGGGAAATGATGCGGTTATCTACATATTTATCGGCTTTTATTCCTTTTAATACAAAATGAAATACAATTGCTACCAGGAAGCCGACAGAGAAGCTCGGAACGCCAAGTCCGGTTGCTCCCTGAATTACATTTGTTAAAAGATATCCAATACCGGTTGGAATCAGAATCAGAAGAAGATGCCATGCCAGCGGATCAATTGCCATCGGTGAAACGGTTTCTTCGCCTAATACCGGGCGTTTTCCTTCTTCAATGAGTCCCGTGCGCATATCGTTAGGAAGCTGGCTGAAATCTTTTACAAACTTGGTATAGTTTCTTTTTGTTCCAAGTTTGATCAAAATAATTCCACCAAAAATACCGGTTAAAATACCCACCGTTGCACTTGTCATCGCCAGATCCGTTGCATCTTCCCATCCAAGTGTGCCGAGTGTCGCGCCAAGTGCTGCTGCTGTACCATGACCTCCCTGAAAGCCTGCAGGAATCAACATTCCAAATGCCGGATTTAAATCAGGAGCAACTATTTTCAGGACTACCATTGCAAAAATAATCGGCATTGCATACTGAAACGCCCAGCCAATATTGCGGAAGCAGTAGTAGCTGCCAATCCGATCAAAATTTGTTTTCCAGCCACCAGCTGAAAAATTAAAGCCCCTCAGCCCAATTGATACAAATACTGCAATAATCAGCAGACCTGCATAAGAACCAAACTGTGAAGAAAAACTGATAATTCCAAAACCATTCTGTCCTAACGCAAGCCCGATAAATCCAGCCAGCAGACTGACCGGAACAAACAGGCTCTGCAGAATCTTGATTTTTTCCCTCAGCATTTTCGCCACAAACAGGAAAATACCTGCCCACATGAAATCCACCAACATGGAATACGCATTAAACTCCATCTTTTGTCCTCCTCATTTCTTTTTTATGATGCTACTGCAATGCTTTTTTTGCTTTTTCCCTAACCATACTCAATTCCACTTCTGTCATATCACAGTATTCGCTGTTTTCTGTTGTCGTCCCCGCATCCTGCACATATATCAGCTTTGTATCCTTCTGTGTGATCGTATTAAACCATGTTCCCTGCAAAACATTGTAAACTTTATTTGGCTCCATCGGAATTACATCAATCTTAAATGCATCATTCTCGCGGGACGCCGTCAAAAGAACTGCTTTTCCCTGAACCAGAATAAACTGCTCATCGGTTGCGTGATGCACTTCCAGATACTGAATCTTCTCAATATCATTATTAGGCTTCCAGTTTTTAATACATACGACCCATTTTTTATTGTCATATACACACTGAATACCTTCCCCTTCATACTCAAACACATCTGCTTTCATGACATTTCCTCCTACCTTCTTTTCAAATTCTTCTTGTTCCTGCAGGTTTCAAGCGAATTTTTTCATATCATGTCATTATAATACATCATATATCATTATATTGTCAATGCTAATTTGTCATTTTACATATTTTTTTTAGGGGGTCAGCCTCTCTTCCTATCATATTTTTATTACGTTTTCTTTTTCATCACACACATCCATATCAATTTTCACAATTTTTTTCACTTGTCTGTTATCTTTTTCAGCAATTCTTTGATGCCAAACGTTCTGATTTTTTACTTACACTATGCTCACTCTAAATTAACTTGTCCGTATGGACAAAACAGCGAAGTCTGCTCCATACGGTCAGGCCTCGCTGTCTGTCTAAGAAAATATTTAATTGGAGGATCTTTAGTATTCCACTTTCCACATATAACGTCTTTCATCCATAGAATGACCACGCACTTCCGCCATCTGGGAAACATAGTATCTCTCAATCGGAATCATAACAACCGGATTAAAGAATTCTACGACGCTCTTATCGATTTTACCGCCATTTAATTTTTCAAAATCAATTACAATATAATTTTCCGCATAAGTGCGCAGGAATTTTAAGCAGCGTTCATCCAATGCGCGGGTTCTTCCCTCACTCATCAGAAGGATCATCGGAAGCTTCTTATCCGTTGTTTCAAATGGACCATGGAAGTACTCACCCGTATGCAGGCACACAGCATGCTTCCACTGCATCTCCATGAAATGACAGCAGCACATGGAATATGCAACTCCATAGTTTGAACCAGATGCCAGCACGTAAAATACAGGTTCATCTTTATATTTTTCTGCCCAGGCTTTTGCATCCGCCAAAACATTTTTCTTGCCTTCTTCTATAATTTCATCAATGTAACGGTATGCTTCCATCGCCTTGTCATAATTCTCCCAGTTTTCAAACTGTTTTAACAGCTCAAAACCAATCCGAAGGGAGTTCGCCTGGTTAGAATCACTATATACCTGATCATCTCCATTTGAATATGTCACAATATACTGTCCAACTTTTGCCATACCTGTCTGCATATTTCCTGTCATAGCGATTGTCACTGCACCTGCAGCATTGGCTGTTTTTACTGCCTCCACGGTCTCAGGCGTTGCCTTTAATGAACAAATAACTGCGACGCACCGCTCATCCAGTTCTTTTGGTGTTGCATGAACAAATTCATTGCTGGTATATGTAGTAGCGCTAAAAGTTTTTGCCTCACTCTGAAGAAGGTACAGCCCTGGGAAAATAGCTGCCTTAGATCCGCCGCAAGCTACAAAATACACATGCTTTAATCCACCCAGTTTGTCCATCTTTTCTTTGATCTCTGCTACAATTTCTTTTACTGATTTTTCCATCTTTCTGATCTCCTTTTCTTTTTTTGTATCAATTATTTGTCAAAATGACTTTCCATGTCCAAAAGCCCCCTGAACCATACAGGTTTTCGAAGAAAACTCTGCCCCTGCTTCCAGTGCTTTCCTTATCTCTTTTTCATAAATGCTTTCTTTCATCTGTATGCCATACTTTTTCCGGCTCTCCAGAAACGAAAGCAGAAATGCCGTTGCAAATGAATCCCCTGCTCCCAGCGTATCTACTGCTTCAACCAGATGCGGCGGCTGCTCATAAAACTGCGTTCCATCAAATAGAACTGCTCCATAGCTTCCTCTTGTTGCAATTACCATTGGGCATCCAGCACGAAACATTTTCTTACAAATTTCTTCCGCATCCTCTCTCGAAACGGAACCACATGAAAGAAACGCATACGTAATATACGGAGCAACCTTTTTTACTCGTTCTTCATCGACCCACTGACCCGAAAAATCATACGATACAGAGATTCCCTGTTCTGCCAGTTTAGGAAGCTGTTCATCAAAATAGCTATTATTGGTCGTGTGCACATGATCAAATGTTTTAATATACTCCAGATCTTCCACGTCCAGATTTAACGGATTTTCTTTTAATACGCCGCCTTTGTTGCTTCCGAGAAAGACACGGTCTCCGTCTACCAGCGTAACCCTCGCATAACCATTTTCTCCTTCATACTGACGGCACCGACTGTGTTCTACCTGCAGCTCATCGAGTGTTGCTATCACATGTTCTGCAACCTCATCCCGCCCGAACACTCCCATATAAGCTGACTCTGCCCCCAGCATCCCTGCATAAACCGCAAAGTTTGCAGCCTGACCTCCCGGAAACATAAGCCTGAGATGTTCATATTTGTCGCACACATTGTCCCCAATTCCAATGACCCGCATTTTTTCATCTCCTTTGGATTGATTATATATCATTATATAATGTTATGATATCATATTATACTTATGTATGTATTTTGTCAAGTGATTTCTGCATTTTTTTACATCACTTTTTTCTAGGTACTGTTCACGCATACGTGCCCGGTAATGGAATTTCTATCATCTCCGTTTCCATGTTCCTGATAAAAAGAAAAGGCTGACTCCTGTTAGCGCAAATTTTTCTTGCTTCCTAACCTGAATCAGCCTTTTCTTTTCAATTAATTTACTCGATTCCTATTGTAGATTCACAGACATAAAATGAGCATTTTTCTCCATTAAACACCTGATGCCCTACATAAATGGGTTCCTTCTCAGCCGTATATGCCACACTTTTGATAAAAAGCATCGAAGTTCCTTTCGCCATCTGCAAAAGCTCTGCTTCCGCTGCTGTCGCCTTGCAAAGTTCAATCCATTTTTCTGAAATTGCCACTGCTGTATGAGAGTGTTCCTTCAAAAATGTAAACAATGAATTGTCATCAAATCGTTCTTCCAGAAGAAATGCATATTTAAGTGGAAAATAGTTACGCTCAATCGCCATCGGCATACCATCCGCATAGCGGACTCTGGATATATAGATAACCTGGCTGCCTTTTTCCACATTCAAAAGCCGGGCTATCTTTTCACTCGCCAGTTCCAGCCTGTTTTCAAGCATACGTCCTCCGGCCTTCATTCCCATATGAGCACACATTTCCGAAAAACTCTGCAATTTTTTCATATCTTTAGTTACTTTGCGCTGGCAGACAAATGTTCCTTTTCCCTGTTTTTTTTCTACAAGTCCTTTTTCCACCAATTCGCTGACTGCTTTTCGAACTGTAATAATACTGACTCCAAACGATTTTGCCATTTCACCTTCCGTTTGCAGCTTTTCTCCTGGTTTATATTCACCATCACTTATTTTTTGTTCAATTTTTTCTTTTAATTGGACATACAGCGGCACTGCGGCACTACTATTTAACATTTTCTTTCTCCCTGTTCCTAATAACATGAATGATATAACTCTTTATATAACAATATAAACTATATCTAAATAAAAAGCAATCCTACATTGATGCCAATGGAAAATCTACTTCCAGGACTATTCGAAAACTTGGCACCTTAAAAGAATTGCTGGTTGAACACGATCCTACAAGAGATGACGTTATGGCTTGGGCAAAAGAACAGGCCCGGATTGAAACAGACTATGAATTTATCACAAAACGAAAAAGCACCGCCGGAAAAGCTATATAGAATAAGCCTTTCTGCGGTGTTTTTCCAAACATTACTGTCAAAGACGGGAATATACCACCCTTTTCCAATTTTGTCAACGTCACTTTTGTCATTTTGCACAATAAGCAATTTTCTTTTTTGACAAGAAAAAGCATTTTTCACAGTTCTTTTTTACGAATCTTTCCACTTTCAGTCTTTGGAAACTCCTTTAGAAAGACAAATTCGCGTGGAATCTCATAATCTGCCAGTCTTTCTGCCAAAAATTCCCGAATTGCCATATTGATACAACCACTTTTTTCGCTGTCACTTCCGGCAATTTCTTCCCTTTCAGCTTCTTTCTCCCACACAATCCACACTTTCAGATAATCGCGCCCATGCTCATGGACTGCCTTCACTGCCGTCTCTGCCACTCCCGGAAATGTCCGCACCGCCTCTTCGACCCGGAGGGATGACACTTTTCTCCCATTTATGTTGCAGATATCATCATCCCTCCCATCAAAATAGAAGAGTCCCTCTGCATCTGTGTGACCGCAGTCCCCAATCACCGCGTCATTTCCAATTCCAAGGATTCCATACCGCGTTTTTACATGAAAATGGTCATTTTCAATCCAGACATCCACCTCTGGAAATGCACGGCCAACCAGCGTCGTATCTTCTTTCATCTCACTTCCATGGATATAGGTAATATAGTTCAGCTCGCTGGCGCCATAATACAATGTAATCTCCGCTTCGGGAAATGCCTTTTTAAACTGCACTGCCTCCGCACCGCCCATACTCTGGGAGCCGCTGACAAAAGAAATAATCCGGTAATTGACCGCCTGTTCCCGCTCATAGATACGCCGCAGCGCCCGCAGCTTGACCGGAATCAGATAGACGCTGGTCGCCTGTTCTGCCTCGATCATCCGCTTCCAGAGGCGCGGATCAAAGGAATCCGCCGCAACGACGCTTCCGCCGGACGCAAGCTGCGCCATATAAAGGTTCAGGTTGCCCGTAAACGCCAGGCTCCCCTGCATAAACGTAATGCTTCCCTCTCCCATTTTGAAAATTTTATTCTGAAGCTTAAAAAAATCGTGCCAGCTTTCAAAGGAGCGGAACAATACTTTCTGACGACCGGAGGTTCCCGACGTCATCACACCCATATATGCCCCTTCCGGAGGTGTCACGTCACGCAATTCATCGGAAATTTTTACATCGGACGGTGCAATCACCGGAACCGTATTTCCGTCTCCATATGCCAGAAACTGAATGAGCTGATGCGCGATCGTCGGTTCCTGGATCCAGTGGATGTGACGTTTTCCCTGTTTTTCTTCTATCTCTTTCGGATGTTTCCTTACACGTTCTGCCGCCTCGATGAGCTCCCCGAACGTATAGCGCTCTTTCTCCGTGATCAGGGCTTCCCACTCTGGCGGGTATGCCCGGAGCGCATCCAGATATGTATTTATACGTTGTGTCTGTATTTCTTTCATGATTAATTCCTGTCTCTTACTTATTTTTATATAGAACTTTTTACCAATTTGAGCTTTTAAATTTACCACATTTACTTTTTATATCATTCAAGCACTGTCTTCATCTACTTCATTACTTTCTCCACCAGAATACTGCTTCCGATCCCTCCGGCGGCTGCCACGCAGCACATTCCCAAATGCCCATTTTTATGTTCCAGTGCTTTCATCAGATGCAGCAGAATCATTGCGCCGGAGACTCCATATGGATGCCCATAGGCAAGTGCCCCGCCCCAGATATTATAACGGTCTTCAATCCCCGGAAATGCACGTTCAAATAGAACATCAATAACGGCAAACGCTTCATTGACCTCAAAAGCATCGATCTCCTGATAAGAATGCCCCGTTTTTGCAAGTATCGCCTTAGCAGCGCTGACGGCTGATTTTGGGCTCATCATCGGATCATCCCCGATCGCTGTACCAAACCGGAAACGGCATTCTGCTTTCCGTCCCTGTTCCCGCAAAAACCGTTCCGAACAAAGTACCACAAATGCCGCGCCATCGTGCATCAGGCACGCATTTGCCGCCGTGATTTTCGTGCCATTTGGAAGCAGATACGGCAGGCGGTCGATCAGACGCTGGCTCATTGTCGGACGGATTCCCTCATCCCGGCTGCTGCCGTCGATGGAAACCGTTATATCCTCCAATATTCCCTCTTTGCGCGCCTGCGCCGCCCTCTTATGGCTCCGGAGCACCCAGGTGTCCATCTCTTCCTTAGAGACATTTTCCCGGATCGCAGTCTCCTCCGCGCCCTCTAACATAACCTGCTCGCCGCGCTTTCCCGGCACAAACTGTGCAACCGTATACACCTTTCCACCGTCATACTCCGGATGGTTCGGGGACATCATGCGGTACGGCTGTACCGAAGAACTCTCCATTCCCCCGGCAATGACCAGATCCGCCATCCCGCTCTCAATCTTGGCTGCTGCCGCGCTGATCGCCTCCAGCGCCGACCCGCACTGCAGATCCAAAGTAACCGCCGGAATCCGCTCTGGAAACCCTGCCGAAAGTGCCGCCAGACGCGTGATATTGCCGCCTCCCCCGACCGCATTTCCTCCTATTATATAGTCGATCGCATCGGTTGGAAGCTCAAATCGCGAAACCACCTCCCGCAGCACCTCCGCCCCCAGCTTTTCCGCCGGGATATGACGGTACATTCCATCTTTCACCCCGATGTAACTGCGCAAACCGCCCAGAATATATACGTGATTCATACTTTTCTCCTGTTTTTCTTCTATTCCTAATTAAAATTAAAGGGATGCGGCAACGGACTCCTCATGCCTCCTGGCTGCATTTCTGCACTAAAAGGCTGATTCTGTTCACTACCACATCCCATCTTTATTTTCTATCTAATTTCCAAATAAGCCCGTCCGCTTCAGCGCCTTTCCAAGTGCTACCGCTGCCACACACTTAACGATGTCCAGCGGAATAAACGGAATTATCGACTGCACGATAACTGCACCCCACGGCTGTCCGGTCACGTGTTTCATCCAGCCTGCACCGAATGCGTAAATCACCGGAATACCAACTACAATCAGGAACGCTGTCTGGAATGCAACATTTTTCCATTTCCGGCAGAACAGGGAAATCAGAAACGCTACAACCAGAAATCCGATATAGTAACCGCCGCTCGGTCCAAGCAGTTTTCCCGGTCCTGCGCTTCCGCCGCTGAATACCGGCACGCCGCATAAGCCTAACAGCAGCCAGCTCGCCATAACTAAAATGGTATCCTGTGGTGCAATCAGCAGACCGATCAGGTTGACAATCATCGTCTGCGCTGTGATCTTTGCATCCGAAAACGGAAGCGGAATCGCAATATACGAAGACACACTGATAAGAGCCAGCATCATCGCCAAAAGTGTAAGCCGCTTCGCGCTCCATGCGCCGTGTACGTTCACTGCACTTGTCTCTGAACTCATTATATATACCTCCTCAGTGATAAAATTCTAAGCCGTGTAATGCATTTTCCTATGAATCACACACAGAGAATCTTTGCTAGAAAAGAGTATATCGGAATTTCAGTGGATTGTCAACCTTGTTTTTATAAATGGTTTACATATGCACCCATAGCTCCTCTGCACCCACTTTATCATCGGCATCCCTATTTTTCTGTAATCGAAAGAATTTCCTTTCCCTCTTGCTTCGTTCTCAGATACACCGCGTTTCTTCCCTCCTGCCCCGAATCCGACAGATATACCTCCTCATCAGGACAAAGTGGGGCAAGAAAACGTACTTCCAGAGCGGTCTGTCCCTTCATCCAGCCCTTCTTCCACAGACGAAGCAGGCAGGCATTCATAACAAGAAACCCCGGCAGAACTGCCGCTTCTCCCTGATGGATCGGATTGGTATCTGCCGCCTCCCGAAGATATTCTTCCATCTGGCTGCGGCTAAATGCCAGCGTATCATCATCCTCACTTCCCAGTTCCGTAATTGCTTTCATGAGCGGCATTTTCTCTTTTTCCGGGACAAGGACGCTCTGGCGCGGTTTTACCAGCAGCACTTCCATCTCCTCATTTTCCCGTTCCTTTTCCTCCTCCGCTGCCGCTATGCGGACCCGGATTGCCGAACGGCCTTTTTTGATGATTTCTGGAGTTAATTTGGTATGGCAAAACTCATTCTCCCCCTGTTTGGGCTGCCAGTCCAGATGAAGTGTAGTTGTGCCTATCATCCATCCCTCGTATCCTTCCAATGTGGAGAGAGCGCGCTCAAAGCAAAGAAGCTTCTTTTTCAATCTATCATTCACGGTATTTTCGACCTCTTCGTTATAAATTGTAAATCTGACTCGCATGCACTTTTCTCTGCTCATTATACTAGATCTGTTCCAGAATCACAATATCCGAATCTCCCGCGTCTCCCCCTGATCCACCGGAATAAATCGGTCTTTTAAGCCCGGCGTCAGCCAGATCGTGCCGCTCTCGTCAACCAGGACTGCCTCATAGTCCTGATGCGCCGCCCAATGTGCTGCTGCCTTTTCCCGTCCCATGACAAACAGGGCGGTCGAAAGCCCATCGCAGCGCAGTCCGCACGGTCCGATGATTGTCACAGAAATCAGCCCGCTCTGCGCCGGCGTCCCAGTGGACGGATCCATGATATGCCAGTAAATTGTTCCGTCATCATCCGTGAAATAGCGCTCATAGCCGCCGGAGGTAATGACCGCCTCATCCTGCACCCTGACTCCGCCCAGATAGCCGTCGCTCTCCGGATCCTTGATACCGACATACCATTTCTCGCCATCCGGTTTTGTTCCGATCGTCTGGATATTGCCTCCAAGACTGAACAGTGCACTCGTCACGCCATCCTCCTTCATAGTCTTTACCACCTCATCTCCGGTAAATCCTTTTCCGACACCGCCTAGATCCACCATCATTCCTGGCTCGATCGATGCCGTATCTGCTTCTAAACCGACCAGACGATAATCGACCGATTTAAGCAGGCTTTCCCGCTCGCTCTCACTGGGGACCCGGTAATTTCCCGTTGTAAATCCCCAGCTTTGCACAACCGGATAAATCGAAATATCGAGCGCACCATCTGTTTCTGCTCCCAGCACCAGCGCCTCCTGCATCAGATAACGCGTATCTTCGGAAAGTTTCGCTGTTTTCTCCTGATTTAGATAGAAAATATCGCTGTTTTCCTGCGTTGTCGAAAACTCCCCTTCCAGCTCTTCCACCCGCCTTTTCACTTTTTCCTGCAAATCCGTGCTTCCGCCGTAGGCGTCAAACTGCATCACAGTATCCATCGCAAACACCGTCCAGTTCTGCCCTTCTCCCGGATTCTGGTTCGAATTTGAGGGATTTTTCTCTAAATTTTCGTTTTTTTCTACTACTGCCACATTTTCTGCCGTCTCTTCCGTAGACGCAGATAAACGAGGACGGTCATTCTGGACCGCCCCCGTTTGATCCGGCTGCGATGAAACACCGCAGCCACACAGCAGCAGGGTTAATAAAATCCACCACTTCTGTTTCAATTTTTACTCCTTTAAATACAACTACTCTTCTTCGGAAACAGACTCTTCTTTCTCAGAAGCATCGCCTTTACCGCCGTCGGATTCTTCCTTATCAGAAGTATCATCTTTTACGCCACCGGTCTCATCCTTCCTGGAATCATTGTCCTTAGATTCGTCCGTTTCATTCTTCTTGGAATCGTCACCAGTTTCGCCGGATTCATCTTTCGAATCATCCTTGTCAGCATCGCCTTTATCTGAAGTTTCGTCTTTCTTCTCATCCGAAGTATCCTTGGACTCGTCCGAATCCTCTTTCTTGTCCTCGTCTACTTCCGGTGCCTTGTTCGCATCGTCTGTCTCGTTCTTCTTATCGCCATCCGGTACATCTGCCTTGTTTTCGTCATTCGTCTTCGGCTCTGCCGGTGTTTGCTCCGGTGTGGTTACTCCCTCGGTTGGGGTGGTGACGATCTCGCTTGGGAGGACTTCGTCGGCAAGAAGCGTTTTGGATTCCTTGATTAATTTCCAGTTTTTATCAAGTTTGCACTCAATCGTTCCGTTATTCTTAGTGTAGATAAGAATTTCATTATCCTCTTCTTCACTCAATCCGGACGCTGAAACCTTTAAACAATCATAATTATCATTGCTATAAGATGTATCCGTTGCATGCGGTGCAAACTCCCCACTTCCAAGGAACGAGGAAACGGATGCCTTGCTATACTCTGTTCCATTTACCGCAACCGAATCAATCTCCTTTAAGAAGGTTTTTAACTTTTCTCCCTCAACTCCATTGAAGCGAATCAGTAAATAATCTCCTGTCCAACTACTCTCTTTTACAACACTGGAAACCTCAATTTCTGTATCTGCTTTCTGGCTCTCAACTGTAACCGTGATCGACTGATTCTTGTAACCTTTTGCTTCGATCACAACCTCATTCAGACCACTATCCAGTGCGCTTGTCTGAATTGTCAATGTTGTACCATTTACTGCAAATTCAAGTGCAACATCTTCCTCCTCATCATTGCCAGTTACTTTTACAGACTTAATTGCTTTCAGATACTCTTCATCACCAGTCAGAACCAGCGGTTCTCCCTCATCAACCGTAGTGTTGCCTGTCAGCTTCGGTGCTGGAAGCAGTTTCTCTTCGTCACCCGCTAACTTCATATCCTTTGTAACTGTAAAGGTAAGCTCTTCGTATCCTTCTGCCTGGATCGTTACGTCGGTGCTTTCTTCGGTGCTGAAACCGTCTAAAGTGAAATCGATGCAATCAAACTCCTGTACATTGTTATATGGATCATCTGCATCTGTCATCTTCCATGTAGGGTTATACGAACTAAGGCTGTAAGTTGCTTTCGTATACTCTTTATTTCCAACTTTCACGGATGTAATCTTAGCCAAGTAATCTTTTACACTCGTTCCCTTTGAAGCCTTAAAAGAAGCACGGCCAAAATCTGGATCAAATGACCAGCTGGCTTTATGTTTGCTGAACTCCACTACTTCTGGAGCTGCCATCTCTTCCTTAATTTCTTCCTCTTCCTTTTCAACCACAAATTCACATCTCAGGGCCTCTGTGTAATAATTCGAACGAAGAGTCAGCTTATAGCTTCCCGGCTGAACCTGATGGAGAATCAGCTTCTTGCCATCCCCGGATACTTCATAGTAAACCTCGTTGCTGCTGGACACGCCTTTCTTGTAGATATTTCTCTCAACAGCATCCTCCTCATCAGAAAGCAGAGTAACAGATTTCAGGTTCTTCAAGAAATCTCCCTCGCTGCCCTCAACGGTAAATTCAGCATCTGCAAAGTAGTATGTTTTCTTTCCATCTACTGTCTTCTTTGCTGAAAATGCATTTTTAGCATCCGCATAATCAACCTTCAGCGCCAGATCACTCTCCAGCACCTTATTATATGTAAATGCAATACTCTGGCTCTTATATCCCGTTGCATCAACGGTCAGCTTGTACTCCTCACCAGCCTTGAATACATCCGCATTAATGGTAATGGTGCCAGCTTCTTTGTCGATGGAATATTTATCCTTGCTGAGTGCCTGCCAGTTTCCGTTGACAACGATACTCTGAACCGCTTCGATATACTCTGTATCCTCTGTCCGCAGGACTACCGGATCGCCCTCTTTGTTCTGTACAACTGTAATCGCCGGTGCATCCTGACGGGAGAAGTTTCCATTGTACTGGATATCGCCGAGCAGACCATCTTCGAGAACCTCTTTTGCCGTTGCCGGATGGTTCGGATCCAGTGCTCCATTTTCACGGTAATCTGCAAACGGAAGCATTCTGTTCTCTTCGTATTTCTGATTCTCGCTCTTATTTACGTAGTCTGTCCATCTGAAGAAATCATCATCTCCAGTATCAAAGACTGCATCCGGAATCGCATTGTACCACCACTCCATCACTGCCTTGGACGCATCATTTTCCATCTTGGTCTGTTCAAGGAGATGTGCATTTACAAGCAGATCTGAATCAAAAATCAGGTTTGCAGAGATTGCAGAGCTTCCTGAGCTGCTGCCGCTGGAGCTTCCACTTCCGCTGGAACCAGTCGATGCGGTGCTGATACCGTCGAATCCGTATGCCGCCATTTTCTGGCCATTGGTCTGTTCCTTCTCTTTTACCGGCTCTGCGCCCGTTGTCACCTTGAAGCTCTTGGAGAATGACCGGAAACCATTTGCATATACAGTGATCTTGTAATTGCCCTTGTATGGCAGATGGTCTGTATTATCATTGTACAGAACAAATAAATCCTGGCTGTAGAGATACCAGTCATCGATCATCTTAAGGTCGCTTACTGTTCCGTTCGGATCTTCCAGGGTCACACGCTCGATCGGTGTCTCAATTGCATATACCAGATCGCTGACTGCAAAATGGAGATTCTTGCCGGACTGCGGTGTTTCCTTAAGCTCCAGCGTCGGTACTGTCTCATTGACGACATGAATCGGGACGAGCGCGGAACCGCCTGCCGACGATACAACCCGCACATAATAACGTCCATTATTGTAGAAATTGCTCTGTCCTGTCTGGATAGTCAGCTGTCCAACGCGTCCCTGTCCGTGCGCCACATTCTTTTCACTGTCAAATACGAGACTCGAATTAATTGTGTTCTTCTGCTCATTGTATTCAACCAGTTCCAGTTTGCGGATGCCGTCAAACCACTCTTTTTCCTCATCTGTATTATAGTTAAACAGAATGGTAACGGCTGCTTTTCCATTTTTTGGAAGAACCGCATCCGGCGAATAGCTCGGATGAGTCTGTTTCTCTTCATTCAAGTTATACGTAGTCTTTTTCGGAGAAATGCGGGCATTTCCGTTTTCATCGTAATTGGTCAGATAATAGTCCCAGTAAGCAACCGGCTCATGCGTCAGAATCTTCTCAGGCAGATAGCCGTCGTTTTCCTCATATACAGCATCTTCCTGGCTCTCATTGCTCAGAACCACCGTCTCTTCCTTTGCTGCATCTTCTTTGCTGCTGACGGTTACTTTGCCCGGTGTGCCAAGAAGCGCCAGTTTTGCCATACGTCCGTCATCTGTGATCGGAGTTAAAAGATTGGTTACATCTTTTCCATCGACCTTAACGACCGTATTGCCTGCATTGTATCCCTCATCAAATGCGATCGGAAGCCACCAGCCCAAGGAATTTACTTCGGTAAGCTTTGTCTTCGTCTCATCTACCAGCGAAACCATCTGCGGCTTGTCTGGATTTTCAGTGTTTCCGTTATCTCCGGCATTTCCGCCATTCTGATTTCCGTCATTCCCGGAATTACCGTTATTTCCAGAATTACTGTTATTTCCGGAATTACTGTTATTTCCAGAATTACTGTTATTTCCAGAATTACTGTTGCTTCCAGAGCCCCCCGAATGGCTGCCGCCGGAACTGCCGGAATTCCCCGAACCGCCTCCTGATACGCTGCTTCCGTTGCCGTCTGCTGCCGGGCTGCTCGCGTAACCTCTATCCGCACGGGTCTGGACCTCTCCATTTTCATTGCCCCACTGTCCATCCGCATTGACGCTGTAGACGTCCGGCGTCCGACCTTCGGTGTGCATCTGACCATAGTTTTCTGCACTCAAGTTATCAAAATAATAGCATTTTCCATCAATCCACTGCCATCCGGTCACGGTCATACCTTCCGTTCCATCAGATGCAGTGCTGAAGAAATACTATTTTCCTGCATTATCCTTCCACCAGCCGCGGCGCATCTGTCCTTCCACACCATCGGCAGTTGTGTTCATATAGTACCGGCGTCCATCGACGGTGATCCATCCAGTCATCATCCGTCCGGTCTGCGGATCCAGATAATACCAGCCGCTCTCGGTCTTGACCCATCCAGTCTTGAGCGTTCCGTCCGTTCCCTGATATTTCCAGTCCTGTCCTTCCTGAATCCAGGCGCCGGTCTGTACTCCGGACTCCGATGCCGGTCCGGTTGAAGCATAAGCAGTACCTGCCTGCGCCGCCGCTAACACGGTCACCGCTGCCAGAATTGCCTGCCGGGATCTTCCCTTACCTTTCATACATATTCCTCCATATAATCTTTTGTAATATCTTACTCTCTGCACCGGATTAGGCATTCCTAACTCAGGCGGCCGAGGAGGTTAGTATATACTAATCCAATAAAATCTGTCAATTATTTAAATCTGTTTAAAAATGAGAATTTTTATCTATTTTTTAATCGAATTTTATTCTCAATAAAGCATTGGTTTTTTAGTTGCTAAAACTAACATGCAAATTTCTTTTTCCATTCAGCACATGTTAAGTCTCATTTTGCAGCGATTTTTCCGCCTTTTTCCCTGATATTGCCTCGCTTGTCATGAATTTTAAAAAAACATATTTTGAGAATTTTTATCCATTTGCTTCATTTCGTATATTTTTATCCTTTTCGCACATACTCCATCTGTAAACATTTTGTCCCATTCCAGTCCCTTCGCGGTCACTGATATTGGCTTCTCTGATAGGAGATTTACACGATGCAGATTTCTTCATCCATTGAAAATAACCGGACTTTTTTTCAAAAAAAGCTCCGACCGGACATCAGTTTTGATGTCGTAGATCGGAACCTGATGATCGGCGGGCGCGATGCCTGCCTCTACTGTATTGATGGTTTTACCAAGGACGATACGCTTTTAAAAGTGCTGCAGGCGATGAGCAGCATTGAAACCGCCCAGATGCCTGACAATGCAAACGATTTTGCCGCCCTCTACCTCGCCTACGGCGAAATCGGGCTGGAAACGGATTCGGACGCGCTGATTATCCAGCTTCTCTCCGGTGTTCCTTTTCTTCTGATCGACGGGTATGCACAGGCACTCACAATAGACTGCCGCACCTATCCCGCCCGCGGAGTCAGCGAACCTGAAAAGGATAAGGTATTGCGCGGCTCGCGCGATGGTTTTGTCGAAACGCTTGTGTTCAATACGGCTCTGATCCGGCGGCGCATCCGCGATCCGAAGCTGCGGATGGAAATCATGAATATTGGGGAAAGTTCGCACACCGATATCGCCATCTGCTACATGGAAAACCGGGTGGACACCGAACTTTTAAACCGCATCCGCACCCGGATTCAAAAAGTGCATGTCGATGCCCTCTCGATGAACCAGGAAAGCCTTGCCGAATGTATTTATCCGCACAAATGGTTCAATCCGTTCCCAAAATTTCGTTTTTCAGAGCGTCCGGATACCTCCGCTGCCTCGATTCTGGAAGGAAATATCATCATTCTGGTGGACAATTCGCCATCCGCAATGATTCTGCCATCCTCTGTTTTCGATATCATCGAGGAAGCCGACGACTACTATTTTCCACCGCTGACCGGCACCTATCTGCGCCTGTCGCGGACGGTCATCTTTTTCCTGACCTTATTTCTGACACCGCTGTGGCTGCTTTTTATGCAGAATCCCGGCTGGATCCCGGAATGGCTCGCTTTTATCCGTGTCACCGACGAGATCCATGTAGCGCTGATCTATCAGCTTCTGATCCTGGAATTTGCCATCGATGGTCTGCGGCTCGCGGCAGTCAACACCCCCAGCATGCTGACGACACCGCTCAGTGTCATCGCCGGTATCGTGCTTGGAGAATACTCGGTCAAATCCGGCTGGTTCAACAGCGAGACGATGCTCTATATGGCGTTCGTCACGATCGCCAACTACTCGATGACGAGCTTCGAACTCGGCTACGCACTCAAATTCATGCGCGTCCTGCTCCTGATTCTGACCTTTTTCCTCAATCTCTGGGGCTTCATCGCCGGAACACTCATTGCCGTCGGCTGCCTTGTCTTTAACCGGACAATCGCCGGAAAAAGTTATATTTACCCGCTAATTCCATTTCACTGGAGTGAATTAAAAAAGCGGCTGCTCCGGAACCGGCTGCCGCATGAGGAGAAAAACGGGTAAGAATGTCGCATAAAATGTCCGCATACCCACAACTGCCCGGATGGTTCCGGGTACTGGCTGTGGTTTATGCGGACATTTTAACTTCTATATCTATCTTCTATTTTTCTTTCTTATACACTACCTCTTTCAGCACCTCCAGCGCCTCCTCATACCGCTCTGCCCCCATCGAGGCACAGGACAACAGGAGCTTCGGATATCCCTCTTGAAAATGATGCTCCTGTTTTTCCAAAAGACTCCCGACCGACTCCACCGGGCGGACGGCGACGCCTGCCTGTGCCGCACGCCCGGCAATTTCCGCCGATGTAAGCGGGCTGTCAAGCTCCATGAGAACCAGAAAACCGGCATCGCCCAGATGCGTTCGCGCTTTTTCTCCAAAAATGCGCCGCACCGCATCACACAAACACTTTGCCTTTGCCGCGTACAATTTCTTGGACTTTCGGATCTGACTTTCCAGATGTCCGTCCCGGATAAACTGGCAGAGGGCAATCTGCTCTGCCTTGGACGCCGTCTGGTTATAAAAACGCCCCCGCTCCTGATACCGCTTCAGCAGATCCGGCGGCAGGACCATGTAGCTCATGCGGATCGATGGCAGAAGCAGCCTTGAAAATGTCCCCAGATACACGACGCCCCGCCCGCCGGAAAGCCCCTGCAGGGACGGTGTCGGGCGGTTATAATAGCGGAACTCACTGTTGTAATCGTCCTCAATAATCAGCATATCCTCGCGCGCCGCATCCTTTAAAAGCTTCATCCGGTCGCCCACCGGCATGACCTCGCCCCAGACTGTCATCTGCGATGGGGTCAGATAGCAAACACTTTTCCCTGTATGTCTCATTGCCTCTGACATCTGTTCGGATAACCCTGTTTTCATCTCTGTTGCACATACATCTGGCTTTTCTATTCCGAACAAACCCTTTTTTGAGGACTCAATCCTCCTATCATTATTTTCCCAATATTCTCTTATATCTCCGGTCCGAAACCCATAATCCTCAAAAATCTGGCGTCCCTGCCGGAACGACGGATTAAAAAACCATGCGCTGTCCCGCTCCCGCAGCATCGGGCACAAAATATGCAAGAGACTCTGCACACCCGCCCCTACTACGATACTGTCCGGCGTACAGATCACATTGCGGTGGCGCCCCAGATACGCACAGAGCGCCTCCCGGAATTCCCGCTCTCCCTGCGGTTCGCCGTAAGAAAGCAGCCGCTCATCCTGGCGCAGGGCGCTCTTGACATAGCGCCGCCATAAATCGAACTGGAAGCTCTCCCGATCCACATTCGAAGACGCAAAATCATACCGGATTTCCAGGCGTTCCTCCTGATGCGGCACACCGTGCTCTATTTCCTCCCGGTTTGCAGCCGCCAGCACCGCATCCGTTACATAAAACCCGCTCTGCGGACGCGAAATGATATAGCCATCCGCTGCCAGCAGCATATACGCCGTCTCCACCGTCGTCCGCGAAAGCTGCAGCTGCAGGGAACATTTACGGATCGACGGCAGCTTCGCTCCCGGCTTCATCTGACCGGACACGATCAATTCTTTGTAATATTCATATACTCTCAGATACCGGCTCTGTCCCGGTTCGCTTAAATTCAGTTCCATCGTATTTCCTCTATCTATTTATGTAAACGGCGATGCACCGCATCGATCATCCGCATCATCCCATATCCCAGACAACCGCCCCTCTTTCCGTCTTCACAATATTTTTCATCTCCACCACTTGTCCCTCTTATATCCAACTGCCTTCCTCAATTATACCGTTTTCTCCTGCTTATAGGCAATCCCCAAAATTGAGTACTGTTACTGTTCACGCATACGTGCCCAGTAACGGAAATTCCGGGGAAGAAATCAAAGAGCCGATTCTTCCTAAGAAAGAAGAGATCCCCGCATATCCTCTCCACACGGCTGTTCTATTAAATCCTCTATACAGATTTTTATTTTTCATTTGCGTTGATTTTTCACAAAAATGTGGATATAATATATTATAACAAGGATTTAGGAGGTTGTTTTATGCTGATTCAATTTAGTGTAGAGAACTTTCTCTCTATCAAAGATAATGTCGTGTTATCCCTGCTTGCCAGTAAGGATAACGAACATCCAGAGCACCTGATTGTGGACGGAAACAAAAAGCATTTGAAGTCTGCTGTGATTTACGGCGCCAATGCTTCTGGAAAGTCCAATGTCTTGAATGCGTTTTGGTTCATGGTAAATTATGTGCTGACTTCGCATAACCAGCAGCTCCACAAAACCATTGATCGTTCGCCTTTCAAGTTTGACCGGGAAACACCCTCTCGCCCCAGCAGCTTCGAGGTCATCTTCACCACAAATGGCATCCGCTATGCGTATGGCTTTTCTGTAACAGACAAAGCTGTTATCGAAGAATATCTGTATTACTATCCCAATGGCAGGCAGGCGCTCATTTTTGAGCGAAAAGACACAAAAGATTTTCGCTTTACCGTTGATGTCGATGAACAAAACACTCTCAAGGATCGCACTTCGGCCAACAAGCTCTATCTGTCTGTCGCATCAAACTGGAGCTATTCCAAAGTGATTCCAGTTCTGGAATGGTTTGCTTCCTGCCAGATCATCACGAAACATTCTGTTGCAGACGCCTACGGCCTTGAAGCAGAACAACTCAAAGAGGATGACTACCGGCATGTGATCGCCTCTATGCTGCGTGTTGCAGATTTTGGCATACAATCCCTTCAGATGCGTGATGCAGAATCCGCTCCTTCTCAGCGTAATGATATCTTTACCAATATTGAGGCCATTCACACGGTACAGGATACAGAGGGAAATACTTCTTCCTACGCGCTGAACATGGCAGAGGAATCTGATGGCACCAACAGTTATTTCAAACTGATCGGTGTTGTAAAAAAGGTGCTGGATGAAGGAACCCTTCTTGTCGCTGACGAGATGGACGCTCATCTGCATCCTCTTCTGACAAAGCATCTGGTCTCGCTTTTTAACAGTGTGGAGTTCAATCCAAATGGAGCCCAGTTGATTTTCACATCACACAACACCAATCTTCTTGACCTGGATGTACTGAGGAGAGATCAGATTTGGTTTACCGAAAAAGACGAGCAAACAGCGGCTACCGATCTGTTCTCCCTTTACGATTTTTCCATCCGCAAGGATGCTAAGGTGGAGAAGGGCTATCTGATTGGCCGTTATGGTGCGATCCCCTTTATCAAGGGAGGGCTGTAAAATGGCACGTGGAAAAATTGAAAAGCGTGGACAGCGACGCAGAAAAATAAAGCCTGTCACTCTGATTGTAACGGAGGGTTCTCAAACTGAGCCTAAGTATTTTGAACACTACCGCAACCGTCAGACAAACATTGATATTCGTGTGGTAGGAAGCCGCACCAGCGGAGGTGAAACAGATTATCTCAGCCTGATCCGGAAAGCCGTGGAATACCATCTTCAAAATGACAGCAGCAAACCGTTTGGAATTGCTGTCAATCCATTTACCGACATCCATCAGCTGGTGGAATCACTGCTATAATGTTTCAAAGAAACATGGGTGGCACAAAATTGTCTCTACATTGGCACAGTCCTGCCCTTTCGCCGTAAATCCATATCTGTTATACTTGGTACAGTCAAAACTTTGCATAGCAGCCGCTCCGGTTTGGAGCGGCTGTTGTCAATTTCAGTAAAGGTGGTGGGTTCTATTCTATTTCAAAAAGCCCGGAAAGTGCTGAACAACGAGCGGGGCGAGATCAACTATTTCAGTACGATACTGCTGCGTTTATAAAGCTGGAGCAAATAATCTTTTCTGCGACGCTTGACCGCCGACACCAAATATGCCGTAAATCTAAACCATCCCACAGTGAACCTCACATGGCTAAAGTCACGTGCTTCTCAGCCGTTTTAAACGGCAAGACTAAATATCGGCGGATACGCCAGTAACTTAGAATTTGTGCGGATACGCACTTTTCCCATGCCGGATACGGCTGGTTTCCACATTACAGGTAGTCCGCTGTATATCTGCCTGCGTTTATGCCGCTTTTAAGTTGTTTACTTCCACATAAAGCTTTCTTAAATCTGCATAAACACAGGAGGTTCTACGCTTCACTGCAGGTACTTTTGCCTCCAGTGAAGACCTTTCCGTTTCCGGCAAGGGTTTTAAAAGTTCCCGTATAAAATATCTCGCTCCGATATTATAGGATGCTGACAGGTCGCAGTTATACTGTTTTCCGGTCCGGAAGGTACATAGGCTATGGTTCTCCTGGTTTCTTACTACCACTCCGCTTCCGTCACAGGCCAGCCTGCTGGTGTTCCGGGCACTGACCCTGAACACACGAATTCTGTTCCGATGTGCCTGATGTTCACACAGTTTCTGAATATCCCGCTTTCTCCATAAATGAAGCTTTTGCTTCTTTTTTCCGGATATTTTTCCCTGCATTTCCAGATACTCAAACACAATTACATCTACCTGATACTCTGCGGCATATTTCGTGATCTCCGCAGCTATTTTGCGGGACAGC